>CAZEZV010000086.1:0-14885 GCA_964516725.1 uncultured Phycisphaeraceae bacterium
GAACCGCGGCTTCGGAAACCTCTCAAAGCGCCTCAACGAATCCGCAGCGAGTATCTTCGCGGACAACCAAACTCCCAAGGCAGGCAAACCCATCGTCCTCGTCGGGCTGCTCGCCTCCGACGAGCGAAGTGGTGACAGCCATCGCGTCGTTATCGACTTTTCAGACGGCCGCCGCGTGATCGTTGAGTCGCTGCTCATCTTCGACGCGACCGAAGGGCAGAATGTGCTTGTGGTTGCGTCATACAAGTCCGGCGCTGGCAGTGCAACAGTCGAGCTGGAGAAAGGTGTCGTGATGACGGCGCGCGACGACGAGGCTCTGGATCTCGACGAAGACGAGGGTGTTCCGCAATCCCAACCCGCACGTGGCGGGCGACGAATCAAGTAAAGCGTCGCAGCAAACCAGTCAAAATTGAACCCGTTTAGCAAGATTCAAGTGTGTCTGAATCACTCCCCCATGTCGAGCTCTACACCGACGGCGCATGCTCGGGCAACCCCGGCCCCGGCGGCTGGGCATATATCTTGAAGCATCCAGCAAGCGGCAAGGCCCGCGAGGGATACGGCGCCGAGCCCGACACGACCAACAACCGCATGGAGTTGCGTGCCGTCATCGAAGGCCTGTCCGCTCTCAAGTCTCCCAGCCGCGTCGAACTCACCAGCGACAGCAAGTACGTCCTCGACGGCCTCAAGGAATGGCTCGATCAATGGAAGCGCCGCGGCTGGAAAACATCAGCAAAGCAACCCGTCAAAAACCAAGACCTCTGGGAAGTACTCGACGAACTCCGCAAGCGGCACGACATCCGCTTTCATTGGATCAAGGGCCACAACGAACATCCGGAAAATGAGCGATGCGACTATCTCGCGGTGGAGGCCTATCGCAAGCTGTAGTCGAGAATAGTTCTCGTGGCGATATCCCAAGTGCATTCTGCACAGCGTTGCACGGCCATGTTCATGCTTTCCGATTCCAAGCCTCAACGAAAAAAAGCGTTGAACACGCGAGGCCATCAAGTCTGCGAGCGAAGACCGAGTCTAACCGTCCGAGTATCGCCAGGAATTGGGTTGAGAGGGGGCGTGGGGTTGACAGCATCGTTATGATGATGACATGAACACTCAATTGCTGAGGTGGGTTGCATTTGTCGGAGGAATGCTGGCGGTTTCTCCTGCAATCGCGCAGTCGGAATGGAACTGCGACTACGAATGGAAAACCGGGCCATTCTCCACGCCAGGCGTTGAGGTTTTGGTACGAGACCTGAGCACCTATCCAAACGGCGACCTGTTCGCCAGCGGCACCTTCCGCTTCACGCAGGGCGGACCGACGTACCAGTACGCTCGCTGGAACGGATCAAACTGGTCGCCCGTCAGTGGCTTCACCAACGTTCGCCCGCTCCAAATTCGTCCGAATGAAACCTTCTTCAGCTACAGCTACGACTTCAACAGTCAGCAATGCCAAGGCGAGGGCTGCTTCTCGATCTTCAGCGGTGATGGCACAAATTGGACGCAACTCGGCGGCGCATTTACAGACGGCCCGTTCCAGACTTATCTGCACTGTTCACAGATCATGCCCAACGGCGACCTCATCGTCGGCGGAAACTTCCTCAGCATCGGTGGAGTCCAGATTGGATGGCTTGCAAGGTGGAATGGCACAGCTTGGTCACCGATGTTCACGACCGCCACCGGTGATCCGTTCTTTCCGATCGTTTCAATGGCACTCGACGTCAACGGCGACTTGCTCGTGGGCGGCTACTTGCAATCGATCAACGGAGTATCTACTCGCGGCATCGCACGCTGGAATGGCACCACATGGTCAGGCTTTGGTGAAGGTCTCAACTACACCGTCTACGCGATCGCAGTTGCAGACAATGGAGACATTTACGCGGGCGGCGCGTTTACGGCATCTGGTTCGCAACAGATGTTGCGCATCGCACGATGGAGTGGCGACGGATGGCACCAGATTGGCGGCGGTATGGCGGGTCCGCCCAATCACCTTCCGTGGGTTGAAAACATACTCATTCTGGAAAATAGCGTCATCGCCTCCGGCAACTTCACGACAGCAGGAGGCCAACCAATCCCGTACCTCGCCCGCTGGAATGGCCTGGAGTGGAGCAGCCTCGACGGCGGATTGATGCAAGATGGCGCACCCTATCCATCCGCCGTCTCGCTCGTTCGCGATACCTCCGACGCAAACTGCAATGGCTTCATCGTGGCGGGCGGGTTTGATCATGCGGGGTCAGGCATGCTCGCGGTGCCCGGCATCGCCGTGTGGGGCACAACGATTCCAAATTGCGGTGCGTGCGACAGCGTCGACTTCAACAACGACACGTCGATCTTTGATCCCCTAGACATCGACGCGTTCCTGAGCGTGTATTCGGAAGGCCCCTGCATCCCAGCGGCCGCAACCTGCAACGAGATCGACTTCAATAACGATGGATCGATCTTTGATCCATGCGACATCGAATCGTTCCTGAGATTGTGGTCCGAAGGCCCCTGCCTGCATTGCTGATGATGCGACGCGAGATCACTCATGTGATGTCGCACGAGCGATTGCACACGCGAAGTCAAAGCGCTTCTTGGACATTCCAGAATGTCCGCGGCTGCACCTCGGAGTAACTACCACTCATACGCACGCTGCTTCTGATACTGCGCCCCACACTCTGGGCACTTTCCCTTTGGCGGCAGACCCGTGAGGTCATACCCGCACAAGCATTCAAGGAACTTGTACTCCGCGCTCGCGATCGCCTCGTCCGGATAGCACTGAAGCAATTTCTCAGGCCCGTGATACTGCACAACCAGTTGCGCGATGTCTTCAACTGTACACGGCGCGTTGCACCCGGGGCACGCGGTGATGTCATTGCGCAGCGGCAGGGTCTTCTTGCAGCGCGGGCAAGGCGGTGCGAGATAAGCGGGCAACCGCGTGAGGTCAGGCGCGTTCTGTGCGTCCTGATCCAATGCGGAGTTGAACACTATCGCGAGGTCCACGCCGTCGAGCAGCTTCTTCGCGCGCTTTGCGTCTGAGACGCGAGTGACAAACACCTGTGTGCCGCTCTGAAGCCCAACAATTGCTGCCCCGCATTGGGCATCGATGTCGTGCGCGCGGAGATACGATACCGCCTGCATCGCGCGAATCGGGCTGTCGTATGTGCCGACGGTTTGCACGCGGGAAGCATAGCGAAAGATTCCCCGCGATGCGACACATGGTGCGTCGCTGCGCCGATCAATGCTCACCAGACTCTGATCGGGACTTTTCACGACACCCGCGATATCCCGTCGATTCTGACACACTCGCATGAATCACACCGCTGCAACCCTGCATGATGTGCCGCCTCAGGCGCTCCGCGAGGGCGGCGATTCATCGGACCCTCGGGCACCATCACAGACGCGCGCCGACAATCGCCCCTGCGTCGCCATCATTGTGAACACCATCGCCCCGTCGCGCTTTCATCTGCATACCCGCCTCGCCAACGAACTGCCCCAGTTCCGCCTCCTGACGCCCATCCTGTTCGAGGTCAACAACATCGAGTGGCCTCTGCCCCCGATGCAGCACTTCGGCGGCGTCGTGCTCGGAAAGGGCGAGAAGGTGCCCCCGCGCGGATCGATCGGGCTGATGCTGAAAGGGATCGCCAGAGGCTTTGCCCTCATCAAACTCCTGCGCCGCGAGCGCGCGCGTGCCATCGTCGTCAACGGATACATGTACACAGAGTGCTGGATGACGCTCGCGTACGCGAAGCTCTGCAGAATTCCAGTCTTCCTCGCTGGGGACTCCAACGCCGCGTCGGACGTCACTCGCAAGGGCGCCCTCGGGATGATCAAGAAGCTCATTGTCGGCGCGTTCGTCCGCGCTTGCAACGGCGTGATGCCGGTGGGAAGCCTGGGCGTGCACTACTTCGAGAAGTACGGCGCACGGTACGACCAGTGCTTCGTCGTCACCTTCGAGACGGACCCAAAGCTACGCGAACCGCTGACGGACCAGCAGCGAGCCGCACTCCGAGAACGAACCGGTTTCCGCGATGGCCGCCGCCGCATGCTCTGTTCCGGGCGCTTCGTCTCGATCAAGCGGTTCGAGAACGCGATCGACGCATTCGCCGCCGTCGCCGACGTGCGGCCAGACCTAGACCTCGTGATGGCCGGTGACGGCCCCGATCGCGCTGCGCTGGAGGCAAGGGTTCCCCCGCGCCTGCGCTCCCGAGTGCTCTGGCTCGGCATGATCACCGACCCCGACCTGGTCATGAGCCTCTTCAAGGACGTGCATCTGCTCCTGCATCCCTCGGGCTATGAACCCTGGGGCATGGTCGTGCAGGAAGCCGCCGCGGCGGGTATCCCGGTGATCGCAACCGGAGTGACCGGGGCGTCGGTGGACATCATCCGCGAGGGCGAGAACGGCTTCATTGTCGGAGTCGGAGACGTCCTCGGCATGAGCAAAGCGATTCTTGCGATCACCGATGAGGCCAAGTACCCGGCGTTTGTGCGAGCCGCGCAGGAGTCCACGGCGCGCTGGCACGAGACATACGACAGTGTCCGCGGATTCAAGGCCGCGCTCGACTCTGTCGGCGTTGCGGCGCGCCCGTAGCGTCCTACGCTCGCAGCGTGACGCCCACCTGCCAACTCCTGTTGCCAGAAATCGAAGAGCTGATCCGCGCAGGCGCGTACTCAGACTTGCGCGAGGCGTTGCACCACTTGCACCCTGCCGACGTTGCCGACTTGGTGCAGGAACTTTCGCCCAAGGACAGCGCAGTCGCGTTCCGGTTTCTGCAACGCGATGACGCGGGTGCGGCGTTTGCATATCTGTCGCCCGAGCAGCAGGAAAAAGTCATTGGCGAACTGGGCAACGAGCAATCGGCCCGCATGATCGAGGAAATGTCCGCCGACGACCGCGCCCGCCTCGTCGACGAACTCCCCGAAGAAGTCGCCCAGCGTCTCGTCGCGTCGCTCTCGCCCGAATCACGCCAGGAAGTGCAGGCCATTCTCGGCTACCCGCCCAAAAGCGTCGGTCGCATCATGACGCCTGACTACGTCCGCATCCGCCCCGAATGGACAGTCGCGCAGGCGCTCGAGCACATCCGCCGCTACGGGCGAGACGCGGAAACCGTCAATGTCGTCTACGTCATCGACGAGCATGGAAAACTCGTTGATGATCTGCGCCTGCGCCAACTGATTTTCGCCGAACCCAACGCCAAGATCGAAGACCTGATGAACCGCAGCTTCGTCACGCTGCGGGCAGAACAGGATCGCTCCGAGGCGGTGCAACTGCTCAGCCGCTACGACCGCACAGCGTTGCCCGTCATCGACTCGCGCGGCGCCCTCATCGGCATCGTCACGCACGACGACGTCGCCGACGTCGCGCAGGCCGAAGCCACCGAAGACATGCAGAAAATGGGCGGCGTCGCGGCCCTTGAAGACGCCTACATGAAGACCGGGCATCTTGAAATGTTCAAGAAGCGCGGCGTCTGGCTCGCCGCCCTGTTCGTCGGGCAGACAATCACCATCATCGTCCTGGGAGGATTTCAAAAACAACTCGATCACGCCGCCGTCCTCGTCATGTTTCTGCCCCTCGTGATCTCCTGCGGCGGCAACAGCGGCAGCCAGGCGGCGGCCCTTGTCACGCGTGCCCTGGGCTTGGGCGAAATCACCCCGCTTGATTGGATGAAGATCATCAAGAAGGAAGTGACGACAGCCGCGATGCTGGGCGGCACACTCGCGGCACTTGGTTGGTTGTGTGTTGAGTTCTTCACGTTCATCGGGCACGCCAAGGTTGAAGAACCGCGACACGCTCAATACCTCGCCGCGTCCGTTGCGCTGTCCATCTTTGGCGTCGTGATGTGGGGCGTGCTGCTCGGCTCGTTGCTGCCTTTGCTCATCAAAAAGTTCGGCGCAGACCCCGCGAGTGCGAGCAGCCCGATGGTCGCGACGCTCATGGACGCGAGCGGCACGCTGATCTACCTGGGTATGGCGATCTTGATTCTGAGCGGCTCGATTTTATAGGCCAAGAGGTCCGATCGGACCTATGAAAAAACGACCGGCACTTCGCCGGTCGTTTGCATTATGAACTTTTCACGTCGCTTACGGGAAAATCCCGCGTACAGCGTACGCACTGTTCAGGCGTTCGAGGGCGGCGATATAGGCCGCCGTGCGCAACCCGCACTTGTACTTCTTGCGAGCATCACGCGTGCGCTTCGCCGCCGCGATCATGTGCTTGTTGAGCGACTTGTCGACTTCGTCGAGTTCCCACTGCTTGCACGTCTTGTTCTGAACCCATTCAAAGTAGCTGACCGTGACCCCACCGGAGTTGCACAGAATGGCGGGCAACACCTCGATGCCGCGTGCTTCGAGGACGCGTTCGCCCGCAGGAGTCGTCGGTGCGTTGGCACCTTCCGCGACAACCTTGCAGTTGAGCATCTGCGCTTCGGGTTCCTGAATCATCTGCTCAAGCGCCGCGGGGACGAACACGTCCACCTTGGTCTTGTAGAACTCGTCTTTGTCGATCCGGCTTGCGCCCTTGAAGCCCGCAACGCCGCCCGTCTTGCGGACGTGATCCGCGAGTTGGTGTGCGTCGATGCCGCCGTCGTTGCGGATGCCGCCCGTGTGGTCCATGGTCGCGATCATCTTCGCGCCCTTGTCCTGCAGAATCTTGCCGGTCCACGATCCGACGTTGCCAAAGCCCAGCACGCTGAACTTGCAGTTCTTGATGTCGATCCCGGCTTCCGGCAGCAGTTCAACCAGCGTGTCAACGACACCCTGACCTGTGGCTTTTTCACGACCCAGCGAGCCGCCGTATTCAACCGGCTTGCCGGTGATGACTGCCTCTGGCTGGTGCCCACCAACTTCACTGAGGAACGAGTAGGTGTCAGCAATCCACGCCATGTGCTGCGCGTTGCTGCCCACATCGGGAGCAGGAATGTCGTAGTCCGGCCCGATCTGATGTGCAATCGCCGCCGTGAACCGGCGCACGATGCGCTCCATCTCGCTCTTGCTGTGCTTGTACGGATCAACCTTGATGCCGCCCTTGCCGCCGCCGTACGGAACACCGACGAGGGAGCACTTCATGGTCATGAGGAACGCGAGGCTCTTGACGTCATCGAGGTGCACGTCGTGATGGAAGCGAAGTCCGCCCTTGTATGGACCAAGCGCGTTGTTGTGCTGCACGCGGTAGCCCTTGAAGAGGCGGTACGTGCCGTCATCCATCTTCACCGGAAAGTTCACCATGATCTCGTTCTTGGGCTGAGCAAGAATGATCTTGAGATGGTGAGGCAAGTCCATCAGGTCCGCGGCCTGCAGCATGCTGCCGACAGTCTGGCGGTACAGGTTGTTGGGATCAGTTGGGAAACCAAGCTCGCTGAAAATCGGATGTT
Organism: uncultured Phycisphaeraceae bacterium; assembly: GCA_964516725.1. Classification (GTDB taxonomy): domain Bacteria; phylum Planctomycetota; class Phycisphaerae; order Phycisphaerales; family UBA1924; genus BJHL01. The sequence goes on from CAZEZV010000086.1 coordinate 7,341, forward strand.
CAGATTCCTTCGCCGTTTTGCCGCCCTTGACAGGGACGGACTTGGAGGCATTGGACTTGCGGGCGGGTGCAGCGGTAGGCATGTATTTAGCTCCAGCGATGTTCTTCCACGTTTCGAGTAACGACTGAAAAGATCGGAACTGTCTGCACGAACAAGCGTGAGACTCAGTTGCAGACCTTCAAAAAGGCTCTTCCGCCGATTTCTCAGTCAAGCCATCGGCTCGGCTCATCGTACCCCAAAGAGGCACAAAAACCACCATGCCCCGCGAACAGAACGTGGTTGTGCGCTTGCGTGGGCACAAGCGCGGCGAGACTGAAAAAACCTGCGTGCTGCCCCCTATCGGTATGAACCCTCCGCGTTCTGCCTATAACCTGTCATGATCCTCTACGCCGCGGCTGACCTCCTCTGGGCCACCAAGATCAAGACCACGGCTGAAGCCGTGGGGGTACCGGCTCGCCCTGTCAGAACGCTGGACATGCTCGAAGCCCGGTTGACCGACTGCCCACAAGCAACGGCCCTGGTCGTCGACTTGGACAAGGGCGACGATGCACTCGCCCTTGTCCGTAAGGTGCGTGAGCAAGAGGCTTTGGGGCGCACGCCACGCCTGAAAGTGCTGGCATGGGGACCTCATGTAGCCAAAGAACTCTTGCAGGCGGCACGAGACGCTGGAGCCGATGAAGTCATGACTCGTGGTGCCTTTGACCACAACCTCGAGCAGTTATTGCTCAAACTTGGACAGGCATAAGCGAGGACCAACTCGTTCGCGGGACACATCGATTTTTGCTCGCAAATCGCCTACAGGCTTGAATTTGCGATGGCTCGTATCTCATCAACTTGGCGCACAAGCTGACTAGGTCCTAAAACTCGCCTAAGGAGTGGTTCACTCACTCGCCAAAGGCGCAGAAATCGCAAAAATCCTTTCCACTTTACTGGCCAGTTCTCATTCCTGTGGCATGTTGTAGTTGCCCGTTCGTGTGTGTGCGGGCTAACCAACCTCAGAGAAGGGGTGAGATCGCTATGTCATTGAAGATTGCAATTTCCGCGGGTGCTTTGATCCTGACTGCTGGCGCAGCAAATGCCGCAGTCGTGGTCGGTACCATTACCGCCGACAACCATTACGCCCTGTATTCACAGAACGGCGGCAATGTGAACTTCGTTGGCCGCAACGAAGTCGGCATCGAAGGTGACCCAGGTACGTACAACTGGAGCCTGCCTGAAACCTGGACGTTTGAGACCGACGGCCCGATCTATATCGCGGCTTGGAGCGATGACTTCTTCGCTCAGGGTCTCTTGGGTCAGTTCGCCGTCGCTGGCGGCCCCACGATTCTGTCCGGTGACGCTGGCTGGCAGGTGTATCGCACCGGCCTCGACCGCGACACTGGCGACCCGGCACCGGGCGGCGCCGAAATGGGTGCGCTGATCACGTTCGCGACGAGCAACAACCTCTGGAACGCGCCGATCGTCGGCGGTGCGAACGTCGTGACGACGCTGCCTTGGCGTGAAATCCCGGGCATCACTCAGGATGCAAACTGGATGTGGGCTGATACCCCGCAGGGCCAGGATCCGTTTGAGCCGGGCAACGACTGGCAGGAATACCTGATCTTCTGCTACAACATCCCAAGCCCCGGCGCACTCGCGCTGGCCGGCATGGGTGGGCTGATCATGGCTCGCCGTCGTCGGGCATAAGAGAACACAACTCACAATACACACACAGCCCCGAGCTTTGCTCGGGGTTGTTGTTTTCTTGGGCATGCGACAGATCGAATTGGACGTATGCGACCAATGAAAAAACGCCGGCTAAACCGGCGTTTCGTGAAGTGCGGGATGTACAAGTCCATTCAATACACTTTCGGCATCCCCAGCGCCTTCCGCACCGTGCTCACCTGGCCCAAGTGCCATCCATTGTGCCACGCGGTGCGATCGAGGGCCATGAGCTTTGTTGAAATCCATCCGCCGCTGTCTGCTGACGGAGCGCCAAGCGCGTCCTTCGTCGTCGCGGCGAGTTTAATGAAGCGATCCCGAGCCTTGGCGAATTCTTCCTTCACGTCTTCCCACGACGGATACGCGAGCGGATCGTCGATGGGCTTGCTGCCGCCGCCGAAGAGTTTGTCGTAGCCTTCGGGGCACTTGATGTCGACTTTGCCCAGCATCGTTCCGAACCAGTCATACGTGTGCGCGAGATGCCCGACCTGCCACAACGCGTGTGTCTCGTGACCTCGCGGAATGGTCGTCGCGTTCTGCTGCGTGAACCCATTGATGAACTTTACGAATTCGTCGTGCGACCACTTCACGTGGTTGATTGCGTGGGCAAGGAAGTCGCCGTGCGATGGGCCTGATGAGCTGGCAGACTTCGCGGGCGTAGATGCCTTTGTCGGCTTCTTCGCGGCGGGCTTGGACGACTTCTTGGGTGCTGACTTTTTCGCCGCCTTCTTTGCTTTCTTCGCCATTCGTTCCTCCTGAAAAGGTGCTGAAAAACATGTTCGATGCCGAGCACTCTGGCTGGTTTTCGCCCTGACACTACTTCAGAGCCCGCGAGTGTACCGCAGCGGAAATCACGTTGCAGGGAGACGCCGATTGTGGCGATATACTTCTCCATCGCGGCACAACGGAGGCCGTGTTTCGCACATCCGGACGTGCTTGCAGGCAAGGGACTTGCGACATGCCGCGGAGGACACATCATGGCAAAGCAAGTCGTCGCAATGGCGCCGGGTGATGGCATCGGCCCGGAAATCATGAACGCAACGCTGGACCTGTTCAAGGCGGTGGGCGTCCTCAATCACTTCGAGTTCATTCCGGTGGAGATGGGGAAGGCGTGCTTTGATCGAGGTGAAACGAAGGGGATGAGCGAGGCGGCGATTCGGGCCGTGGAAGATTGCGGCATCCTGTTCAAGGGACCGATGGAAACGCCCAAGGGCGGCGGGGGCAAGAGTATCAATGTGACCGCTCGCAAGTTGTGGAACGCGTATGCGAATCTGCGCGTGTTTAAGACGCTGCCTGGGGTGGACACCGTGTATAGCAAGGCGGGCGTGCCGATCGACCTCGTGATCGTTCGCGAGAACATCGAAGACACGTACGGCGGCGTCGAGCATCGTCTGACCAACGACATGATCCAATGCAAGCGGCTGATAAGCACGCCAGGCTGCGATCAGGTGCATCGCTTCGCATTCCAGACTGCACGCAAACTCGGCATCAAGAAAGTTTTCTGCGGACACAAAGCCAACATCATGAAAATGACGGATGGCTTGTTCCTCGAACGCTTCAAGCAAGCGGCGAAAGACTTCCCGGAAATCGAAACGGGCGACGTCATCGTCGATGCGCTGTGCATGAATCTCGTCGTGAAGCCCCAGCAGTATCAGATGATCGTGCTGCCCAATCTGCAGGGCGACATCGTGAGCGACCTTGCGGCGGGGCTGGTTGGTGGATTGGGCTTTGCGCCGTCGGCGAACATCGGCAATCACATCTGCATCTTTGAAGCGGTGCATGGCACCGCGCCGGATATTGCGGGCAAGGGCATCGCAAATCCGACGAGTTTGATCTTGTCGGGGCTCATGATGCTCCGCCACATGTGCCTTGCGAAGGAAGCGGCGATCATCGAAAATGCGCTGCTGACTACCTTGGAAAGCGGCATTCACACGGGTGACTTTGGCGACAAGGGCAAGCCCACGCCCTCTGTGGGCACGCAGAAGTTTGTTGATGCGATCAAGGACAACCTGGGCAAGAAGCCTCGCAGTGGTGGCGTTCCAGTGCCCGACGTGAGCGAAAACTGCTTTGTGCGCGGGCCGCGGCCTCAGCACATGCAGGTCATTCGCACTTTCACCAACGTGGTGAGTCATGTCTGCGGCTGCGACATCTATCTCGATACGCCGCTAAGCCCGGTGTCGGTTGCGGATGAGATGCAGCGAATGACGGCGGACACGCCGTTTCAGTTGTCGCTGATTTCGAATCGCGGCACGCAGGTGTGGCCGACGGGGAGCGTGTATACGGAGTGCGTGGACTATTACCGCGTGCGGTTTGAGCTCAAGAAGGACATCCCGGTCGGGACCATCGGGCAGGGGCGAGCGGTGGCGCTCATGGACAAGGTCGCGGAAAAGTTCACGGTGTGCAGCTTTGAACTGCTGCGGCAGTTTGATGGGGTGAAGGGGTATAGCATGGCGCAGGGGCAGTAGAACTAGGTGGACGAAAGTCGCGTATAGTTAGGTATGAGTTCGAGTGGATCACGTTCTGAAGTGGCACCGATGCACGAGTTGGTAAAGACTGCGCTGCCAGATGTGTACTTGATAGACGCGACAGTTGAAAGCCCTTTGACGGAAGTCGAAGACAAACTCTCAGATTCAAGCGAATTGTCTGCTCAATCGCCGCTTTTCGTTTATCGCAGAGTCCAGATGCAACTGTTGGCCGGCATGCGTGGTCTCATGGCCAAGCCCAGTGGCGAAATCATCGAGAGACCTGTTCGTTCCAACTTCCGTGAGGGCCTCACGATTCTTGAGTACTTCAGCACCGCGCATAATGCGCGCAGGGGTTTGGCCGACACGGCGCTCAAGACTTCAGACAGCAGTTATTTGACGCGTAAGTTGTGCGACATAGCGCAGAGCGTCAACATAGGCACAATTGTTACAGATCCTACTCCCGCCGTCGAACTCCAGCCTCAGGGGTTACAAGGTCCAACCGATGATTCAGGTATTGTGACCAAGCCCCTCGAGCAAGAGATCAGGTGTTTTGAGCGAGACTTCCCCTCACTCTTCGCGACATCGCGTGGCCAGTTTGTGGTCTACTTCAAAGAAAAGCAGGTCGGAATCTTCCCGACATATGATGCCGCACTTGAGGCGGGGTTCGAGGTTACCGACTGCGAGTTGCCGTTCCTCGTTCGAAAGATCGAACCTCCAAAGATGGAACTGAGTTCATGGCAATATGGGCGGACGGCGTAATCAGGGGCGTCATGGATGAACAGGGGCGTGCGCTCCTGCGAGTCAAGTGCTTCGTTTCGGAGAAAGCACAAAGACGACTTGAACTAAGCAAGAAGTCGATCCCAGAGCCTCTTGTGGTTGTTGGCCTCGTTGATACCGGTTGCACAGGCATGATGGTCTCACCATCTGTTCGTCAACGGCTCGGCATACAGCTTGTCAATGTGCTGTCGTACATGAGTTCAAGCGGCGTCGCCGAGGCCGAATTTTTTCCGATTGGATGTTCGATTCTCAGTTCGGACGACAAAGAAATCGTCAAGCGACCCAATGTGGAGGTTGGGGTCTTGGGATGGGAACCCTCGGCCTATTCCGTCCTCATTGGATGGGACATTCTGCAGCACGCCCGCCTGAACTACGACGGACCGCAGCGACGGTTTACACTGCACATGTAGCGTTGGCGACACTGGCGAAGGCGAACTTGGGATGGCTAACCGTTGAGCGCAGCGACGCACTTGCCCACTACATCTGCAAGCCCAACCACCTCGCCCTTTCCTTGCGTGTCTTTTCTGAGTTTGAACTCGACGCCACCGGTGGCAAGCGCCTTGTCTCCCAGCACCAATCGCACCGGAATCCCGATGAGGTCCGCGTCCTTGAACTTTGGGCCTGGCCGCTCATCGCGGTCGTCGATCAGAACATCAATCCCTTGCTCGCTCAGTTGTTTCGACAGCGTTGCGCACACTTCCTGCTGCTTCGCGTCGCCCGGTGTCATCATGACCAGCACCACGTGGTACGGGGCGAGGCCGGCGGGCCAGATGATGCCGCCTTCGTCGTGGCTCATCTCAACGCACGCGGCCATCGTGCGCGAGACACCGATGCCGTAGCAGCCCATGATGACTGTGGACTTCTGCTGCTTTTCATCGGGGACGATGAGGCCCATCGCTTCGCTGTACTTGGTGCCGAGCTTAAAGATGTGACCCACTTCGATGCCGCGCGATGCGACGAGCGCGGTGTTGGCTGCCTTCGGAGAAGGATCGCCGGGCAGTGCGTTGCGGATGTCGCCCACCATGAGATACTTGTCGCCACCTTTGAGGCCGCCATCGGGGAAGCCCTTGTCGATGCCGTAGGGCTGCGCGGTCATTGGGTCCTTACCGAGATCACGCTGCCAGTTGAAGTGCTTGACGTGATAGTCTCTCTTGTCGCCACCAGTGACCCAGAACATGGGTTTCTGCTTCGCCGCATCGAAGCCGACTGCGGCGTCGCGATCGACGAGCATGAGGACGCCTTTCTTGCCGACGACTGCGCGGGGCGACACGAAGCCGATGGCGAAGCCTTTGGCTTCGGCTTCTTTGGGGTCGGCGAGCATGACTTTGCACCCGGACAGGTCTCGGACTTTGCCTTCGTTGACGTCGTGATCGCCGCGGACAACGGCGACGATCCACTCTTCGCCGTACTTGGCGAGGTCTTCGGCAGTGGATTGCACTTTGAAGACAATCGTCTTGAGCATGTTCTCAGGTTTTACTTTGAGCAACTTGCAGACGTCTTCGATGCCCGGGCAGCCGGGCGTGTGAACTTCTTCGAGTGTACCGGAGGGGTCGCCTGCGAAGTAGCCTTTGGCGGGCGCGGGTCGGGGACCGACTTCGCACTTTTCGACGTTCGCGGCGTATCCAGTCGCGGGGCACTTCAGAATCGTGTCCTCGCCGCTCGCGCAGTTGACCATGAATTCGTGCGACGCCGAGCCGCCGATGGGGCCGGATTCGGCTTCGACGGCGGAGAAGTCCAGGCCGCAGCGGGTGAAGATGTTGGTGTACGCGGCGTACATCGCGTCGTAGGTTTCGTTGAGGCCGCCCTTGCCTTCGATGATGGTGTGGAAGGAGTACGCGTCCTTCATGATGAACTCGCGGCAGCGGAGCAAGCCCGCGCGCGGGCGGGCTTCGTCCCGGAACTTGGTCTGAATCTGATACAAGTTCAGCGGCAACTGCTTGTAGCTGTTGATGCAGCCCTTCATGAGGTCGGTGATGACTTCCTCGTGCGTGGGCGCGAGGGCGTTGAGGCGGCCTTTGCGGTCCTTCACGCGGAAGAGGTTGTCGCCGTAGGTCTCGTCGCGCTTGGTGTCCTTGAAGAGTTCGAAGGGTTCGAGTGCGGGCATGAGCAGTTCGCTCGCGCCCGCGGCGTTCATTTCGCTGCGCACGATGTCGCTGATCTTCTGGAGGACGCGCCAGGCGAGGGGGAGGTAGTCATAGATACCCGCGCCGACGGGGCGGATATAGCCGGCGCGATGGAGCATGACGTGGCTGGGGACTTCGGCGTCCTTGGGGGCTTCGCGCGTGGTGGGGATGAGCGTGGCGGACCAGCGCTGGATGGTGCCGGGTTTGCGGTTGGAGATAGTGGTTGTCTTGGATTCGTGGGTGTCTGACATGGAGCCGCAGGGTAGCGAAGCAAGGGCCCAGCGGCGTACGCCCCTGGGCCATTAGCATGTATTTGCGTGTGAGAAATCACGAATCCACAGGCAGCCTGCCGCACGCAATTCGTGCGACCTGCCTCTTGCGTCATTGTCCGCAGAGTGTGCAAGGGCCTTCAGCGAACTGTGTGAGGAACGAATCGATGTCGCAGGGGTCAAAGACGCTGCCATCGTTGTTGAAGTCGA
>CAZEZV010000087.1:0-14784 GCA_964516725.1 uncultured Phycisphaeraceae bacterium
CTGGTCGAAAAAGCGCAGCAGGAAATCGACGAGACCGAAGCCAAGACCCTGCAGGAGCGCATGGCCCGCGGTGAGATGACGATGGACGACTTCTTGAAGCAACTCAAGACACTCCGCAAGATGGGGCCGCTGAAGAATCTGCTGGGACTCTTGCCCGGCGTCGGCAGCATGATGAAAGACGTGAACATCGAGGACAAGCAACTGGATCGCGTTGAGGCGACGATCAGTTCGATGACCAAGGCGGAGCGCAAGAAGCCAAGCCTCATCACGTTCTCAAGAAAACGCCGCATCGCGCGAGGCGCGGGCACCAACGAAGAAGAAGTCGGCCGCCTCACGAAGCAGTTTGATGTCGTCACGAAAATGACGAAGGAAATGGCCGGGCTCTCCGCGACTGATCGCGCGAAGATGGCGAACCAGATGCGCAGCGAAGACCCGTACGAAGCCGCGGCTGCCATGCGAGGGCTGGGCGGCTTCGGGCGAGGCAGCACCGCGAGCACGAGCGTGAAGGATCGATTCAAGAAGCGGAAGCGGTGAGCGGCACCCTGTTCAAACCGACACTCAGCGTGCTATCATGGATCGACAGCCCGTTCCCGGAGAGGTGCCAGAGCGGTTAAACGGACTGGTTTCGAAAACCAGCAGGGCTCTTTTGGGTCCTCGGGGGTTCGAATCCCCCCCTCTCCGCTTGCAAGCCCCGAGCCCAATAGGCCTCGGGGCTTTTTCGTGAAATCGCCGTGTTTCTCGCGAGTCTGGGCGAAGTTGCCAGGTCGCGCTGGCACAGAGACCCCGTCTCGCGGTCAGATGCGGCAAAATTGGCGACAGGTTCTCTGGCTCGCCTCGGACCAGTGTCGTTTTCTGAGCTCCGTCGAGTGGCCGTATGTCGACATGTATGCTCGTTCGAATCTCACCAACTCCGCTTAGAAGCCCCGAGCGTGTTGCGCGTCGGGGCTCTTTCGTTGATATCGCAAGTTCCTTGCGGAATCTCGCACGCTTTGCGAGCGGTAAAAACGCATCTCGTTGCAGAGAGCGATTAATGTGCCAAAACGGGAGAAAGGTTCTCTACGCGCCAGTTTGCGAGTGTCGTTTTCAGCATCGCTGTTTGAAATGATTGGACTTAGCCGCACCCTACCAACGATTCATCGTTCAAGCCGGACCAGTTTTCATTGCCGATACAAGTAAATCCCGTCGCGTGGGTGCTGGGCTGCGTCTTCGTGCGCTTCATGGAGGACAACGGGCTGGTCGACGCGTTCTGGTGCGATCCCATCTTACCGTGAGATGTGGCGGCGCTCATTTTCGTTGTCGAGCTGAAGCCCACGCGAGTAGCGGCGCGATGGTGCGGATTGATCGAAGCCTGATCGACGCCAACCGGGCGGGATGCGCCGTCGTGGGGGGCTATGCTGGGGGCTTTGCTGTTCGGGATGACGCAGGACTGGGCTATTGCCCCGCATCGTCGTATTTCCGATTTTCGGCGCGCCCGATTGCCTCCAACAAGGTCACTTGACGATGTAGCATAAGCCTCCGTCAATGTGTTAGAGCAATGCTCGCGTTGGATCAGGATTCTGGGGAGAGCGCACATCGCCTCACAAATCCAATATATCACAATACACAACTCGCTCGCAGTCAGCGGTACAGGTCAGTTGTTTGGCAGACGGAGCGGAATCAGCCTGCACCTCCGTCACGACGAGCCGTCGCGGGCCGGTCTTTCGCCTCCAACGGAATTCCGTTGTCAGAATGACGCCTGCACGGTCGACGTCCGCATCGTCAGGGTTGTTCGAGAGCCCAACGTGCCGGACGATTGGCGCGCTCGAGTCACTCGAATCAGCGTCAGGGCAGTGACACATGGACCATCCCAAGATTGTGCCGACATGGTCGAACACGGGTTCAAAGAGTTCGATGCGGATAGTGGAGCACAACTCACCGTTTTGCGCGTGCGGGGGCACGCGGCCAGACACTACTACACGTATCCCTCGATCGTCGTTCGTTCGCGATACCTGCACCACACGATCTGAAGCGATCAGTGCAAAGTCGGAATGGGACGGCTTTGAAATCGCCAATTCCGTCGGTATACTCAGCACCTGGTTGCCGCATTTGTTCGTTGCGTTGCTTGCCTTCTCTTGCATGTGGCCTGGCTGAACCCGGACGAGTGATAGTTTGGAAAAGGCGTCCGGCTGTGAAGGCTCTGGCAGATGAACATCAACATACCACTTATTGTGGTCGGGGTCAAACATTGGATACGCGGTGTGAATGCCACGAGTCTTCTTCAATTCACGCAAAGCCTCCTGATCACACTCGATGATTCTGCCAATCTGTTCAGGCGTGCTCGGATAAAACGCTTCAGGATCAGCGGCTCCGGTTACAACTTCGTCATGTTCACTGACAGGAATCTGTCGAGACATCGCAAGGTGGGTGTCCACAGTCACAGGATCCGCCGCCCATTCTGACGCTGTATTCTGAGCTGCTTCCGAGGCGATGCATCCGAATACGACGCCGATGCACTCGCCGGGCCCGCTAACGCAGGGCTCTCCGGAAAGGTACACGCGCAGGGATCGCCTTTGGCAGGTGCTCGAATACACCTTCCGTTCTTCGTCGTATTGTCGGAGCCATCCAATCAGCGGCAGAATGTACTCCGCACGCACTTCAGGTGGTGGCAGCAGCGTCCGTTGCTCGTCAAAGAACATCTTGCTGAGAAGTGGTGCTTCGTTGTTTTTACCTTGTGGAAAGTCAGAACTGAACCGCGAGTGGGACTCGCACCAGTATTGATAGAAGTACCGATACGCGTCACGAGAGCCGCTGTGAAATGGAAAGTCCAACGGGTCCAATGCGGCGGCGCGGCGCGACTGTGCTGTATCGCGGGGGGACACGTTGTAGGTTTCCACCACCCCCTTGTGCTCTTTCCACACAATGTTTCCGCATTCAACACACGCCTTTGGCCACTTTCGCACCAATATCAGAGAGCCGGTTGAAGAACGATCCAGACAAATGCTGGCGGAACTGTCCTTCGCCGCGTCCGAAGCAACTTGTAGTTGATCCGCGATATCCGTATTGTTCGCGCTATCTGATGGCTGGTTTGTACCGAAAAAATTTGCAAATGCGAAAGACATTGCTTTGGCATGCTCGTGTTCGATTGAACTGATGTGTGGTGATATCAATGGACGTGAAACAGCGAATGCGCACGCGACGTCAAGAGCTGGCGTGACAAGCAGGTCCTCTGGTTTCAGCCCGAAACCCTCTCCCTTGTCCTTGTCGGTGCACAGTCCAAGCACGCGCTTCGCGTCATCGACGCACACGCTTCGGAGGCGTATCGAGCCCACAAATGACTTTGGCACCGTCACGACAATCGACCTCGATACCGCAGCAAACCGCACGCTCGGTCTCTTAACGCTTTCGCTAGCCAACGTCACTAACTGAATTGGCTTTGCATCAGGCCAGCGGCGGCCATCCGGGTACCACGGTGCGCTTACCTCATCGCTTTCCAGCCAACTCTTGCCCGCTTCGTCAACGACATCAACGACGACGCCGTGTGCCAGCGGATCCGGGAGCCATCCTTCCTTGAACGCGTCATCATCAGGATGCGATCTGACGTATATGGGCGAGTCGAGCAATGCGGGATTCGAGTTGAATTCCAACATGCGTTGAAGGCCGTGATCTGTTTTTCCGCGATCTTTGAGGGACCTGATGGTCCATGCGGGCCCGCTTGCCTGTGCGTCTCCCTCGGTTTTTCCCTTGTCGTTTGCGATGAACACTTCGCAGTTCACGCTCAGTTCCCGCATGCCGTGGACAAACTGAGCAAGGCTGGTCACGCCGGACGTCGGGTTCTGGCGATACTCGCGAAGTGCCTCATCGAACACGCCGTGGCGCAGGGCAAAGTCTCTGTGAACTCGGGGCGGGACAATGCGTCGAGTATCTCGCGGCTGGTCCGGGCGCACGATCATTCTGAGGAGCGTTCGACCCGGGTGCGTTGCCTGGCTCCAAGGCTCGTCAAGCATCACGACCGGTGGGGCAACAGACTCCCAGCGCAGACATGTACTGGTGACTATCTCATCTTTGTTTGGCTCGCGGATTCCCTGCACTGAACTCGAGTCGTCAACAACCGACGCCAGACCTTTGTCGAGGATTCGCACGGCCAGGTCATACTGGGTTCCGAAACGCAGTTCCGGCACTACTTCTGCTTCCCACGAGAGGCTTTGGTCGTCGTTCTGCGGTTTGAAGGTCGCGGCGAGATTCCTGCCGTGAAATGAAGCGAGCGTGGGCGGGGCGTGAGACTCCGGCGGCACTCGCCCCTGCGACACCTGCTCGGATGTGCCGTCAGTCGCGTGTAGCGTCGCTGCGCGAATCGGAATGAATCGCTCGCAATCGCAAACATTCAGTTTAACGCCGGTCATCGAACGCCAGCAGGAACTTGTGCTTCCGTCGCCTATTTTTCGAATGAGTACTTCGAATCCGCCAAGAAGATCGCCTCGCATGAGCGGCTTTGCGTCTCGGCGATTGTTGATGAGGTCCGTTGACGCCGACCACAGTGCCTCCACAACGGCCCGGCTCGCGGGAATCACTGACAATCCGTCGCTGGTCAGCGATGCGAGTTGAGGTTGCTCATCCTCCGCACGCGAGTATCTTCCTGGAACTTCCCAGCGATTGGATTTGTCGTGCAGCCGCACGAGTTGCACGACAATGCCTTCATCGTCTGTGCTGACACGGCACGTGGCTTTGATGTTTGTCAACGTCTGTGCTCTGCCCTCGTCACGGTCCACACGAAGACTTGCAAACGAATTCATCATTCCGACAAATGGCAGATTCACAAGGACCGGCACACGGTGCGCGATCTTTGAAACGGATTTCATCGCCAGATCACTTTTCTTGAGTTCGTCGCCTTTGGCCCGTTGATTCTTCGGCCATACTAGCTTCATCTGCTCATCGACCAAGCTCAATTGGGTCTCGGTCGATCGAACGCTTCCGTCGTTGTTCACGACAAAGTACCAACCTAATCGTGTCGCCAGGTCTTCCGCCACTCGAATCAGCGAGTGGACCGCAGCTTCCTCATTGAGTGTTCGCACACGTATGTGAGATTTGTGCAGATAGGTGCCACCAGCAGGATATGGCTTGGGATCGAATTCGTCAGTCGCTAGACCATTCTTCCCGAGGCTGACCAATGTCAGTGAATGACGAAGCTTTGAAGTGAAGAGCGCCTTGACTGTTTCCGGAATGCTCTCGGGCAATGAGTCAACAACTGGCTGCACGGCGACAGCAACACCTGCAGGCAAATTCTCCTCGCTGCAGGTAAGGTCGAAGCACAATCCGCAAGACCTCATGACCTGCGCGTAGTCGCGGAGCGCATCGATGCGAGATGCGAGATCGTCACCATCGACAGGCCGCCATTGTGTTGGCCTGCCAGCTGCATCAACAGTTGAGCGGAAGAGCTGTTTTGTTTGCGAATTGCACCAGTAGCGAAGCAGAGTGACACCACGATCGGCCGTAGCAGCGTCCGGTGGCTCTTCTCTGAAAGTCACTTCCAGATCAAGGTGGCGTTGACTGAACCAACTGGCTAGTTCCGATTCCTTGTCGTTGCCTGACTTCTGCTTGGTGAGTCGTATAGTCCCACCCAACGGAATGAGCAGGCTTGGTTCTGATCGCACGCCTTCCTCTGGTTCGCCAATATCCCACGATACTTTAAGTTTGTGTGACTCGGTGGGGTCTACAAATACAAATAAGTCGCCCGGTCGAAGTGTGTGCGGCCTTTTTCGGCTGAGCCACACGCGATGGTCCATCGCGACAACATGTCCAGGACGGTGGATCGGAGGCGGAACACGCTGCACATACCTCTCGATGCTGACGACGTCATCTTCCCAGAGTGTTTTTAGTTCATTGCGAGTGCGAATGCCGTTCTCCTCGGCATTCGAGAACGCAGGACGCAGATGCTCGCGTCGGTTGTTCGTAAGACGATCCAGTTCACGCGACCACCACGGATCCGCTTCCTTTATCTGAGTCACAAGACTCTCGAGCGGCTTGGGCAGCGAGCCCACGCGAACGCGAAATTGATCGAGCGGATGCTCGCCATTCTTCTGAGAGCTCAAACCACCCATCATGCCGTATGCGGACTTGAGTGCTTCTCGAACCGACTTACGAGGACTTTGTTTGATTGTAAGGTCTGGTGCCAGTGTCCGAACTGGCGAAGCGGGCGCAACAGAAATCTTCTGCGCGGACGCTTCCGTCATATACACGTCGTTTTGATCCAAACCAAGGTACTCTTTCCAGTTAAGGCTGCAGGGCTCCGCGTGAATCCTCTCGACGAGAACGTCAACCTTATCGCCGCCGTCAAGCCCTACTTGTTGCCTTGGTTCACGCGAGGTCACCAGATTGAAGCGGAGTTTTTGTACAAGCTCGGGCCACGCTTTCAGAAGTTCTTTGGTGTCGTGTTTATCGCTAGCCTTGAACTCAAAGGACACGAGTGCAGAGAAGACGAAGGTGCCTTTGTGCACGCCTCGGGGCAGGATTGTCCAGTGGATGATTGTGGGATCGGCAGTCATGGCCCCTCCAATAACTCATTCGACAAGATGCAACTGTCGGCCCACGCTGCGAGGTTGCACTCCGGAGATTGAGCACTCTCGCCGAGTTGAGGCGGCTCCGTTCCAACAGTGGTGCTGCGCAACAACCGTGCCGATTCGTCCGATGTTGATCCCTGAAATTCGTGGCGAACTGAGAAGCTGACCGAGACGTCGAAGAAAAACAGGCTGATCTCGATCGTCACTCGAGCCTCGCCGTACACGACAGACTGTCTGCCCCGCTTTTCGTACGTGATGCCGACAAAGAGCTCGATGCTGGCTTTGAAGAATCCGAGCACGACGATCCGGCCCGAAGCACGTACATAGCCCGAGATAGTCAGTGCGTCTGCCGCGCGTCGGTAGTAGATTCCAGCGAGCACTTCCGCACGACCAGAGGCGACGACGACATCGAGCTCAAACAACCCGCCGAACTCGATGGACGCCTCCATCGATTCAACGCCCTTTGCCGAGACCCGCAACGCAAAGAAGCCTCCCCCGCCGAATATGCCGATGTTGACGAGGAACGGCGCAGCGCGGCTGCTGATGCCGAGTTCAACAGTTGCCCGCTCGCCCGTGAACGGAAGTAAAAGGTGCAGGCCAAAGCGCAGGTCTCGCAGGCCGAACGCACCAGCCGCGATCTTGTCAAACCCAAAGCCAAAGCCCGCCGAAATCCCTCTCGAATCGATATCGAGCTTCGGACCATTCTTTGGCGAAATCACTCGGGCGAGTTCCGCCAACATGGCGAGGCTTTGCCCGAACGAAAAGGACGCGATCTTCAAGTCGACGACTGGGGCCGCGCCGTTCACGGAAGTGAAGGCCAGGCGTTCAACAGCGACTGTCAGAAATGGTGAACCACCGATGAGCCGCAGATCAAAGTCCCGCAGCGCCACATGGACGACAGAGCGGGTGTCGACTCGCTGCTCAATGAGAGAGGCGTCCATTTCTATGTCGAGTGCAAACTCAAGATCATTTGCCTGACCTGCCTTCGCGTTTGCAGAGGCCTGTGCGGGAAATCTCCCACGTCTTGGCACGAATGGCCCGGCTTCTTGGAGCGTCGTTCCCCAGCGGTGGGAGATGTGGAAGGAAGTCGACAGCAACTCTTGTGCGGATTCTTTGAGCGTTGTGCACAGTGTTCTGATTTCGTCGTATTGAGACTTCAGTTCTCTGACGACCGGTGTGATGTTCTCTGAGATTGCCTTCCACTTCTCGATTACGATTGTCCTAGCCGCATTCTCTGCATCGGTGATCGCATTTGTGGCCTGCTTTTTCCAGTCGTCGAGGTCTTTCTGAAGACTCGTGATCGGATCCCGAAGAGCTTTTCTCAACTCATCTTCCACGGCGCCTTGCAGCACCTTGACAAGCGCTTGGCGAGCCGCGTTTGAATTGAGGGTCGCGTCGTTTGATTTCCACTCCAGTATGCTCTTGAGCAGCGCTTCGTCAACTTCTTTCTCGGCTTTGATCTTCATGTCGTCGATTACATCCGAGAGGGCTTGGTCGTACGCCTTTCTCGCGGTTGTTAGCGGCTTGGTCGGACCTTCCTCAAGTTTTAGCTGCGAAAGAAACAAATCATAACAACCGGATACTTGTTCTTTAGCTTGTTTGAGCCGATCTCCAAGCTCGGTCTGTGGGTCAAGAAGCAGTTTACCGA
Source organism: uncultured Phycisphaeraceae bacterium (assembly GCA_964516725.1). Classification (GTDB taxonomy): domain Bacteria; phylum Planctomycetota; class Phycisphaerae; order Phycisphaerales; family UBA1924; genus BJHL01. The sequence continues at coordinate 8,182 of CAZEZV010000087.1, forward strand.
GCAATACGAGATCGTCATCAAGCTGCGATGCCGCACTTTCGATCTTCCTCGGATCAAGCGTCTGCACGTCGTGCAGCAATTGCTCCGCTGTATCCCGCACTCGCTCGATATCACCCAGAACGCCTCGGGCAACGCTTGCCCATGCTTCTACTTGCTTTGCGTTCTGCTGCAACTCCGCAGACACCAACGACACGGCTTTCGCCCAGCCGGACATCAGCCGATGCGCGTTCGTTTCTATCTCGCGTTGCATCCACGATTCGATCCAGCGGGCAAGATCGCGCAGTTGCTCCTCTCGTGTCCGAGGATCTTTGCCCTCGCGATTCTGAATGTACTCGATCAACGGCTTCGAAGCGTGCTCGAATTGCTCGATCCCCTCTTCGACCTTCGCATGCAAGGTCGTGTGCAGTTCATCAACATAGCTTGCAAACACATCTTCCAACGTGCGCACATTCTGGACTTTGTCCCAAGCATCGACGATGCCCTGTATCTCACTTTGACTTGAAAGGGTTGCACGAACCCTCTCAATCGTTTCGCGCGGGATCGATCCAATCAGGCTCATGCCGAGCGTTTTTCGCGCCCTGTCCACATGCAACGCGAACAGAGTCATGGTCTTGATGGTTGACCGAACTTTTTCGTTTTCATCTCGAAACGCGCGGACGAGCATCGCGGATCGATCGGTCCAGGTCTGTGCCAGCTCGCGGAAGCCTTCGATCTGCTCGAATTGGCGCAGCGCGTCAGAAAGTTCTGTAAGTTTGTCCAGCGGTGCTCGGACGCGCTCGACTTCCCTCGCGAGCATCGTGGGGAGCTGCTCTGCAACCTTCGTCGCATCACGGATCGGCGCGAGAACGTCACCCAGCCCCACACAGCCGAGTATGTCACATCCATCTTTGACACTGGCGAAAAAGTCCTTCGCGAGGTTGGCGACCTCTTGCAACTTCCCCGCCGCCAGGCCCATCGGGCCCAGCGTTCGAGAGAGGGTTCCCACCGTCACAGTTGGGTTGATCAGCGACGACGAGGGAGCCTCCGGGAACGGCAGCTTCGGCGGATCGTTCAGCACACTCAAAATCGAATCGGTTGGATTTTTGTGCGTCGCTTTATCGCGGGACTTGCCCTTGTTCTTTGCGCGGGGCATCAGGCCGAACCTAGCGAACTCCTTGGTGTACTCAACCCGCACCTTGGCGTCCGGGGCACCAGCGAAGAGCGGGCTGATCGACCGAGACGTCGCCGACGCATTCTCCATTGTGGGATGGATGCGTTGTTCCCAGGCCGAATCTCCGGGGCGGCGGACTGAATAATTCCAGTCGTTCTCGACGGTCGACTCAATTCCAAAGACAACATCATGCACCACTGGCGGCGGATTCGGTTCCTTCGCATCGCCTTCCAACCCACTTCGTTTACTCACCATCGTCAACGGAAAGCCGCCGAGATTCATGGTGCGCCCCGGAAAGGTGTCTTGCTTCAGCACGGGCGGATCAGAAGAGTTGAACTCCCGCGGTATACCCAGTTTGTACTCTGCCATGGCTTCAATAAGCGCATCGTTGTTCGAGAGAACATCTTTGCTCACCCAGAACATCGGACACGTCGTTTCCCGCGTTGATCCATTCCGGTCAGTGACGATCACGTGGAAGCGCACGGGATCTACGCCTCTCTCTAAGCACACCCACGCATACCGCGCAGAGCCTTCGCAATCCTTAGACTCGAACCTGATGCAATTCACATTGAGCGGCGGGGTTTGTGTTTCCTTGACCTCAACCCGCTTGAACGGCCATCGCAAGCCCATCAAGGTCTTGTTGGTGTTGATTGCACCATAATTCTCCAGGTCTAGATCGGCATAGTCCCAATGCTGCTGCTTCAACTCCACCAACCACGTTTCGCGGAGGGTTGCAACGGATAGAGTTTGCGCGTTCTTGGGACGAGCTACTTCGTGAATCTCGCGGTTTCTTCGCTGGATCAAAACGGCGGGAATCAGAAACGGCCACAGCAACCCTCCACGAACGACGGTGGCTTCCAGATCGCGCCCGAAGCGAATTCTGTGCGCCCATTTTTCTACTTTCGCGTTGTCTGTCCTCGCGGCTGTCTGAATATCAGCATGCAGCCCGAGTGAAGAGATCATTCCATCCTTCACCGTCACAAACGGCCGGCGAGGGTCGATGTACGAACCGGGGTTTGCGATCTCGTCGGCATCAGAGCTCTTTGGCAGGTATGTCAACGAGTCACTGTGATCTGACGCGCAGCACGCGACTTTGTCTGATACACCACTTTCCTCGGACGCACGTCTCCTGACATCAAAACCAATTGTGGTTGATCCGGGGTCCTTCGGTTCGGTCTGTGCCGTCATACGAGCTGCCCAGAGCGGCGTTCGATGGATGCGTTGCGCATTATCCTTTTCGAGTCGGCCAGCGCTCGAATCTAACCTCACGGCGCACTTTGTGGTGGGTACTAACAGCATGCCCAGCGGTGCTTCGATAGATCGACTGGGCGAACCATCTGGTGCGACGTCAGCCATCAGCGTAACTTCGCGCCAGGTCAGAACACTCGTTGCGTCAAGCGGTAGGTAGCCATGCCAGAATGGTGCCATGCAGGGAGGGATCGTGATGTCGAGCTTCGTTGGCCCGGCCAGCCGCGCAAGACGCCTCAACGTTTTCAAGTCCTTGATGCGCAACTGCCGGTCAACTTCTTCAAAGTCACACTGAGCGAACACTTGTTCTGCTACGTGCTGAGGCGGAAAGCAGGCTGTGCAGAGAAGCCCATGGGTATTCGCGGCGCCGATGTACAGCCCTGGAATTCCATCGCGAAAGTCGCCGGGAATTCTCTGAACAAGCCGGTTGGCGACATTTTCCAGCAGAAGGGAGCCAAGTGCGGGGGCATGAAGCACTCGAATATTGATCGCTTCCTTGTTGCGATCAACATACATGTCTTCATCAGTGCGCCGCAAGAAGCTCATCCGCAGCGGCCTTGGAAGCCGTCCGGTTGGTTCCAGCACCCATAGCGTGTCGGCGTATCGTGTAGGAGACTTGCTCGCAGAGGCGACTCCCGGCAGAACGATGATCACTGACGCGCCAAGAAACTCGCGGCGGGAAAGGGAGTGAACTGTTTCACCGTCCATGCTATCGCCTCCTTTGCGTGATATGTCAGGTCAACGCTTGCGTGCACGTGCGCGAGAACGCGATGTGCCTGCAACCTTACGCGTGCCGACTCGTTTCGTGCGTGTCCGCGCCGGCGCGCCGGTGAGCATCAAGACGAGTACTCCGGTCACTTCCTTGAAGTCGGCGGCGCTCGCCAAGAATGCCCTTTTTCGCGCCGGGCGATTAGGATCGTTAGGGCCGGTTCCCCTCCACCAATGGTCAAGCCAATACTCGGCGTGAACGTCCAGATCGCTGGAGTTGATCGGTGCAGATATCATCCGGAACGCGATCCGAGCCAAGAGCGTCGTAAAATGATCGTTGGTCAGAAGCAGCGTCTCTAGCAGTTCGTTCGTACCCCACTTCTTTGAAGCTGCGATCCTCCTTGCGCTGTTTTCAAGATCGGCTGCGCTGCAGCCTCCAACATCGCACAATGCAGCCCACCATGACTTATTCTCCTTGATCGCATACATCACCGTTTCTGCCGCTCTGATGGGCTCGAGCATGTAGATGCCGCGCCCAGGCCCGCCACCTATCTGCGACCGATGCTCCAAACGCAATGACTCATGCCACGCAACGCGGTGCAGGAAGAGGCTCTTGTGAGGGTTGTTCGCGCCGGTGTCGCCTACCACGCTCATGCACGAACTGACGATTGCCGTCAATTGTGCGACCCGCTCGACGTCCTTCGGTGCGTCCGCGTTTGGCAGACGGGCCACTCGCTGGGATACCTTGCACGCGTCAATCGGGCTCACGCTCCAACAACGATTCTGATCTGAAATAGTTGCATCAACGTCGCGGCACATCGCTTCGACAGCCGCTTGTTTCGTCGCGAAGGGCCCAAGGTGCTTGTTGCCAACCGGCGACCCACCCTCGGGTATGACGCTGCAGACATTTCCCATCGAGGTCTTGTACACCCAGAATAACTCGCTTGAACTAGTACTTTTCTTTGCCGTCATCGATTCACTCCTTTTCACGTATCATCAGCCGCGCAACCCGGGCAATTAGTCACACAATTCGGATTAGGCAGAAACTCTGTCTTGAGATATGGTTCAGCGTCGATGTAATTCGAAGGGGCCGTGCCACCAAATGCCGTTGTCGAGGCTTCAAAATGAAGATGCGTGAATGGAGCGTTGAATGCGTTTCCGGAACGGCCGGTCTTTCCGAGAACCTGGCCTGCGATTATCGTGTCGCCTACTTTCACGAGGGGCGTCTCTAGGTACTTGAGATGCGCGTATCGAAACCAGAGTCGCTGATCCTTCACCTTGACGATGATGGTGTTGCCGAGGCTCTTGTCAACGTATTCGTCTTTCTTGAACGTGTTTCGTACAGCAATTACAGTCCCATCGAACAACGCAGTAATATCTGTGCCCAGAGGAGCCTTTAGGTCAGTCCCGTTATGTCGCTTTGTCCCATCGTCGCGACCGCATCCAAACCTCGCTCCATTCACATTGAGCCCCGCTGCATCCGGCGGAGCAAACTCCAACGCAATCGGAAGCGGATCGAATTTCGATCGAGTCACACTCGGTTCAGCTCTGTTGCAACTGCTGTTAGCACAGCACCCAGACAGCACAGCGGCCACAAACGACGTTTGCAAGAAAATGCTCACAATGCATGTTCGGAACTTCATATGAAAACAGTACCACAAACACGCTGCCCTGTTGGCGTGAAACTACAAAATCATTTTTGATTAACACTGTTTTCTCTACTGACGGACTCAACCATGGCGGGCAGCCACCGAACGATTTTCATATATGACGGAATGACAAATACTTATGCGACGATCAGCTCTGCCCGATCCCGCCAAATCCGCCGCTCGCTCACCTCTGCTTCAGAGAGCAAAGCCCCTATCCGCGATACCTCTCCGCTTCAAAGGGAGACTCGATCTTGATCGGGTCTCCCGTTTTCGTTTTGTAGTGGAATCGTCGCAGAAATCGGAGGATTTTGGACCTCGCCAGGAATTCGAATCTGAACGCGCGAGACGTAGACCGTCAGGTACTTGTCATTGCCCCTGGAATTTCTTTCGCTTGATTTTCGTGGTTCGAATGAACCTCTGGATAGTCTGAGGTTGAGGTTGGCTTGGGGTGCGTTGCTATGACATCGTGGCAACGCGGTCGCAGTCAAGCACGCGAAAGGCCGTGGCCTGTATAGACCACCGAAGATCGATCGCGGTCCGGTGGAGTTCACCTAGGTGGATGCTGACTAGGGGCGTGCCCGTGAGCGTGGCATTGATGAGTGCCGGGCTGAGTTGGGTGAGTATCAGCAGGCGGTGTGTGCGCGTGTCGGCGATGCGGCTGGCTTTCGCGAGGTCGGCGATGGTGATTTTGAGGCCGAGAAGCGCGTCGCGCCGGGCGAATGCGATGCAGAGGCCGAGGCGGATGTGTTCGGTGGGATTCGGTGTGGGGATGGGCGTGTTGCGATCCAAGGCTCGCATGCCGTTGTGGCTCAACAAAAGGCGGCGGCCATCGAAGCTCTTGGTGCTCATCGCGAACTTCAGCGTGATCGTTGCGATGTCTTCTGTGACAGCGGGGTTGAGCGAGTGCGCAAGGCCCTTGTTGCGTCTGCGGCACGCGACCAAGAACTGATTCGAGCGGGATAGGCTTCGAGCCCGAGGGAGTTCAGCTTCGCGCGGTCTGGATCGATCAGAGGCAATTCGGTATCGACCGTGACACGGCGCAGGACCTCGCGGACCATGTGGTCTCTCGAGTCGGCATCGAGTGATTGGAGATCGACATTGACGCGGCGTAGCACTTCGGTCAAGACCGCATCACGCACGAACTCGTCAAGGCGATGCGTGTGGATGGGCTTGATCGGGCACGTCGCGTATGCAAGTTGCTTGGTGTGAGCGGGCAGACGTGCTCCCAACGACCCTGAGTGCTGCATGTCAAAATAGCCAAAATATTCAACAATGATTGCGTTTGGTACCCTGCGAGTTGAGATTGAGAGTGACTGCAGTAGCATCCTCTCAATTTTGAGAAGTGCCGATTCCTGTTCGAAGTAGGAGTTGGACTGGTGCGCACCAGTGGCCGTTTTTCAGTTCCATTCACATGGCACGGCGATTGCACTCTTCATTACGTCAGGGCCGTGTTTAGCAGCTAGGGAGGCGAGGACGTTCCCGCTCAGCAAAGCCGCCGCGACCCGAATTCGTAAGAGAAGGTGACGTATGAGAACCTCAAACCTCTTGCTTGGAGCAGCAGTGGTCGCCCTCGCCGGAACCGGCGCGATGGGTCAGATCAGCCTTTCAAGGCACAACTTCAGCTCCTACGGGTGGTCGGGCGGCGAGATCTGCAAGCCCTGCCACACTCCCCACTTTGGCAACACCGATGTCGGGTTCCTCTGGAACCATGCGCTGACGAATGCCACGTACACGATGCACGAGGGCACAGGCACGGCTGCTGCGAACATTGACAGTCGCAGCCGCATGTGCCTTGGTTGCCACGACGGCACCGTTGCGCTTGACAGCTTCGGCGGCATGACGGGCACG
>CAZEZV010000088.1:0-14755 GCA_964516725.1 uncultured Phycisphaeraceae bacterium
CATCCGCGACTACGGATCAGCGATCGGCCATTACCACACGGCGGGCGTGCCGGGGCGGCGCGATCTCGACGATCAGCAGGAACTGTTCTATCCGGCGATCTGCCGGGCGATTGTTGAGAATGGGTTTGACGGGTACTTCGGGCAGGAGTTCATGCCAAAGGATGAGCCGGTGGCTGCGCTGCGGAAGGCCTTTGAGACGTGCAATGTGTAGGCCCCGCGTCTCGTCAGGCAGCGACCGCGAATGACATTTGTGCTCGGAGAGACGCCGAGCCTACAAAGACTGAATATGACCTTTAGGTTCGATTAGACCTATCACAACTAGAAACCGATTGGCGAACACATGAAACACGACCTCAACCCAACATTATCAACCACGCACTTCTCACGCCGCGACTTTGTTCACACCGTCGCCGCAAGCATCCCTGCGATCGCCGCGTTCAGTGCAGCGACATCTCACGCCCTCGGTGCTCAGCAGAGCGCTGAGTCTCCTACGACACCCGAAACCAAACCCGCGCCATCCATTAAGCGCACCCTCCGTAAAGCCGCGATGATCGGCATGGTGGGGGAGGGCGACACGCTGCTTGATCGTTTCAAGATTCTCCGCGACTGCGGCTTCGAAGGTGCCGAATTCGATTCGCCCACGCAGACTCCGATGGAGGAAGTGCTCGCGGCTCAGGAAAAGTCGGGCCTGATCGTCCACGGCCTCGTTGACAGCCAGCATTGGGGCAAGCCACTCAATCACCCGGCAGAGCAGATTCGCGAGGAAGCGATCAACGCGATGGAGACGTGCATCCGGGACGCGAAGACGCTGGGCAGCACAAGCATTCTCCTCGTGCCGGGCATCGTCAACAACGACTTGCCGTATGACGAGTGCTATCGACTGTCGCAGGAGGGAATCAGGCGTGTGCTGCCGCTGGCGCGCGAGTGCAACGTGAAGATCGCAGTTGAAAATGTCTGGAACGGGTTTCTGCTCTCGCCGCTTGAAGCCGCGCGGTATGTCGATGAGTTCAACGACCCGCTCGTGACTTGGCACTTTGACATCGGCAACGTCATCAACTTCGTACGCCCCGCGCAGTGGGCGAGAATCCTCGGCAAACGCATCGTCAAACTCCACATCAAAGACTTCTCGCTCAAGAAGCGCGACAACGAGGGCCTCTGGAAGGGCTTCAGTGTCGAACTCGGCGAAGGCGACGCTGGCTGGGCCGATGTGATGAAAACCCTCGACGACATCGGCTACTCAACCGCCCCGCAGGGTAACTGGGCCACCGCCGAAGTCAGAGGCGGCGACCGCAAGCGACTCCAGCAGGTCAGCGAGCAGATGGACACACTGTTTGCGATGTAGCGCGGGCTTCCAGACCGTGAGTAGCATCGGATTCCAGCCGAAGCGGACGCTGCGAGCCTTGCACACGACGCGCTCTGTAGGATTCGCATGGCGTAGAAGGCCATGCTACATGATGCTGCGTACATTGCTGGCGTGATCATTTGCACCAAGTCAGCTGACATTGAGAGGGCAACATCGCCCGGCGGGCGACGCTGCGTGTTTGTGCCCACGATGGGTGCGCTCCACGCGGGGCATGCTTCGCTGATTCATCGCGGGGCGGCGGTTGCCAGGGCCGGCGGGCACTCGGACGGCTGCATTGTCAGCATCTTCGTGAATCCAACGCAGTTCAACGAGAAAGCGGATTTTGATCGTTATCCGAAAACACTCGAGGCGGACTTTGCAATCTGCGAGCGAGCGGGATGCTCCGTGGTGTACGTGCCGAGCGTTGAGGATGTCTATCCGTCTGGTGAAGCCGTGCGGCAGCCTGCATTGCCGGACGTTGCGTCAAAGCCCGGGCTTGAGGACGGCATGCGGGGTACAGCGCACTTTGCTGGGGTCTGCCAGGTGGTGAGGCGATTGTTTGACATTGTGCGGCCGATCGCGGCGGTGTTCGGCGAGAAGGATTGGCAGCAGTTGCAAGTCATTCGCGCGATGACGCTTGCCGAGCGGTTGCCGATTGAGATCATGGCCGGCGAAACAGTGAGGGAAACTGGCGGGCTTGCGATGAGCAGTCGGAATGTGTTTCTTTCGCCAGAGAGCCGCGAGCGAGCGCTGGCGATCAGTATGGCATTGTGCGAGGCGCGGGCTGCGGGCACGCCGCAGGACGCTGAACGCGAGATGAAACGAGTGCTTGGCGAGGCGTCGCTTGATGTCGAGTATGCAGTTGTTCGAGACGCGGAAACGCTGCTTGCACCGCAGCACGGGCGCGATATGCGCTCGCTTATCGCGGCGCGAGTCGGCGGGGTGCGGCTGATTGATAATGCGGAATGGCGTGTACTTTGAGTTCGGCACAGACTGCTCAAAGCAGCGGTCGGTCGCACGGCATTATGCCGCGGCGCGGCGTTCTTGCATGATCGAGAGGCTCAGCGGTTGGTCGAACTGAATCGCAGCCATACAGACCGAGTCATTCTCAAGCACTCGGACGATGCGAGCCGTGATGCGGTGCTTGCTGGAAAGCATGACGTGCTCATCGGGCGGCAGGTAGATATCGACAGGCTCGCCGATGACAAGCTTGCAGGGCCATGTGATCATCACGAGCGTGCCGCCATCGCTGAGATCGCTCGCCGTGGCGGGCAGGAAGCGGCCGCTGCCCTTGTGAAAGAGCTTGAGCGGGCGGTTGGTGAGCATCCGCGGGTACTGGCGTTTGTTTGATTGCGTGAAGTGCATGTTATTTCTTTCTTTGTCGAGCGTGCCTGCACACATAGTGTGCCTTGGTAGTATCGTCGATTGCCGACTGACGCTTGCTGCTGATTGTGAGGCAGGAATTGCAGATTGGCGGCTGCGGCGATAAGCGTTGCACAACTCGCTGCGGATTATTCCGTCTGTAGCGATTGTGCAGGCGCGTTGGCTCTACTACATTTGCTGCTTGCCACACGGTGGTTCACAATCTGAGGGTCACAACGCGCCGACGAACGCGACCTCGCCAGGCACGAGGGGCTATTCGCTGCTGTTTACGGCGTTTGAGCCAAGCGGCGACGATCACGCGAGCGCGGTGATTGCCGAGCTGAAACGACGACACCCAGACCTTGTGATCTTCGCGTGGGGCGGACCCAAGATGGCGCGTGCGGGGGCGACGATCATTGAGCGCACGGGCGATGACGCGGTGATGGGGCTGCCCGGCGTCGCGAAAATCATCGAACATGTTCGGATCAACCGGCGCATCGACAGGTGGATCGGTGAGAATCTCAGGGGAGACGCGCCGATTCGCCTGCACGTGCCGGTCGACAGCCCGGCCGCGAACGGGCCCATCTGCAGCATTGCGAAGAAGCGTGGCGTGAAGGTTGTGCACTTGGTCGCGCCACAGGTGTGGGCGTGGGGGAAGTGGCGCATCAACAAGTTGCGAAAAATCACGGACTTGCTTTTGTGCATGTTGCCGTTCGAGCCCGGGTACTTCAAGGCCAGAAACGTGCCGGCGAAGTTCATCGGGCATTTTTTGTTTGACAAGGAACTCAAGGTCAGCGAGCTAGACCTTCGCGGCGCAACGTTTGGCGATGGCTCGCCCCGTATCGCGATGATGCCCGGCTCTCGCCCCCACGAACTTCGGCTGCACTTTCCGATCCTGCTCGACGCGTTTCACACGCTGCTCGCTCAGTTTCCGACAGCCTGCGGCGTGGTCGCGGCGACGAGCGATGGAGTCTCCGACCAACTTCGGAAAATCGGCGATGCACACCCAAAGGGCTGGCCTGAGAATGTGCGAGTTGTCGTGCAAGATACAGACGCGGTGGTCCGCTGGTGCGACATTGCGCTGGTCAAGAGCGGCACTGTCACGCTGCAGGTTGCCAAACAGTTCAAGCCGATGGTGATTTTCTACAAGCGCAGCAACCCGCTGTTGTTCCTTGTGTTCAGAACATTCCTGAGCACATCGCAGCACTTCACATTGCCCAACTTGATAGCGAACCGCCGCGTCATACCGGAGCTCGTGCCGCACTTCGGCGGGGCGGAACCAATCGTTGCGCTCGCAGAACGGTTGATTCGCGATCCTACGGAAGCCGAGCAGCAACGGGAGGAGATGCGAGACATCGCGAAGAAGTACGAGGGTGTAAACGCCACGAAGAACGCGGCGGACGAGATTGAGAAGATGGCGGGCATCGTCGCGTGACGTGAGCGACTCGTGATTGTGTCAGACACTGCAATATACAATGGACAACCAAACAGCGCAAGTTCATCGAAGCAGCGGAGCACAGTGGCTGATTGCCCTGCTGGTCGCGGCATGCCTCGTGCAGTCATTCCTTATCTTCCGTCTGTCGAGCCAGGTAAAGGACTTGCAGACGCATCTGCTTGCGGCCGAAACGAAAATGAAAGCGAACGCTGTGGATCCATTGCTCGTGGGGGAAGTCGTGCCGACACTCGGCGCGATCGGGCGAGATGGACAGGCGCTTACTCCCAACGTGCTTGACTTCTCCGCGGATCGGCTCGCGACCGTGGTTGTCGCGATGGGCACAGCGTGCCCGGTCTGTGAAGAGATGCTGCCACAGATGAGTGCGTGGGCGAGGCAGACGGGGGGCGATGGCGTTGTGATTGTGGGTGTGCAGCTTGACGCGACCAAGCCCGACGAACTCAAGAAAGAACTCCCCGGCATGCAAATCGTGTTTGTGAAGGACGCACGCACAACCTGGCTCAGACGCGTGACGCTCGTGCCCAGTGTGCTTGTGTTTGACCGCGAAGGCACGCTGCGCGCCGAGCATCCAGGCGTGATGGACGGCAAGGCGTACAAAGAAATCGAGACGGTGCTGGCCGAGGCTCGCGCGACTTGGAAGTAGTAAGGGCTGCTTTGGGTTTCATCGCGCTGTCTCTCAAAAAGACAACCGCGCTGCAAGCAGCGCGGTTGTGTGTTTTCAGCAATCAACGACTTACATCGTGTCGCCGCCCCACGGCACGCAACCGGTCGCACACGCACGCGCGGCGTAGCACGCGTTGCCGTACACGACGCCATTGCTGCAGATCACCGGGTTCCACACGTCGAGACAGTTGAAACTGCCGCAACCGCGGCGAGCATCCGCAGTGCTTGCGCCGACGCCGATGGCGCCGATGATGGTGAGCGCAACAGCCGCGACGCCAAGACGAGAAACGAGTTTCTTCATAATGCACCTCTTGAAAAGGAGAGTGATCAAACGCCGCATGCACGAGCGATGCGGGGATGGGCAGTATACAGGAAAGTTTGGAAGTATGCAAGACAACTTGTCACAATGGCGGAGTCAGAAGAAATCGTTTGCATATCGATGTTCTACTCACAAGGTCGCGCAAGCACAAGCGCCTGGATCAGTTACCTTCATGAAGCCACTGAAGCCATGCTCGCGAAATGAGTCCTGACGGGTCAATGTTGCCTCGCGAGGAAGCGCAGAAAAGTGACCACTGCCACGACTCAGGACCAACGCATCCGATCGCACACCACCGCATAAATGAGTCGAGGAAGGAAGTCCCCATCTGCCATCCGTGTTCATCGTCTCCTTCGTGTGATAGGTAGACGATCGAATCTGAACCTTCGGGCTGCCGCTGAATGGCCAATAGATCGCCGTTTGGGACTGGCGAGAAGCACAGGGTGTAATGCCACAATCTATCGAATGGGCTGTTCGTGTCTGGAAAAGCTTCACGAGCCATGCTGATTTGGCCGCTATACATGCGTGGAAGTTCTCGCAGCGAAAACTCAAGACCGCCGCTGGAAACTCCGCGAAGGTTTGGCGGAAGTTTCTCTCTGGAATCGTTCAGATCCCAATAGACACAAAAGCCGGCACTGCAATTTTCTGCAAACCAGCGGAGATTCGAAGGAAGCGGAAATCCAAGTTGCTGTTCAACTGCACAAATCGAGCCGATCGTCGCAGGTGCAGATATCGAAAAGTGACTGCATTCTCCGCCTTTGCGCTCAACGGCGGCGCACACGGCTTTGAGTCTTTTGACGCACCAAGCAAAGTCAAACGGTGGTGACATTACCGATCCCCTAGGAAATCCGCTCCACCCCACCCATGTATGGCACCAGCACCGTCGGCACCCTCACGCTCCCGTCCGTCTGCTGATGAATCTCCATTAACGGAATCAGGAATCGTGGCGACGCAAGAACCGTGTTGTTGAGGCTGTGGCAGAACACCGTCTCGCCCTTGCCACCTTCGCCGCCGGAGCGATATCGCATGTTGAGGCGGCGGCACTGGAAGTCATACAAGCGCGACGCAGAATGCGTCTCACCAAACTCGCCCGCGTTTCCGCGTCCCGGCATCCAACTTTCAATATCCACCATGTCCGCGTTCTTGACGCCCAGATCGCCCGTGCAGCATTGCAGCAGGCGATACGGAATCTCCATGTTCTGCAGCAGTTCTTCCACGAACCCGATCATCTTCTTGTGCCAAGCCCGGCTCTCGGCTTCATCGGCTTTGCAGATCACAACCTGCTCAACCTTGTCAAACTGGTGAATGCGATACAACCCAGCCGTGTCCTTGCCCGCCGCGCCCGCTTCGCGCCGATAGCAGGGCGACACCGTGACGTACTTGATCGGCAACTGGGATTCGTCGAGAATCTCGTCCATGTGGACGCCCATCAGTCCGACCTCTCCCGTGCCCGTCAAGTACTGGTCGTACCCACCGCCCCGCTTGCTCTCCTCGATGTGATACGCCTGCTCTCGTCCTGCGGGGAAGAACCCGGTTCCGATCATCGTCTCTTCACGAACCAACGTCGGCACGCTCATCGGCGTGAATCCATTCTTTATCATGCAGTCCACGGCGTACCGCTGCACGGCAAGATGCAGCCGCATCCCCATACCCGTTAGGATGTATGAGCGTGTGCCCGCGATCTTCACGCCGCGTTCAAAGTCGCACAACTTGAGATCACGCACGATGTCAATGTGATTCTTGGGCTTGAAGCCTTTGTTTTGCTCGAACGACTTCGTCGTGTCGAACCCGTTGGGCAGCAACTCGCTCTTGGGCGGATGCCAGCGTTTGATCTCGACGTTGCCTTCGCTACCGATGCCAACGGGCACATCCGCATCGGGCGGCAGCGGCACTTGCAACAGAATCTCCCGAATCTGTGGCTCCAGCGACTGCTCTTTGGCTTCCAATTCCTGAATCGCCGCCTTCATGCGAGCCGGTGCGTTTTTGAGTTCTTCGAGTTGCTTTTCGAGCGCTGCACGAGCATCGCCGGAGGCGCCCTTGAGTTGCCCCTGAATCTTCCCGATCTGCGGCCCCGCCTCCTTCGACAGCCGATTCTGCTCCGCGCGAAGTTTTTCTCGCTCCATCGTCACCGTCCGCTTCTCACTATCCAGTGAGAGCAGTTTTTCAATATCAACTTTCACGCCCTTAGCCTTCGCGCCCAGGGCAAACTTTGTCGGATTCTCACGCAGTGCTTTGAGGTCGATCATGGCGGCCGCAGGGTAGGGGAGGAAAGTGACAAAGTGACAAAGTAGCGGCGTGACGAAGTGGGAAAAGACCGCCCTTCCGACCCACTTCGTTACTCCGTTACTTTGTCACTTGTTCCTACAACCCTGCCCCGTTCATCCACTCCGATGGCCTCGCCCCCAGCGCGAGCGCAATCGCCACCATGGATTCCAAACTCGGCAAATGTGCGCCGCGCTCAATCGCGCTCAACTGGCTCACCGACACCATGCTCGCCTCTGAAAGGTCTTTCAGCGTCCAGCCCTTCGCCGTGCGAGCAAGCCTCACATGCTTTCCAAGTTCCACGCGCAACCGATCCTGCGGCCTCTGTCCAAGCCCAAGCGACGCAACCGCCTGTGAAAGCGACCGTCTCAACTCCGCCGCCGAGAACGGCTTTGGAATGTAATCAAACACATCTCGCTTGAATGTCGTCCGCATGCTGTCCATCGACGGATACCCGGTCACGACAATCACGCACAGCTTGGGCCAGCGCTTGCGAACTTCGACGAGCACATCCTCGCCGCTCGCTCGGCCCATCTTCATGTCGAGCAGCAGCACGTCCGGTGCCCGCTGTTCGATGCTTGCGTACAAGTCTTCTGGGGCCGCGAAGGTCTGCACGTCGTGCCCGTCGTGCTCCAACTGGCTGCGCAGAAACTCGCGGAAGTCGGCGTCGTCGTCCAAAGCGACGATGTAGAGCGACGGCAGCACTTTGCTCTCGGCGGTTTCATGTGTCGTTGGATTGGTTGCTTCAGGCATGGAAGTGGAACGAGTTTATGCAGGCTTAGCAAGAGTCCTCGAAGCCTCCGAAGGCAGCACCACTTCGAACACCGCACCGCTCTCGCCATCGCTGCGATTATGTGCGAGCAGCACGCCACCGTGCTCGCGCACGATTCCCTCCGCAACCGCCAATCCCAGCCCGGTTCCCTTGCTATCCAACCTCGTACTCACAAACGGCTCAAACAACTGCGCCAGCACCTTGGGATCAATGCCCGGTCCGTTGTCGATCACACGAATCGTCACCCAATTCCGCCCCTCGCGCATCGTGCGCTCGGCGATGACATCCACCTGCCCCGCTTTCGACTGTGGCCCGCCCTTCACCGCATCCGCCGCATTACGGATGAGGTTCACAAACACCTGGACCATCCGGTCCGCATCGCACCACGCGAGCAGGCGTTCATCGATCTGATTTGCAACGACGACTCCCGACATATCGCGATCAAGCTTCACGAGTGTGATCGCCTCATCCACAATCGCACGCGGCTGCACACTCGCGCTGCGGGGTGTTCGCACTCGTGCGTAGTCAAGAAGGCTGTCGCCGAGTCGTTCCAGGCGTTGCACGACACGCAGCATCAGTGCTGCATCGCTCTCTCCAAGCTTTTTTTCGGGGCTTGCGTTCAACCGCTCCGTCAGACCCTTGATCACCGCCAGCGGCGTGTTGAGTTCATGTGCCACGCCCGCAGACATCATCCCCAGACTCGCGAGCCTGTCCGCGTCCTGCAGATTCCGCTTCGCGGCTTCCAGCAGGTGATTTTTTCGCTTGAGGTCCGTCGCTACTTCTTCGATCTTCGCCAGGGCCGCGTTCAGCGCCGCCTCCTGCGTGCGTAATTCCGCAATCGACCGATTGCGCGACCGCATGATCTCGCCCAACTCATCTTTGGGTATCATCGCTTCCGAGATCAGTTCGCTCGCCTTGCGCCCGTCCTGCACGGCTTGATCCGCCTCGAGCAATCGCTGGATCGGTCCGTACACGTTGGCGGGCAACACAAACAACTCCAGCGAGATCGCAACCAGCAAGTAAATCACAACAAGCGCGACGACCACAAACACATACAACCGAAACACCGCGTCCCGGGCATCCGGTACCTGCGCAACCAACACATAAAACTTTGCGGGCGTCGCATCGCTCGCGGCGCACACCGCTCCTGGTCCAAACGCCGTCTGAAACGCCGGCACCGCCGCGCCCACACCGAGCGAAGTCCTTGCCGTCGCGATCGCCGAACTTGCCACCTGTGCAGGCAACCCCAACTCTGCGGCAGTCCCCATCGACACGCGGATCGGCGCGTCGGAAGGCACTAGGTCCGCCGGCAATCTCCCCGTCGCCAAGAACCGTTCATCCCCACGCGCAAGCGTGAGCAACAGGACCGACTTCTCAACCTCCGCCTCACGCACCACCGCCTGCACTGCGGGTCGCAACGTCAGCAGCAACACCGCCGCAAGCACAATCGTGAACACCGTGTGCAACACGACCAACTTCTTGCGAACTCGCATCGCACCCAGCCACCCAGGCCGCCGCGATCGCACATCAAGCGCACGGATACGGCGCGGATCAAAGAAAGGCGGCAGCGATGGCAGGCTCCGTCGTTTCGGAGTTGCATCAAGCGCTGCGGTTGGCGTTCCACTCGGTTCGGGCATTACTCTCCAACGGTACACGTCAACCCTTGAAGCGGTTGTCAGCACACACACAACGCTCGTCCTGTTTTCATTTTGTCGCGTGCTCTTTGAGGATTCTCGAATGCTGGTTCCCCTGACCGCCAACCCAGAGTTCTACGAAGTTGTCTACACCACGTATTGCTCTGCGGGAGGCGGCACGTTTCAGTATGAAGTCGTGAAGCACCGCCGGACGTACCGCATCCTCGGTTGGATCGTCGACGACTACGAAGTCACTGTTCCACGCTACGGGCGGAAGAAACGGCAAGTGCCATGTGATGTGCACATTGCGACGGCGAGCGACGGGGCGTTTGGCATCAATGCTGCAAAGTCATTTTCGACGCTCGCCGCTGCCAAGGCTTATCTGAAACGACGATTGATGACACACTTTTCTACCAAAAAGTAACACGCGCCGCGATGCATCAGTTCAGTAACACTCGCAGCACACCTTCACACACCATCGCAATCAGCAGCACCGGCAAGTGCATTACCGACGCCAAAAACACACCCCGAGCCCGTTCTCGCGTTCGCTCCAGCACCAGCCTCCCTGCCATCACCAAAAACGCAACGCACGACACCACCGCGATGATCGCGTAGGGCATGCCAACGACGCTGGGCATCAGCACCGCGGGCAACACGGCCGCAGGAATAAACGCCAGGGCCCACAGCGCAACCGTCCACACAGTCATCGAACCCTTCGCGTCAACCGCCGGCAACACCGCGAACCCGCCCTTCGCGTAATCATCGCGATACAGCCACGCCAGCGCGAGGAAGTGCGGGATTTGCCAGATGAACATCAACGCAAACAACGCCAAGCCCGCCGGCTCACGCAGTGCGTTCCACCCTTCAAGATTCGACGCCGCGCTGGATCCGATCATGGGTGGCAACGCTCCCGGAATCGCGCCGATAAACGTCGCGAGCGGCGACACAGCCTTCATCGGCGTGTACATCACCACGTAACTGACAAGACATGCCAGCGAAATCAGCATGGCCACAAGCCCACACACCCACCACAGCAACACAAGCCCCGCAACGCTCGCCGCAACGCCAAACGCCAGCACATTGAAGTGCGTCGCCCGTCCCGAAGGCAAAGGCCGCCCCTGCGTCCTCGGCATCGCCGCATCGCGCTCGGATTCCATCCATTGGTTGATGGTGTTTGCGCCTGCGGCGGAAAGCGCCGTCCCGGCCAAACACGCCAGAGCGTTCCAGAGCGTCGCAAGCCCGCCGAGCCGCTGAAGGAAACTTCCCTCAGCCGCCACGGCATTTGACAGCACGACCATCGCAAACCCCACCGCGCTGGTCATCGTCACGAGCCGAGTAATCCCAGGCTTGGTCGTTTCAATCAATGCCCGCAAGCCCGTCGCCGTTGACACAGGGCGAGCTGCGTCGGGTTGCCGCACAGCAGAGTCCAGCGACGAGTTGGCAGGGGTAGTGGTCAATGTGGGAGTCATTCTAGTAGTCGCAGATGGCACAAGCCCGTGTCACAAATGAACGACTACCATACTCCGAATGCCCGCCGACGCCGCGATGAACTTGTCTGATTGCCGAGTCCTGCTTGTTGACGACAACGAGCAAAACCTCGAACTCCTCCTCGCATACCTCGAGGACCTTGGCTGCGAACTCCGCACCGCCATTGACGGCCCGGAAGCACTCGAGGATATCGCCAAGTTCCCGCCCGATCTCATCCTCCTAGACATCATGATGCCCAAGATGTCGGGGTTTCAAGTCTGCAAAAAACTGCGAGCCAACCCCGCAACTGCTGGCATTCCGGTGTTGATGGTCACCGCCCTCAACGAAGTCGCCGACGTTGAGCGAGCCGTGGAAGTCGGCGCGAACGACTTCATCTCCAAGCCCGTGCAGCGTGTCGAACTGCTGACCCGCACCAAGAGCATGTTGCAGGTGAGTCAATTGCAGAAGCAACTTCGCAAGAGTGTTGAGCAGGTTCGGAAGTTGCAAGGGTAACCCGAAACACGAGCCTCTAGCCCATGAATAGCGGGGGGCCGGGGCGGGGGATGGGGGGTGGGGGGCGGCCTTCCAGGCCATGCGCATACACTCTCATTCCACAATTGCCCAACGAAATGCCATGGCATGCGTACACAAGCACCCGCGTCCAAAGGGAGCAATGGGAAGTGGGGGAGCGGGGGAATTCTGAATTCGTTTTATGTTGGCCCGATTCCGGGTCAGTTGAGTTGTTGGTTTCGGGGATGGAGTAATTGCATGTCACGTCAGTCGTTTGGTCTCTCGTCTCTCGCTTTCGCCCTCACATTGATCGCCGGTTCGAGCGCCGCCCTCGCGCAGGGCACCGCCACCGCGCAGCCCGCGATCAAGGTCAAGGACTCATCCTCCGCAGTCGCGAAGTTTGACCTCTCTTCGCCCCTCCCGACCGACCCCCGCCTCAACACGGGCGAACTGCCCAACGGCATGAAGTACGTCGTCGTCAAGCACAGCAATCCGCCGGGCCGCGTCAACATGTACATGCACATCTCCAGCGGCTCGATGAACGAGACCGACAAGCAGCGCGGCATGGCGCACTTCCTGGAGCACATGGCCTTCAATGGCAGCGAAAACTTCGCCCCGGGCACCGTGATCAACTTCTTCCAGAGCATGGGCCTCAACTTTGGTCAGCACCAGAACGCATTCACGAGCTTTGACCAGACGACGTACATCCTGAGCATGCCCGACACCAAGCCCGAAACGCTTGACAAGAGCATGCTCTTCTTCTCCGACGTTGCAGGCCGCATGCTGCTCGATCAGGGCGAGATTGACAAAGAGCGCGGCATCATCCTCGAAGAGAAAACCTCCCGATCCAGCGCGCAGCAGCGCATTATGGACCAGACGTTCCCCAAGATGTTCCCGAATTCGCGGATTGCTTCGCGCATCCCCATCGGCATCGAAGAAACCATCAAGGGCGTGCAGCGGGCCGACTTTGTCGACTATGTCAACAAGTGGTACCAGCCCAGCAACATGACGCTGATCTTTGTCGCAGACGCCGAGCCCGCGACGATCATCGAGCACATCAAAAAGAACTTCAGCACCGTGGGCACAAAGACGCCCGTGCCCGTCGATGAACCAGTCAACGTCACCGCATACACCAACGACGGCGCGATCATCGCGCAGGACGCCGAACTGACCGAAGCCGACATCTCCATGGTCCGCGTCAGCGAAGCCCGCAAGCCCAGCACCACCGTGGGCGATCTCCGCCGCGACATGGTCGAGCAGATCGCGTCCAGCGTCTTTGGTCGTCGCATCGCCGACAAGCTCAGCGCGGGCGGCACCAGCTACACCTCCGCAATGGCCTTTGGCCAGAACATGTTCAACGCGGCGTACATGGCCCAATGCGGCGCATCAGGCGAAACCGGCAAGTGGCGTGAAATGCTCACGGAACTTGGGTCCGACATCCAGCAGGCCCGCCTGCACGGCTTCACCCAGCGCGAACTCGACCTCGTCAAGAAGGAAATCATCTCCGGCGCAGAACTCGCCGTGCAGCGTGAATCGACCGCACAAGGCGGCGGGCTCATCCGCCGCATCAACAACGACATCGCCAGCGGCGAGCCCACCATGAGCGCCCAGCAGACTCTTGATCTGGTCAAGGGCATCCTCCCCTCGATCACGCCCGAAGAAATCAGTTCCACCTTTGCCACGATGTTTGAGCCCAAGAACGTCCGCTTCGTGCTGACGCTCCCCTCGAACGTCTCCGCCCCCAGCGAAGCCGAACTGCTCACGCTCGGCAAGCAAGCGTTCAGCGTGACGCCAGCCAAGAAGACCGAAGAGGCCCGCGCGACGTCGCTCATGGCCACCCTGCCCAAGGCTGGCACCTTCACGAACACGTCGGTGCATGACGCAACCGGCATCGCGACTGGCATGCTCAGCAACGGCATTACCGTGCATCATCGCTTCATGGACATCCAGAAGGATTCCGTGAACGTGACGATCACGCTCGCCGCGGGTGAGATTCAGGAAACCGCCAAGGACCGTGGTATCGCCCAGACCGCGTCTCTTGCCTGGGGCCAGCGTGCAACCAGCAAACTCTCCAGTCAGGACATCCGCGAACTGATGACGGGCAAGAAGATCAACGTGCGAGGCAACGCGGGTGGCGACACCATGACGCTGTCGATCTCCGGCAGCCCTGCTGATCTCGAAACCGGCTTCCAGCTCGCGCACCTGCTCCTGACCGATCCCAAGATCGAGCAGGGCGTGTTCGATCAGGCAAAGGTCCAGATCAAGCAGTGGATCGAAGGCCGCAAGATGGACGCCGAAGGCGTCTTCCAAGAACTGATGCCCATCGTGATGTTTGGCGAAAACGAGCCCCGCATGCGCATGCTCGAAGCCAGCAACGTCGATGCCATGTCGATCGAAGCCGCGCAGGCGTGGCTTAACAACACCATCAAGACGGCTCCGATCGAAGTCACTGTTGTTGGCGACGTGAACAAAGACCGCGCGATGGAGTTGTGCGCCCAGTACCTGGGCTCGCTCCCAGCCCGCGAAGCGATCAACGACAAGACGCTCGCACATCTTCGCACAATCGCCAAGCCCACGACCAACCGCGAAGTCAGGCGCGAAGTCAAAACCGAAACCGACAAGGCCATCGCCCTGACCGGCTTCTACGGCGCGGACGCGACCAACCTCGTCGATTCCCGCACGTTGCAAGCCGCGGCTCAGATCATCCGTTCTCGCTGCATTCAGATTCTCCGCGAAGAGAAGCAACTGGTGTACAGCGCGGGTGTCAGCAGCCGTCCGGGCCGCGAGTACCCGGGCTTCGGCGTCGTCGCGATCAATTCAACCACCGCTCCCGAAAAGTGCGACACGCTCGCGGCGGAAGCATGGAAGATCTTCGACGACTTCGCGGCGAACGGTCCGACCGAAGAAGAAATGACCACGATGAAGAAGCAGATGGCCAACACCTTCGATGAACAGATGAAAACCCCCGGCTTCT
>CAZEZV010000089.1:0-14691 GCA_964516725.1 uncultured Phycisphaeraceae bacterium
TCACGTCGACGGCGAGTACGACGACCGCATCACGAGCGCACGTGGCGTCGTCATCACGATCGCGCCGTCGCATCACTCTCCGCCTGCTTCGCACGCTGCAGCAACCACCAGCACGCACCGCCCATAACAACCGGCACCAACGCGAGTGTCGGCAGCGTGTATCGTGAGTTGGAGACGCCCAGCAGCATGGACAGCAACACGCCAACGACCACCGCGATCGCGATCGCGCGTGCGAGCACGGCTCGTTGACGCACCATCGGGTCGATAGACGCCCGCAATCCTTGAGACGGCCTCAAGAACACGCTGAAAAACGCCGTGTGAGGCAGTGCGCTGATGATCGCAGCGATTGGGAGCGACACGATGCCAAAGAGTTTCTTGGGCGTGAACAAAAACTGCGTGAACTCCTGCGTCACGGGCGTTTCGCCGGATCGTGCAAGCGCACTTCTCGCGGCGAACATCCAACCCCCAAACACGAAAGCGCCACACAGAAGCGCGGCCGCAACCGTGAGCCAGTCGCGACGTGGAGCGGGTCGCAGCGTGATGTTCTGTGCTCTTCCCCACACACATGCGATCATCACGGCGAGCAACGTCGGCGCGCCCGCAGGTCCCTTCGTGAGCAGCATCGCGGCGAACGTGATCGCCAGAAACGCGTGCGACAGAAATGACGTGACGCGTCCCGACGGCTCGCGCCGTCGGCTCCATAGAAGAATGTCGAACAACGCGAGCGACGTTGCGAGTACGAACAGGTTGTTGAAGGCTTCAATCTCCGCACTCAGCGCGGGCGGCGGGTACCAGTACCAGATCGGAAAGAGCGCCCACGCGCAGCCGGCGACGCAGCCGGGCGTGCGACCAAACCAGCGTGATGCGAAGATGAATGTGACAAGTGCGCCGGCGATGGTGGCGAGGGCGCTGACGAGTCGTGCGGCGACGGTGGTTGAAAGTTGAAACGCGGTGTGTTCGCCAAATAGTGCTTGAGATGCGGCGATCGCCCACACCATGCCCGGCGGCTTGCGGAGGTAGGCTTGGTCGAACAAGTGGGGGACGAGCCACGCATTCGTCGCTTCGCGCGAAGTCCACGGTGCGCCGCGCGCGAGCATTTCGAGCGCGGGCTGGACGCGCTGGCCTTCAGCGTGGGCGAGGCCCGAGGGTGGGTTAAGCCAGTAGCCGAAGATGGGCGGGATGGTCAGAAGAGCTGTGAGGAGAAGAAGGATGGTGGGCAGAGCGAACGAGCGAACGAGCGAGCCAGCGAACGAGAGTGGGGGCGATGTGGTTCGCGATGCGAGAGCCGACGGTGTCTGCAGCCCTCGTTCGCTGGCTCGCTCGTTCGCTCGTTCGCTTCCGCTCACGGCATTTCCCCGACTTCTCGGCCGGCCCGCGGTGCGTAGATTGCGCTGTGGTGTGTGCCGGGTGGTGCTGCGACGTCGCGTCGCGGGCCGCTCTTGATGCGTTCCATTGCGCGGTTGGCGTTTTCGGCGCTGAACTCGGTGCCGATGAAGTGGCGACCGAGCTTGCGAGCGACGACGCCGGTTGTGCCGCTGCCGGTGAATGGGTCCATGACGAGGTCGCCTTTGTCACTCGTGCTGCGGATGACGCGGGCGAGGTACATCTCCGGGAGTTGGTTGTCGTGGTAATCGCGGCGTTCGAGGTTGTTGCCTTGGACGCGCGAGAAGTGTGAGCCGTACCACACGTCGAGGGGCACGCGGAGCTTTGGAGGCATGCCGTCTTTCTTTTCGAGCGTTCGCTTGTCGCCGTAGATGGCGGCGCGGTCGGAGAGTTCGGCGACGTCTGCGGCGTTCCAGGTGCGCTCAGTGCGAGTGCGAGATTGCTTTGTGTTCGAAGAAGCTTCGTCTTTGACGAAGTAGAACACGTGGACCTTGCTATTGATAAATCGCTCGACGGCGTTCTGACCAAAGCGGTAGTGCCAGATGCACCAGTTTTCGAGGTGCATGGTTGCGGGTGGCTTGCGGACTTCGATGCCGGCTTTGGTTGTGCGTGCGACGCCGCGGCCTTTGAGGTAGTACGCGATTTCGGCGGCCCAGTCGTCGGGGATGTTGATCCACAACGCCCCGCCCGGACGCAGAGCCCTCACGCACAAGTCAATCCAGTCGAATGTGAAGTCGAGGTATTCGGCTTCGTCCATGTCGTCGTCCCACTTGTCGTAGCCGCGCTTCCAGTTGAAGGGCGGGTCGGCGAAGACGAGATCGACGGTGCCCGCGGCGACTTCGGGAATCTTGGGGAGTTGTTCGCGGCAGTCACCGATGCGGACCGTTGCTGAGCCGAGAGACTGTGCGGGGTCGGCGGGAATGTGGAGGACGTCGCCCGCCGCAAGTGGCTTTCCTTCGGCCAGCGCCTTGGGCTTGGCGGCTCTTTGCGAGGGGCCTTTGCGGATACCGTTGCGCACGTGTTCGGTCTTCTTGGGTTTTGCGACTGGTCCTCGGGGCATGTCACGGAGGATAGGTTTGTGTACTCCAACGGGTACCCTCACGCGCCGCGTGGGGTGTGTTGGTCAGTCCGTCAAGGTGCAATTCACCCCGGCGGAGCCTACAATCGCAGGCCTCTTGCTGCTGTGCCAGTCTTGTTTTCGGGACATGCTGCTGGCTGCTTTCAATGGGCAATTCCGTGGGGTTTCCCGCCCCGCATCACATTCGCACGCGCGATCGCGCTCTCCAAGTACGCTCCGGAGGGCCGCTAGCGGGCGTTCATTCTCATGAAGCCAGCACATGCGCAGAACCAAGTTGAACGACACCATGAACGAGTCAGACACCGGCGGCCACAACGAACACGACGCTTCCTTTGAACAATCAGGAGATCGCTTCCGCGAGAACAACGGTCGCAACGGCGACGCGGCGGAAGCGCATATCGAGCCAAAGCCGCTCGGCACTGGCGATGCCAGTGAAACTTTCGGCGAGCGCCGCTTCGCCGGCGACGGCGACGTCTCCGACACTTTCGACACCGCCCACACCTTCGCGCAGCTTGGCCTCCGCAACAGCGTCATGAAAGGCATCGAGGCGTGCGGCTTCAAGTATCCCACCAAGACGCAGGCGCTGCTCATCCCGGCAATCCTCGCCGGTAAAGACGTCTTCGGCCAAGCAAAGACCGGCACCGGCAAAACCGCCGCGTTCGGGCTGCCCCTCCTCAACAGCCTCCAGCGCGACGTCCCCTTTCAAGCCCTGATCCTTGCCCCAACGCGCGAACTCGCCATCCAAATCACTGGCGAGATCGAAGACCTAGGCCGCCATACGCCCATCCGTGCCGTCACCGTCTACGGCGGTCAAGGCATCCAGGCCCAGGCTGACAAACTCCGCAACGGCGCGCAGATCATCGTCGGCACGCCGGGGCGCATCATGGACATGCTCGAGCGCGGGCACTTGCACTTCAACAACATCCGCCACACCGTGCTCGATGAAGCCGACCGCATGCTCGATATCGGCTTCCGCGACGACATCAAGAAAATCCTGGGCAAGATTCCCAATCCAGATCGCCAGACCGTCTTCGTCTCAGCCACCATCAGCCCGGAAATCGAGTCGCTCGGCCGGCGCTACATGAAGGACGACGCCGAGAAGATCATCGTGCACTCTGGTTCGCTTACAGTGAACCTCGTCAAGCAGTTCTACTGCCCAGTCAACGCGTGGGACAAAAAGCGTCTGCTGCTGCACCTGCTGCGCCACGAAGAGCCCGCTCTCACCCTTGTCTTCTGCCGCCTCAAACGCCACGTTGACGAAATCGCGTATGGCCTTACCACCCGCGGCATCGATGCTCACGCAATCCACGGCGACATGAGCCAAGGCAAACGCAACAGCACAATGAAGCGCCTGCGCGATGGGCACCTTGCGGTGCTTGTGGCAAGCGACCTCGCAAGCCGAGGTATCGACGTTGAGGGCATCACCCACGTCATCAACTTTGACCTGCCGGAAGACCCCGAGGTCTACGTCCATCGCATCGGACGCACCGCGAGAGCCGGACGCGACGGCGTCGCCTGGAGTTTCGTCACGCCCGAGCAGGGCGAACTGCTCACCAACGTCGAACTGCTCATCAACGCCGAAATCCCGCGCCTTGAGTATCCAGACTTCAAGCCCGCAGAAGCGCCGCCCGATGGCTATCGCGCACCCAGCGACCGCCGCTTCGAAGGCTTGAAGCCTGTGTTGCCCGGAGGTGGCCCGCAGCCGCCCGCGGCGCAGGCGCCGCAGTCGAAGGCGAATCGGATTGAGGAAGCGGTGAGACCCACACTGCCGGTGAGCGCGCCCGCCGCGGATGGCGTCGTGCCTGTGGTCGACGCAAGCAAGTTCCCAGGCGGCATCGTGCCGACGAAGTTGCCGCCGCGGGTTTTGGTGAAGGGAATCAAGCGCGGGAAGCGGTAATAACTTAGTGCGAAAGCGCGACAGAGCATCCACGCGAACGTGAATACGAGCCACCCTCGCACTCTTCACCATGCCCCTTGAAAGTCCATCCTCAGTCGGTCTCTGGGGCGCAGCGTTTATCGCGGTATCGTTCCTCTCCGGCTCCATCCCCTTCAGCCTCCTCGTTGGACTCGCAAAGGGAATCGATATCCGCACCATCGGCAGCGGCAACCCCGGCGCGACCAACCTTGGCCGCGCCCTCGGCAAAAAATGGTTCTTTGTCGGCTTCTTCCTCGACATGCTCAAAGGCCTCGTCCCCGTGTTTGTCGCAGGGTTCTTCATGAACACGCTGGGCAATTGGCATACACCCGTCGATCGCACGTGGATCTTGATCGCGTGTGTGGTTGCGACGGTGCTGGGGCACGTGTTCTCGCCGTGGCTCAAGTTCAAGGGCGGGAAGGGCGTGGCGACTTCGTTTGGCGCGCTGCTTGGCGTGTTTCCAGTGCTGACGTACGCGGGGCTGGGCATACTCACGGTCTTTGTGATCGCGTTCGCGCTCTCGCGGCGCATCAGCCTAAGTTCGATCCTCGCCGCAGCGAGCTTGCCGGGGATTGTGGCGGTGTTGGCGAAGGTCGCGCCCAAGAGCGGCGGTGAATCAGCGAGTGTGATCTCCGGCAGCATGGGAATCTATTTTTGGGCGTCGATAGCGCTAGCGGGGCTGGTGATTGTGAAGCATCGAGCGAATATCAAGCGGCTGATGAATGGGACGGAGCCGCGGTATGACTCGAAGGCGTCGCCAAAAATCGCTGCTACAGGGAAGTGATTCGATTTGCTGGACGTGGTTGAGATATGGTGACGTATCAGCAAAGAGTCAGCCGTTGGTTCATTGCGTGGATCGTCTCCAGCGTTGCGCTTGTGTGCCTCAATGTGTTTTTTCATTGGCCGATGTGGGCGAGCGTGATTTCGATATTTATTTTCAACGTTGTGTCTGGCATTCTCTTTGTGCGATACGCCAGTTCGATTCGGCGAGCAAATGAGAGGTCTGGCAATCGCACGTGTAGACGGTGTGGGTATGACTTGGGTGCGGAGATATCACGATGTCCTGAATGCGGGACGGTGTTTGATCCGGATGAGCCGATTTTGTGAAGAAAGAAAAGCCGGGTGCTTGTGTACCGCGGCTTCTGTTTGTTCTCGATATCAATCAGAACGCAAAGCCATTCAGATTGATGGCGCGATCATTTCCACGAATCACTCAACTGACTCGCCAATCTCCCAGTCGCTTGCGCAGCAAGATCATCCAGCGCCTGATCAAGCGTCGCGCCCGCCGACGCGACATCCTTCTGCGAACTCGCGCTGCCCACAATCACGCCGTCGCTGGTGCGGTAGGCGCGGACGGTGACTTCGATGCGGACAGGCCAAGCGCGGCTGCTGCGAGTACGCACCACGCGGGCGACGCCCGACAGGACGACATCAGCCCCGGCGTTCTTGCCCAAGACACTCGCAAGTTCGCGGTCGGTCCAGTCCTTGGTGAGTTCGTCCTTGGCGCGCATTTCGGCTTGAGCGTTGGAGACATCTTTCAGGCGCAGGCCGAGTGCTGTCAGACGCGACACCATGCGGTTCTCGACTTGGCGGAGATCAACCTCGGCTTGCTCGGCGCGATCGACGCGGCGGTCGGTGAGTTCGTCGCGGATGGCGTCGCCCAGCACGGGGTCGAGCTGGCCCGAGCCGAAGTCGACGCGATCACCGACGATGATGTTGGTGCCGTCGCCGAGTTCAGTCAAGTTTGAGCCCCCCGAACCTTGTGAGACGGTTGATGAAACCGATGCACTCGCGCGGTTGATCATGACGGCGATGGTGGGGGTGCCGGCTTTGGCATAGTTGGCACGCAGCGCTTCGCGCTCAGTGCGATTGCGGGAGGTTTCGCTGCCGCCTGAGAGGGCGCGTTCGCGTTGCGACATGCCGAGTTCGCTGAGGCGGACGGTGAGCGACGTTTCGCGGGCGTCCAGGACTTCGGCGCTCATGGCGAGTTGGTCGGCGACGGCGCGTGAGACGTTGGAGCGCAGCGAGAGGGGATCGCAGGCGGACATGAGCGTGAAGGTGGTGAGTTGATCGGCGCTGCTTTGCTCCTGCGCTCGCAGTGTGACGCTGCCTTGGCGGATGCCCTCGGCGTTGTTCATGGCGTCGCGGAAGGCGATGACGTCTTCATCCTCGTATTCGCCCACAAGCTTCAACGAGTAACGCTTCATCGCGCCGCCGCCGGGGCCGATGGGGAAGGCCTCGGCGAACTGGCGGCTGACGCGGCCGCCGATCGCGCGGGCGTATTCGCTCATGCGATAGTTGTCGAAGCGGCCTGAGTCATCGTCGGGGATCATGTCCCATGCGAAACGGCCCAGCGTAGTGCCCTGGCGAAGATCAACGAGCGAGTAGGAGCCTTTGTAGCAGCCCCGCCCGTGCTCGCGCACATCGACATTGATGACGACATCGGCACCGGCGTCGGCACCGGCCATTCGCGCGGCGGCGTATTCGTCGTTGCGAGTAAGTGTGTCGAGGTCGCGTTGCTGCTTGAGCGTGTTGGCTTGCGGATTGACAATGGTGACTTCGCTGTCACGGAAGAGGTCTTCGAGGCGCGAGCCCATCACGTCGCTGAAGTTGTCAGGGCCGGTGGTGACGATGAGCATGCGGGGTGAGCCGGCGCGGCGGTAGGCGTCGAGGAACTGGCCCATGTTCGCGAGGCGTTCTGAGACGGGTTCGGATTGAACGGGCGCGGGTGGCAGGGGCTTGCGTTCTTGTGCGTGAACGAAGGACGTGAATGCCATCGCGCATCCCGACGCGATCAGCAACGATTGAATGGACTTCTTCATAACACCTCCGGCGGTGGACAAGTTTGGTCTTGAGTGAAAAACAAAGAATTCAACACAGAGAACGCAGAGAGCACAGAGAAAGTCTGTGCGTGATTACTTGGCGAGGCGGACTTCGCAGCGCCAATCCACTGCGTCGCTGTCGAGGGAGTTGCCGGTCAGGAAGACTTGTTGGCGTGGGGGCAGGTGGACGAAGCGCCAGTTCATGTCGCCGCCTCGGGCGGGGGAGCCGTTTTTGTTGAAGAAGAGGACGCGGTATTGGATGTTGCTGGGGTTGCCAGCGTCGGTCAGCAGGCGGATCGGCACGGTGACTTTGAGGACGTCGCTGGGCTCAACAATCGGGGCGTCGATGCCGATGAAGGAAGCCAGTTCGCCTTGGACGGTGACGCGCGGATAGTTGCCGCGACCGGCCTGGTCGATGCGGCCTGTGTAGGCGGGCTTGACAGTGTCGCAGGCGGTGAGGGAGGCGGCTGCGCCGAGAAAGGTGATGGTGAGTGCGCGGGTGATGGGTGATTTCATGGTTGGCTCCTTGTACTTGGCGTGTGAAACTTGCTTTGGGGTGATCGTGCGTTTGACGTTGGGATGCATTCAGTCATGAACAAGCGTCTAGGCGAATCTACATTTGTGCGTTGCTGGTGAGTCGCTCACCACAGAGTCACAGAGACACACAGAGAGAAAGAGATGACAATCAGAGAAGAGACTTGGAATGAGAAGAAGGCATGAGGCATTGCTGCGCGGCATCGAGGCATCAAGTGTTTTACATTTCTTGTCTCTCATCTTTCTCTTGATCTCTGTGTCTTTGTGCTGAAAAAGGAAATCGCGTTGCGTGTGATACGTTTTAATTCTTGCTGTTTTCTGCTTCGATTGCTTGCTTGAGTTCGTCGCTCCTGGGTTTGTAGGGGCGCTTGGGGAGCATGAAGAGGCGGGTGTAGCCAGTGGTGCCGGTCATGGGCGCGACGAGTGTGTTGCCACCTTCCAGGACGTGCTTGCGGTATTGGCCTTGTGCTTCTTCGACGCTGAGGGCGATGCCTTCGGCGCGGTAGAGGTTTTCGAGTTCGACTTGGGTGAGGCGCGAGAGGTTGCCGGCGTTGTGGTAGCGCTCCATGATGATGGGCGTGGGTATGCTGGCGTCTGTGCCGCCGAAGATGTACGGGAGGGTGTCGCCTTCGATGTCGAAGGGCCAGGCGTTGTTTGAGTACGTCAGTTGGGATTGTGATGCGCCGGTTGCGTCCGTGACTGCGCTCGCGAGCGCGGCGGAGTTTGAGGGCATGTGGACGTAGCGGAGTTGGACGCGTTCGTTGCCATCTGGTGGCGTGAGGCCGGTGAGCAGGAGTGGGGCCGAGGAGCCGGCGGCCTGGAGGCGGATGTCGCTCACGCCCTGCTCGAGTTGCAGGGGTACGACATAAAAGCGCTGCGGCAGGAATTCCATGTGGCGCGTGTCGGCGACGGCGGTGGCTTTCATGAGCGCGCCGATCGCGGCCATGGCAGCACCGACGGCGAGGGCGGCGTCACGGTCGCTTTTGTCAATCGTGCGGCGACCACCATCGCCACGCCTGCGGCCGATGTCATCGGCAGACGCGGCGACGACAACGCCACCCGCGAGCAGCAGGTCGCCCAGATTGCTCTTGAGCGTGCGGACGTCCTCAAGATTTCGCCAGCGATGGCTGTGGGCCATGCGGTTGATGTCTTGAATCGGTGGAGTTGCGAGATTGTCGCGGAGTGTGTTGTTTGACACGAGCACCTGCAGCGGACGATCGTCGCTCGGAGAGCGCAGAGCATACTCGGCGACTGCGCCGTCTGGGCCTGTTGCGACCTTTGCGGGGCCGCGACCAAGGCCCACGACGAGCACGGTGTTGTAGGGTTGGCGCAGGCGCTGCGCAAGCGACTCGGCGTTGCGATTGGCACGGATGGCAGCGTTGAGGTTGTCGCTCGCTTCGTCTTCGCGATTGATCGCGTGGTTCGCGATGGCGCTGAGCAGGTAGCCAAGCGTGAAGTCGCTTTGAGAGACGACGTAGCCCTTGTCGAGGAACTCGTCGCCAATGCCCTTGCGCTTGGTGTCTTCCTGCGCGGCGCGCTGCGCGAGCTCAACGCTGGTGGGTTCTTTGCCGCCGAAGGCTTGGGAAAAGTCGCGCAGGACAAATTGCGACGCGAGCGAGGAGGCGCGAGCGTTGTCCCACTCGCCTCGCATGGCTTTCTGCATGGCGATGTAGGAATACGCGAGGGCCTGCTCGAAGGGTTCGCCCTTCCAGCGGCGCACACCTTCATAGAAGACGACGCTCGCGACGCCTTTGTCTTCGTTGAGGCCTTGGGTGCGGAGGAGGGCGAAGAGTTGGTTCGCGGTTTCTTCGGCGGCGTCGGGCTGGCCGTCGGCGAGGGCGACGGTCAAGAGGCGGAAGCGAGAGAGGAGGTAGTCGCGGTCGGCGGGGTCGTCGGTCAGTTGTTGTTGGAGGCGTTCGGCGGCGTAACCGAACTGGCCTATGTCCGCGGCTTCGACGATGCGGCGGTCGATTTGTGGGGTGGCGCAGGCGGTGATGAACAGCGACGATGTGGTGAGGATTGCAAGAGCACAACCGGGCAGTGCTTGACGGATCGACCACCGACTACGCAAAGCCGTAGTCGGTGGCACGGCGGCGAAGGGTTGGTTCGCAGGCGAGTGCGCTGGGATGGGTGCGAATCGGGCCACGATGTTGCTTTGCTTGATGAGAGATCGGCGAGGCTATTGCAAGTGTTTGTGTACGTGTATGTGGATGTGTGATGTGGTGTTGTTTGAGTTTGGATGATTAATGAAGAGATCCCGCTCTGACGCTCGGGATTCAATCGAAGCTCAACCCGCTCGCGACCCGTTTGATTTCGTAGGTGCCGGTCCAGAGGAGTTCGCCGGTCGCGAGTGAAGTGAGGCGGAAGTCGGTGAGGTAGACGTCGGTTCGGGCTTTGCCGTCGCTACGCGTTGCGCTGCGGATAGTGCCGGTAAGTTCGTGGGTTATCTTGCGTTTTTGATAGACGCCCGGGGCTTCGCGCCGGCTTTGCTGGCCTTCGACGCCGAAGGCTTGTTCAGCGGGGACGACCATCGCGAAGTTCTTCTCGCGACTAAGGTCGATGAGGGCGGCGCTGGCTTGCAGGCGAGCCATCATGTACCACTGCTCGCGGCGGGGGATAAGGTCTGACGAGAGATTTTCGACCTTGTCCATCGCGATGTGGATGCGCTCGGACATTTCGCTGCGCGATTGCATCAGTTCGCTCTTGCGGAGGTCATCGGCCATCGTCTGCGAGATTTCTTTCATGTCGCTCACGGTGAGGCGGGTGGAGCGAGGCGTTGACGCGCACGCCGAGAGCGACGTCGTGTTCACCACAGAGACGCACAGATAAAGAGAAAGAAGGAGGAGATGTCTTGTGTGTTGCAATCTCAATCTTCCATCCTCATCTCGCTTCGAGCGAGCAACAACTGCGATCACTTCCCCGTTCACAAAACTCTCATCTTCCTCTTGATCTCTGTCTCTGCGCTGCAAGGGAACTTCAAGCAACTCAGCGCGCCTGCTTCACTTCGTACGGCGTGTTGGTCCAGATGATTTCGCCGGTTTCCATGTTGGTCAGGTTGAAGTTCATCATGTAGAGGTTCACGGCGTTGCCGCCGCGTTCGACGCGGTACATGTCGCCATTGAGGAAGTAGGTGTACGCCGCGTTGAGTTCAGCGCGTTCCTTGCGTGTGCCTTCCTGGAGCAGGTCGCCGCCGGTGCCGGTTTCGCGCCGGATGAGGTCGTTCACGCGGGCGCGGCTTTCGACGAAGCGGACGTTCTTCAGCACGTTGCGGCTCTGCATGAGCTGGCCGCGGATGCGGGTGCGGAAGGCTTCGAAGTCGTTCGATGACACGATGCCGGTTTTGTTGTTGATGTCGCCGAAGACAACGGTTGCGCGGTACTCGCCGTTGAGTTCGGGGATGTCCTTCATGTCATTAGCCAACTGCTGCGCGACACCATCGCCAAACTCGAACATGGCGCTGGGGAGCACGCGAGCGTCGTTGCGTTCTGCGGGGGTGGTGCGGGAGGGATCGACTCGGCCGCCGGTGTCGCCTGAGGGGGCCATCTGGCAGCCGGTGAGCATGCAGAGGCTGGCGGCTGACAGGACGGCGAGGGAGAGGTTGCAGTATGTGGTCATTGTGTTGCTCCGAGAGGTTGGTTGGGCGTAAACGAGGACTCTTGCCAAGACGGTGCGAACGAGAGACATTGTGCGGGTGGTTTGCCCGAAAAGGGCTGAATCGTGGCTTCTTTGCGCATGTTAGACCTGACTAACCTACGCCGGTTCCCAGCAAGCGTTTCGCTGAGAATATTAACAAAATACGAACAAACTATGCAATTGGTTTCAGGGAAGGCGTTTGAAGGTGGGCTCTACTTCCTGGGAAATTCTGGTGATGTGCGCTGCGAACTGCTCGTCCTCGCCGTTGAGCAGCTCGGGCAGGGCGGCGCGGAAGTCAGTTCGCTTGCACCAGTCGCGCATGAAGTCTTCCCAGCTTTGCCACATGCGGCGGGTTTGGGGTTCCATGTGTTCTTCGTAGACGAGCAGGTACGCGCGTTCAAAGATGGCTACGAGGATGCTGAAGAGGGCGAGTTGGCGTTCTTGTTGCTCTTCGGTGAGTTCAAGGGCCTTCCCGCTGGGGCGGAGCAGACGCAGGTCTGCGTTGTTCAGGACGAGCATCATGAACTTGGTGTACTCGTCGCTGAGTTGTTGATACAGGGCCTGCTGCGCGGCGAGGCGTTCCTTGCGTTGTTCCCAGATGAATACGGCGAGTGCGAAGGGGAAACCCAGCGCGATGGCGACGGCAGCGGACAGCTCCCAGAATTCGCGGGAAAGGAACATGGAGGAGGGTAGGGGGAGATAATGGCATGTCGGGATGATGAGACGGTGAGACGGTGAGATTGCAATGCACGGCATGGGCAGTGTGCATCGCTTTGCTTCGTCACTCAGTCACTTTGTCACTTCTTCTTCACCCACACAACACTGGCGTCTCCTGGAAGCAACTTGTGACGATCGGGCCTTCTTTGGGATCAACGAACATGTTGATTTCCAGGCGCACGCCGAGTTTGTCGGGGGCGTCGGGGAGGTAGATGCCGGGTTCGATGGTGTAGCCGAGGCCGGGCAAGACTTCTCTTGTGTCGTGAGTTTCCAAGTTGTCGAGGTTGAAGCCAAGGCCGTGGACGCGTGGGCCTGGGGAGAGGCTGTGGCCTGTGCGGTGTTTGATGCCGCGTTCGTAGCCTGCGGCGATGATCACATTTCTCGCCGCGTCGTCCAATTGCCAGCCTTGCAACGTGCGTTTCTCTTTCCAGGCTTGCTTAGCCAGGTTCATGGATGCGTCGCGTGCGGCTCTCACAGTGTTGAACACTTCGAGATGCTTGGCTGGAACCATGTTGACATGGTCGCCGCAGTAGCCGCACCAGGTGATGTCGCTATAGATGTTTTCTTCGCCCGGATAGCGCGACCAGAGGTCGATCAAGACCCAGTCGCCTTTGCGGATGGGGCTGGAGGCGGTTGGAGAGACGTCAAAGTGTGGATCGCCCGCGTGTTCGTTGACGGCGACGATGGGCGCTTCGCCGATTTCCAGGCCTGCGCTTTGGAAGTTGGCGAGGATGCGTTGCTGCACGTCGCGCTCGTTGATGGACTTGCCTGATTGAAGCGAGGACTTGATGAAGGCGAAGGCGTCGTCCTTGATGCGGGCGACTTCGGAGCTTGCTTTGCGGTGAACTTCGACGGCGGCTGGTGACCATCGTGCGACGGTGAGTTGCAGGACGTCGGCGGACGAGACGACTTCGACACCAAAGGAGCGAACGAGTTCGATGGTGCCAGCGTCGACGATGCTCACGACCGGGAGTGTGCAGCCTGGGGCGTATTCCATGGCGACACGCTTGAGGCCAGCGAGTTTGGATTTCATCCAGGCGTAGAGCTGTTCCCAACTGACGTATTGCTGGAGTTGGATGCCGGACTTTGGGTTGTTCGCGATATCGGCGAAGGAGTTTTTGTCGAGGCCGCTGCAGGCGATGACGGCTTGGCCTTGTGCTGGGATGAGCAGCATTGCGCGGCGGGTGGTGTGGCGATTGCCCAGGAGCAGCGTGAAGACGGAGTTGCTGGCGCGAAAGTCGTGGATGAGCCAAGCGTCGATGCCGTATTGGCGGAGGAGGGACTGGATGGCTGCGATGTCGAGCGTTGGGTTGGGCTGACGCATTGGGGATTGTTGGAGAGCAGAGACAGGCACGAGCACGTCAAGCGGTGGTAATAAATCAATCGTGCCACCGACTACGGCTTTGCGTAGTCGGTGGTGGACAGCACAAAATGCACCGTTTTTCAGAGACGTTTTTCAAAAGGCGCGCGGTCTTGGTTCTGGTTCGCAATGAACCCCCGGTGGCACGTTAGCGGCGACGACGACGCACGCTCATGATGCCTGCGACAGAGGCTCCCGCGAGGATGCCCGGGCTTGGCACGTTGTTCACGACAAGGTTGAAGTTGTCGTAGTCGACGGTGGTGGTGTAGGGTGAGCCGCCGTTGCCGTTGGCGTTGATGAAGCCGAAGCGGATGGGGGCGCCCGATGCCGTCGTGTCGAACGTTGTGACCGGACCTGAGAGGTGGACGAAGAGCGCGGGTGAGAAGTTGGTTGTGGCGAGGGTGGTCCACAGGCCGGTGCTGCCGGTGACGCCCATGTAGACGCCGAAGATTGTCGTGCCTTGCTTGGCGCCGAGGTACACGGCTTGGCCTGCGCCGGTGAACGTGCCGGTGACGAAGCGGGCATCGATGGAGAAGTCGAGTGATGTGATTGCGCCTTGGGTTGCGGGTTCGTAGCGAGTAGCGACGGTTGTGCCGAAACGGCTCAAGGCGTAAATACCGTCGCCGACTTGCGGGCCAGTTGTGAGTGTGACGCGGCGTGCGCTGCCGGGGTTGCCTGTTGCTGCGGATTGAGTGGCTGAGCCGCTGCCACCGCCAGAACCGGCGACGAAGGTTTCAAAGCCCCAATTGGAATTTGTGAAGGTGCCATCCGTGTATGTGACGGATGCTATGGCGACGCTGGCTGACAACGTCATCACGGTTATCGCCGCAGCGGCGGCGCGGAGCGTCTGAATCATGAATCTCTCCTCTGTGGGAGCATAATACTTGGAACGTGCGGGAAAACAAGTTGATGTCGTAGTTGACCGGGCAAGTTTTGGTTATGGGAAACCTTGAAAATGCGCCTAGTCGATTCGTGCACCCAACGAAGAGAGGCGGCGCGAAAAAAATCGACCCCGCGAGGAACGGGGTCGATTCAAGAACTACTGAACTGTCACGCAAACTTAGACGGGGCAGAGTTCGCATGCGCCTTCGGCGTAGACCTGCAAGAAGCTTGCAATGTCGCACGGATCGAAGACGGACGTGTCGTTGTTGAAGTCGATGTCATTGCAGGTCGCGGTGACCGGGATGCAATCGCCTTCGGAGTAGACGCTCAGGAAGGCGTCGATGTCCTGGGGATCGAAGAACGACGT
>CAZEZV010000090.1:0-14644 GCA_964516725.1 uncultured Phycisphaeraceae bacterium
GCTCCGCTAACGCCGCAACGTTTATTCCCGGCTCGTCGCGGAGCAGGTCGAGCAGTCGACGGCGATGCGGATCGGCTAGGGCTCTAAACACATTGTCAAGATCGTCTTCTTTCATTGATAACCAATAGGTTAGCAATTAGTCCCGCGTGTGTCAAGCTCACTTCAAGAAAAAATGCAGCGATGGCCCCACACCTACGGCGCAATCTGATCAGAATTGAAAAAGACATATCCATCACCACCCCATGACGACGCCCTCAAACCCTGCTGGAGTGTTGGTGGGTCGCACGGGGGCAGCCTGTGGCATGGTGAGTGTGTGTATCCTCCCAAGCCCTATGTCTTCAGTCACCCTCACCAATCTCGAAAAGCGTTACCCGGCTGCCAGCTCTGGCTCAGGGGGGCATCATGCTGTGAAGGGCATTGATCTTTCGATTGCTGATGGGGAGTTTGTGGTGTTGGTGGGGCCTTCTGGTTGTGGGAAGTCGACGGTGTTGAGGATGATTGCGGGGTTGGAGGCTGTGACGGCGGGGGAGATCAGGATTGATGGGCGGGTGGTGAATGAGGTGTCGCCGTCCGCGCGTGACATTGCGATGGTGTTTCAGAGTTATGCGTTGTATCCGCACATGACGGTTCGCAAGAACATGTCGGTGGCGTTGGAGTTGCAGAAGAGGCCGCGCGGCGAGATTGATTCGCGCGTCGCGAGCGCGGCGAAGATGCTTTCGATTGAGGAGTTGCTGGAGCGCAAGCCGGGGCAGTTGTCGGGTGGGCAGCGGCAGCGCGTGGCGGTGGGGCGGGCGATTGTGCGGGAGCCGAAGGTGGCGCTGTTTGATGAGCCGCTTTCGAACCTTGATGCGAAGTTGCGGGTGGCGATGCGAGCGGAACTGAAGTCGCTGCATGCCAGGCTCAAGACGACTTCGATTTATGTCACGCATGATCAGGAAGAGGCGATGACGCTCGGGGATCGGATTGTGGTGATGTCGAACGGCGTGATTCAGCAGTGCGATACGCCGCTGAATGTGTATCGGAGGCCGGCGAATCGGTTTGTGGCGGCGTTTATCGGAATGCCGCCGATGAATTTTTTCGAGGGAGTTGTTCGTGAGGACAAGGAACAGTTGTGCTTCGAGATTGGTGAGAGAGGTGGCAAGGAGCGTGACGCGGGGCAGCATTCTGAAAATGGGGTCTTTCTCCCAATCGCCGCGCAGCATGTCGCGGCTCTTCGGCGTTTGATAGGGCAGCGGGTGAGTTTGGGGTTGCGGCCGCAGAGTTTTTCGTTTGAGGCGGGTGGCTTTGAGGCGAGTGTGCGAGGGAAGATACGTGCGATTGAGCCATTGGGGGACTTGACGGACGTTTCGATTGATGTTGGGTTTGCCCAGATTGTCGCGCGGGTGCCGGGGTTTGATGATCGCAGGACTGGGGACGTGGTGCCGGTGGGTGTGAAAATGTCTGAGGCACACTTTTTTGAGGTTGGAAACGAAGGCCGTCGAATCCTGACCTGAGTGTATTTT
Organism: uncultured Phycisphaeraceae bacterium; assembly: GCA_964516725.1. GTDB lineage: Bacteria > Planctomycetota > Phycisphaerae > Phycisphaerales > UBA1924 > BJHL01. Next base: position 1,503 of record CAZEZV010000090.1, read on the forward strand.
ATTGTTTTTTGCTTGACGTTGCTGGGCGTTCCTGTACGCTATGTGTGCCGTGCGAGCCGCGTAGTGTGTGCTCGGTTCATGCGGCGAGAGACAGAATGATCCGCGTGAGAGCGCGGTTTCTAGGAGAGAGAAACATGAAGATTGCTATCGCTATTGGTGCATTGACACTCGCGTCGGGCCTCGCTCAGGCAGGCCTGGTGAACGCAAACGGGTACGCGACCGAAGCCCGCCTTTTCAACGATCAGCCGACCACCACGCTGTTGATCAACGACACGCCACGCCCAACAGCTGGCTTTGAGGCAGTGAATGGACTGGCGAGCCTTGAGTTCGATGAAACGTTCACGGCGCTTGCGCCGGGCGGCAACACGAACAAGCACGTTGGCTGGTTCTCTGATGACGGCGGCGCGACGCGCACGACATCAAGTGGCAACCAGAGTTTCCAACTGAACTTCTGCGTGCAAATCAATGCACTTGCTGGCCAGCCCCGCAAGGAAGCCGGTATCGAAGTTCATCAGCCCCGTCCCAACCACATCCCGCCCTACACGGACGAAGGCCAGGTTCTGATCGCGAGCGATGGCGAAGTGGCTGTCTTCGGCGGCGTGATGCCCTTCACTGGTCTTGGCTTCATCTACACCCTGGGCACGACCGCTCAGGTGTCCTTCACGTATTACGCGCCGGGCGATCTGGGTTCCACCCAAGCCGCGTACCGCTTGATCTTCACCGATGCCGTCACCGGCACGCACGACAGCGGCTACAAGTACTGGGGCAACGAATCAGATGGCCTCAACGGCTTTGAAGGCACGTACATGGGCCTCAAGGCGCAGAACAGCCGCAATCCGTTCCTCAATGACACGTCTGTGATTGAATATTCCTGCGTGACCATTCCGGCACCTAGCGCGGCTGGCCTCTTGGGCCTCGCTGGTCTGGCAGCGGCTCGTCGTCGTCGGGCTTGAGTCGATTGACCATGCATTGACAGAAAAAGCACGCTGAGAGGCGTGCTTTTTTCATTGTGTCTCTGCGTCACGCTGGCACGTGTGGGGTGTTGTGCGCGCGTGGAAAACGCGTCCTTGGCCAACGACCAGCGTCTGCTTGCGTGCCGGAACGAGCATAACTTGAAACTATGTCGACGCCGACCGACCATCGCCTCTTCCCAACCAACTACGGGCACTTCGCCAACGAACGCTCCTACGTCATCACCAACCCCGCAGCACCGCGCCCATGGTCCAACGTCATCTGCAATGGCCGCTACGGCCTCATCGTGAGCCATCGTGGCGGCGGCTTCTCGTGGTTCGACGACGCGCAGCACAACGTCCTGACCCGCTGGGAGATGGACCTGATCCGTGATTGCTATGGGAAGTTTCTCTATCTCTCTGATCGTGAAAATGGCGACATCTGGTCCGTCGCGCCAGCACCCTGCAACACGAAGCACGACTCCTATCGCTGCACGCACGAACTTGGCGCAACCACGTTTGAAACTTCCGCCCACGGCATCGAGTCCAGGTGGACGCTGAGCGTCGCCGCGTCCGACGCCGTCGAACTCTGGCACGTTGAACTCCGCAACACCTCTTCGCGTTTGCGAAAACTCCGCATCAGTTCCTACTTCGAATGGACCTGCGGCGCGGCTCCTGACGTGAAGCGTGAGTTCCACAAACTCTTCTTCACCACATCCCACGATCCCCAGCGCCGCGCCATCATCGCGACGAAAAACATGTGGGACATCCCCGACCTCTCCGAAAAAGATCATTGGAATGTGCCGTGGCCCCACGCCGCCGCTCACGCTGTCTTCGGCCCAATCTTCGAACGCGACATCGCCATCGCCGACAAAGCCACGTTCCTCGGTCGCTACACCAGCACTGCGACACCGCTCACCATGCAGCGCGACACCATTCCTGCCTCTGATACAAAATCAGGCGGCTTCGGTCGCTTTGGCGATGCCTGTGCCGCGCTCGGCGGCGACTTCTCCCTCGCTCCCGGTGAATCAATCTCACTGCACTACGTCATCGCCATCGCGAAGGACGAAGCAAGCGTGAAGTCGCTCCTCGACAACTATCGCTCATCCGACGCCCCATCAAGAACACTCGCAGGATCACGAAAACTCTGGACCGACACGCTCGCGCCAACACACGTCGCATCCGAATCTCCCGACGTCAACATTCTGGCGAACGCATGGCTCCCATATCAAGCCATCAGCGCCCGCTCATGGGGCCGCACTGGCTACTACCAGCAGTCCGGCGCGTTTGGCTATCGCGACCAACTCCAGGACAGTCAAGTCTGGCTGCCGCTCGACCCCGCACGTTGCAAATCGCAAATTCTCCTCCACGCGACACGCATGTTTGAGGACGGCAGCGTCAACCACTGGTGGCACGCGCTCGCAAACTTTGGTAACCACACCGAGTGCAGCGACGACTATCTCTGGCTCGCATTCGTCGCCGCGTCGTACATCCGCGAAACCGGCGACTTCGCAATCCTCAACGAAAACGCTCCCTTCCAAAAATCCAAACTTGTCACGAGCCTAAAGGATCACTGCGAGCGAGCGATCGAACGGTCCTTCAAGCGCATGAGCCCTCGCGGCCTTCCCCTCATCGGCTCGTGCGATTGGAACGACGGCCTCTCCGCGCTCGGCCTCGAAGGCAAAGGCGAATCCATCTGGCTCGCCATGTTCCTCTGCTCAATCCTCAGCGAGTGGACCAACATTTACTCTTCGCTCCGCGACGCCACCAACGCATCGCGCTGCCAAGCCCGCCGCGAAGCCCTCATCAACGCCATCAACACGCACGCATGGGACGCCGAAGGCAGTTCCAGCGGAGTTGGCCACTTCCGCTGCGCCACCAAAGACAACGGCGAGTGGATCGGCGCGTCATCCTCGCCTGAAGGCAAGATTCACCTCAATCCCCAAACCTGGAGCGTCCTCGCTCAAACCTCAACACCCGACCGCATCGCCCAAGCCTGGAACTCGGCCAAACAAAAACTCCTCACTCCCTACGGCCCGCTGCTCCTCGCACCCGCGTACTCAATCCCCGATCCCGATATTGGGTACATCACCCGATACTCACCCGGCAGCCGCGAGAACGGCGGTGTCTACATGCACGCCGCGACCTGGGCTTTGGCCGCGGCCTGCGCGATGCGCGACCAGGGAGCCGTCGAACAGATCTGGCGTTCAATCGCGCCGCCAATCCGCGGAAATGATGCAGACGCTTACGCCGCCGAGCCGTATGTCTTACCGGGCAACGTCGATGGCCCGCTGGGCGAAAAACCAGGCACCGCTGGATGGACGTGGTACACGGGGTCGGCCGCGTGGCTGCGAAGAGTCATGCATGAATGGGTTTTGGGAGTGCGGCCGGTGTGGACAAGCGACTCCAAGCCGGGCTTGCTCATCGACCCCGTGCCATTTGCTGCACTCGGCAAAGTCAAATTCACCAGAAAGTGGCGACAATGGACGCTCAACGTTCGTTTCGACGCGAACCAGTGGAAACCAGCCGTGCAACCCACCGTCACACTGAGCGGCAAGCCGGTCCCCAACGCGATTCTCACAGAACAACTTGCAAACGAAGGTAATTTTCATGGCAAGCTAGGCGAAGTTGCTGTAGAATGGAAGTGAGCAACGGGCAAGGTGCGGGGTTTGGGGCTTGGGAGCGGGGATGGTGGACAAAGCTCGGGGAGTTTCGCGGGCAGTCTCAGGAGTCTGAAATGATCCGAATCGCTAGTTGTCGACAGTCCATTCAAGCACGCAAAGCCTTCACGCTCATCGAGCTGCTCGTCGTGATTGCGATCATTGGGTTGCTCATTTCACTTATTCTTCCATCACTCGGCGGCGCGAAACGCGCAGCGTGGACAACCATCTGCCAGAACAATCTCCGACAGATCGGTCTGGCCATGCAAATGTACCTTGACGATCAGAAAGACGCTCGCTATCCCAGTGTCCGCGACGGCGCCGCGTCTCCCTTCTATCACGTTCGCATGATCGAAACGCTCGATACCTACCTGAGCAATTCGGGAAGCAATGCGTATAACTGCCCCGCCGCGAAAGGACTGTCCAGCGTTCGTGATCCCATCAATATCAATTACCTTCAGCAAGGCGGCCGGGTTTTCTCCTTGCCGTACTTCAACCCAGGCGGCAATCTTCCAGTCACGGCATTCACTGAATACTGGTTTAACGACTCTTGGACGCCGCCCACGCCACAAGAAGCGGGCGCGACGTTCATGTATCCCTACGGCGTATCAGGACAAAAAATCCGCCTCATCAAGTGGCCGCAGTTTGTCGTCTGGAGCATGGATGCGATGGATGAGTTTCCTCGTCATCGAGGCGGCGCTAAGTCCAACCAGGGTCGGGAAAACGTCGGCAAGAGCAACATTTTGTTTGGCGACCAAGCGATCAAACTCATGACGTATGACCAGTACCAAGAAGATCCGGATCCGGTCGGCGCGCCGCCTCCCTTCTATAACTGGGGTCATCTCTATTACCGCTGAACTGCGTTCATCTGCTCTATCACCTCAGACGTTTGCCAGCATTAGAAAGTGAAATCATGCTTCAAGGACTGCGTGAGTCGCTCTCAAAGAAACCATGGATCGGATACGCACTCGCAGGAGTGCTGCTCGCAGTTACTTTGTACTTGGCCTTCTTCCGTTCCTCGGGCGAAAGTCCATACAGCCCAGAAGCGATGACCGAGATGCTCACGGTTCGATACACCGACACCGACGAAGTCGTGAAAATCCCGCGAGGCCGCCTCGACAAAGAACTCCGTGGCATGGGCGCTCGCCTTGATCCCAGCCAGGGGCTGCTCAATCCAAAGACCGGCAAGCACACCGGCTTCCTTGTCAACGACGAGGAATGGAACACCATGATCGCTCGAATCAATCAGGAGCGAGACGAACGTAAAGCTCAGCAAGCCGCGACCGCGAAAGGCGGCGTGAAGCCTGCCCCGCGAACCGACGTGCCCAAAGTCGTCGTGCCGCCAGAAACGCAACCACCAGCCGAGCCGAAGTAGTCGCCATGACGCACGCGCTACTGTGATTTCGCAGTGCCTTCCGCCGCAACCATCACCCGCCGCTCCGCCCTCGCTGTTCTCGGCGCTGCGGGGCTTGTCTTCATCGTCAAAGGCGGTGCGGAGCTGCCGCCGCTTGCGAAGGGGCGTCTGGTCCTCGACTACTGGGAAAAGTGGACGGGTCATGAAGGTAAGGCGATGGAGGGGATTGTCGATGCGTTCAACAAGTCGCAGGACAAGCTGTTCGTCCGCTACGTGATGACCAACAGCATTCATCAGAAGGCGATGGTCTCGATCCTGGGCGGCAACCCGCCCGACATCCTGGGCCTCTACGCCTTCAACGTCTCGAGCTACGCCAACGCGAATGCAGTGCTTGATCTTACCGACCTTGCTCGCGGTGCGGGGCTGTCGCTGGAGCAATACGCACCGGGGATGCGGCCTGTGATGACGTATGGACGAACATCGCAATCGGCAAGCTCGCACGCCGGCAGCAACTCACATGACCTGGAAGGCCATGCCACGGCGGGCTGGTACGGCATCATCAACACCGCTGGCACGCTCGCGCTGTACTGGAACAAAGCGACATTCAAAGACAACGCAGCCGCATTCAAAGCCCGCGGCTACGACGCGACGAAGCCGCCGCGAACCATCAGCGAACTCGACATCGCGAATGAAGTCCTCTCAACAACACAAGTCAACGCGAAACTTGGCACTGCGCCATTATCTCGCGCCGGCTTCATCCACATGGAACCCGGCTGGTGGTCCTGGATCTGGCCCGCCATGTTCGGCGGCTCGATCTACGACCCCCGAACTGACAAAGCGCTGGCGGCATCGCCGCAGTCCATCCGCGCGTACGAGTGGGTTCAGACATATCCGAAACTCTTCGGCATCGACAACGTCGAAAAATTCCGCGCTGGCTTCGGCCCCTACGGCACACCTCAAAGCGCGTTCTTGACTGGCGAAGTCGCGATGGTCATCCAAGGCCCGTGGCTTGCCAACCTCATCAAAGCCTTCAAGCCCGACCTCGACTATGGCGTCGCCCCGCTGCCCGTCATCGACGATCTTCTCGACGAATCGCAACCCTTGACCTGCATCGACACCGACGTCCTCATGATCCCGCGCGGCGCAAAGCATCCAGAGGCGAGCATGGAGTTCATCGCCTTTACCCAGAGGCGAGAAAACGTCGAAGCCCTTGCTGCTGCGCATTGCAAGGGCTCGCCGCTTGTTGATGTGAGCGAAGAGTTCTTCGAGAAACACGCCAACCGAGGCGTCCGCCTGCACACCGCGATGGCCGCGAGCCCAAGAGCGTTCCTCGCGCCGTCATCTCCAAACTGGCCCGAATACAAAGACCTCATTGACACGGCGTTCCAGGATATCTGGAAGCTCACCGAGCCCGCCGCGACTCGCCTCGCGAAGGTGCAAACCGCCGCTCAAGCCGTGCTTGACAAAGCCGCGGCGTATCGAGCCATGCGTGGCGATGGTTGAGTTTCATCGACGGCGGTAGATCGCTCACCACAGAGGCACAGAGACACAGAGGAAAGAAGAGAAGAACAGAAAAGAGTGAATAAAGCACCGAACCGCTTTTTCACCTCTTCTTCTCTCTGTTTCTCTGTGCCTCTGTGGTGAGCGAACAACCGAAGTTCATGCGATTCACAACTTGAATTCGCTTTGCCCACGCTTCGCCACCAACGTCGTGTTGGAGCAACGCGGAACTTATCGCGCCAACGAACTTCGCCGCTCCCACCTTCTTACCCAATTGATCTGACACTGCACATCCACCCCGTCACTCGCCCCATCCCCATTGAGATCACTCACGTTCGCATTGATCGCATAGACATCATCGACCCCAATCCGCGAATCACCACTGAGGTCCGTCGGACACATCTCAAACCGCGGCATCTCGCGCGACAGCACCGAATCAATCAACCCCGGCTGCATGAGTTCCGCCAGCCCTAGCGCGCCCAGGCACACATCAGGCAACCCCGCCGAATTCGGCAGGTACGTCCGATCCACATCACTGCGCCGATACAGAATGCTTGCGCCGGTGCGGAAGTCTTGCCGCGCTCCGCGCCGATACGCGTGATACGCCCCCGCGCTCGCGTTCGCATCGCCCAGCGCGCTCAACGCCATCATCGACGGAAAGGTCGAAACGTCGCCCGGGTGATTCTGCAAGTTGTCCGCGTTGTACCCGCCCCAATCGCTGCGTGTGGTCCCCGCCGAAAACACCGTTGCGAACCTAGGCCCAAAATCATCCGTCCAAGCCGCGTTCGACCATCGCACGTTTCGCACCTGCGTCTGCCAACCACTCGCGCCCGCGCTCGCGCGATAGCCCGGTGTCAAAATCGCCGGATACGCACTGATAAATGCCGGCTCAAACACGCCGTTTCCGGTGGACGTGATCGAGAATCCCGGCAAGTATGACGCCGAAGGCAATCCGCTTCGATTCAGCCAATACGCGAGCGCACTGTGCGACGCCGCTCCGCCATACGCCGCCGCCTGATCGACAAAGATGATCCCCTCATGAAAAGGCCGCGCCCCCGAAGCTGTGTCCGGTCCCGCCGCCAGCCCCTTGAAGTACAACGCCCGATCGCTCGCACGAATATACGAATCCCAATTGCGCGTCCTGAAAATAATCCGCGACGCCGCCTTCGCGATCGCCGGATCATCCGGGTAATACTGCATCGCTCTCCCAGCGGCTGCCACGATTTTCATCGTGGACAGCGTCGCGAACTCCGGGTCCCACCCCGGCTTCACGCCGCCGGTGGCCGGATCAATCCAGTGGCGAAAAATCCCGTCAAAGGTTCGCGAAGGCTTGATGTTGTCGCTCGCCAGACCGCCGTACCGCGTCAAGATGCTTCGCACCTGTGCCTGAGATTGTGCATCACCAAGCACTTCGTCCGCCGCGAGCAGCATGAACACTGTCCACGCCGCGCCGTCGGGCGTTGCGGGATGAAATCGCGCGATTGTCGGCAAGGTGTCCGCATCGATCACCCACCCTGCAGGCTCGCCATCAGGCGAAATCAGCCCGCGTGAGAAGACGAGCACCTGCTGAAACTCATCCAACTGCCACGCCGGAAACGTGAAGTTCGTATCGGTATCATCGCGAATCACAATCGCGTCTTCATCCGCGCCAACCACCAACGTTCCATCGCCCCGCGCCGCGATGCTGTGCCACAGCGCTGGCGACGACGTGTAATTGAAAAACGGCACGCCCGACCCGCCGAGCGCAAACGCAGTCGGAATGAACTCCACCGACGAAGTCGCACTCCCACTCGTGCGCAGCACATATAACCCACGATTCGCCGTCGCTCCATACGCATCCGCCATCGCCAACCCGCGCACGCCTGTGAGATTCGCAACCAGCGTCCACGTCGGCGGCGTCGAAAAGTTGTTTGTCAGCGCAGTTCGATAAATAGCCGAATCACTCGCCGCAAACAACGTGTGCGACTCACGATCAACACTGAGCCCTCGTACAGCAACACTCCCGGGCAGCGCCCACGTCGCCATCAACGTTCCCGAAGCAACCGCTGCATTCGCCAGATACGCACGGATAGTGCCGTTTCCACTTGGCGTGTTACTCCCGACATACAAAAACGCTCGATCATGCACGGCGCTCGTATGCGGAAACTGATCCCCGCGATCAAACAAGTCCGTCCGCGCAAACAGCGTCAGCGTATTTCCCGGCTGACTCCACCGCACAATCGCATCACTTCCAAGCCCATCCCCCGGCGTTGAATCATCATGTACAAGAATGAAAAGCTGCGTCCCGGAAGGCGTGAACGCCGCGCCGCCGACCCCGTCCGGCCCGCCATCCAGCGTCATCCAAGGACACAACGCAAGAATCTCGCTCTTCGCGATCACCCGCACCGTTGCGCCAGTGATGTCGCGCACTTCAACCACATCCTGAAAACTATCCCCAAACGCCGAGTAGCCACCAACCGCGCTCGCCGCAACCGCCGCAACATCATTCTCGCCCGCAAGCGTCACGCTTTCAACTACCGGCCCGCCAAACGCGCACGCCGCAACGCCCGCACTCCCCAGCAGCGCGGCTGTTCGACAAATCGCTTTGTAAAAACGTGAACGTGACAAGTTCCACTATTGTACGACATGCGTCAAGCACTTTAACGCGGCTCATAACGTGGAATGCGCCGCCGTGCCAACGAATACGGCCTTGCGCAGTCGGTGGTGAGCCTTGGAAGTGTGTCGAACACATGAAAAATCGCCGAAAGGGGCTGCTTACCGAGGAGTTTCTCGGGATCCGCACACTGTGCACACCAACCACCGACTTCGCAAAGCCGTCGTCGGTGACACGCTGAGAATCCCCATCGCTGCCCGATTGGCTCACTTCCGAAACGACAAGAACCACTCTCCAAGTTCCATATCCCGATACGCCCGATCCCAGCACCCATGATTCAAGTCCGCAAATCTCGAAAACCGCAGCGGGCTTTTGGTCCCAGGCTTCAAACTTGCTCCGCTCTGCGGATTCAACTCAACCGTCCGCTGCCCCGCTGAAGCATCCACGAGCTTCTCACTGTGCGCAATCGGCACCACATCATCTTTCTCGCCGTGCATCGCCCAAATCGGCATGTCGCGCAGCGCCGGGCCAACCGCCTCCGAATCTCCGAACCCACACACCGGCGCAATCGCCGCAAACACCTCCGGATGCTTCGCACCAATCGCCCACGTCCCTGCACCACCTTGTGAAAGGCCAGTAAGGTAGATGCGATTGGCGTCAATCGAAAATTCCTCGCGCGTCCGCGCCAGGGTCTTCATCACGTACGCATCATGATCCACCCACGCACTCGCCCGCGTCGGTTTCTGCGGAAAAATCGCGACGAAGGGCCAGTCCGTCGGCGCATTGATCATCGCCGGGAACAACCCCTGCGTCAGTTGCCGCTGCCCGTCCTCGCCGCATTCCCCCGACCCATTCAAAAACACAATGCAGGGCCAATGCTTACCCACGCGATACTCGCGCGGCAGATACACCGCATACCGCCGCTCAACATCATCGACTCGCACAGTTCGGTAGAGCAATCCAGTCTCATCTCGTTTGCCCGTTCTGCCAGTGGGTGCGCACCCGATGAACAACACAACCGCGAGCCCAGCGAACAACACGAGAAGAAGCACTTTCATGCCGAATCCTACTCCAGCGATGTGTTTCACATCGAGCGGATGTGTTTCGATCGAGCATCACGCGGTTTGAGGCACGTTCAACACCCTATCATGCCCGCGTGTCCGCAACCGGCAATCACAATCAGGCGAGAGTGGGCGTGCTCTGGACCAGCCCGTGGCTCATCGGCCTCTTCGTCTTCCTCCTCGCCCCCCTCGCGATGAGCCTGTACTACTCCTTCACCGACTACCCGCTGCTCAAACCACCCGTGTACGTCGGCCTCGACAACTACCGCGCACTCCTCAGCGACAGCCGCTTCTGGCTGGTCGTCCGCAACACAGCGCTCTACTGCGCTCTCGCCATTCCCATCTGCACACTCGTCAGCCTCGCCCTCGCCGCGATGCTCGCATCGCCAAACGTCAAACTCGCGCGCCTGTGGACTGGCCTGGTATTTCTGCCGACACTCGTGCCCATGATGGCCTCGGCGATGATCTGGTACTGGCTCCTCAACGCCCGCTACGGCTTCATCAATGTGTTTCTTCAAACGCTCGGCTTCACCGGGCCAAACTGGCTCGAAGACGCCGCGTGGGTGATGCCGTCGCTGCTGCTCACGTCGTTGTGGAGCATCGGCCAGATGGTCGTCATCTATATCGCCGCGATCAATGAAGTCCCGCAGTCGCTGTACGAAGCCGCACGCCTCGACGGCATGAACGGTTTCCGCCGCTGGTGGCACGTCACGCTGCCGATGATCTCGCCGACCATTCTGTTCAACGTCATCACGCTCACGATCGGCAGTTTTCAGATTTTCGTGATGCCCTACGTGCTCTTCCGCAACGAGCGAGGGCAGAAAGCCGCGGGCGACTTTTACAACCTGGCGCTCTACGACAACGCGTTCGTCTACCAGAAGTTCGGCACCGCGTGCGCGATGGCGTGGATGCAGCTGGTGATCGTGCTCGCGCTCACCGGCGTGATGCTGTTTGCGAGCAAGCGACTCGTGTACTACAGGGGGAAGAGTTGATGATGTCATGATGCGGAAACTAATGTTCACTGCACCGTCTCATCGTCGTTTCTTCATGGCAACGTCCCAGTCATCTCCCGCCCGCTCCTGGCTCCTCACCGCCGCCGTCGCGCTCTGCGCACTCCTCTTCATCGCGCCGTTGGTCTGGATGTTCGCAACATCTCTCAAGCCCGAAACCCAAGCCGCGTCCGCATCCCTCTCCGTTCTTCCCGACCCACCCTCCTCCGCGCTGCAACACGCTCGCGACAACTACTCTTCCGTCTGGAACGACCAAACCATCCGCTTCCCCCTCTACCTCCGCAACACCCTCATCGTCGCCGTCCTTGGTGTCATCGGCATGACCCTCTCCAGCGCCGTCGTCGCTTACGGCCTCTCGCGCGTCCGCTGGCGCGGCAGCGCACTCATCTTCGGCACCATTCTCGTCACCATGATGATCCCGTTCCCGGTCATCATGGTCCCCATGTACCTCGTCTTCCGCGAACTGGGTTGGATCGGCACGCTCAAGCCGCTCTGGGTCCCCGCGTGGTTTGGCGGTGCGTTCAGTATTTTCCTGCTCCGCCAGTTTTTCATGGGCATCCCCAAGGACCTCGACGAAGCCGCACGCATCGACGGCATGAGCCATTGGTCGATCTTCTGGCGAGTTATCGTCCCCCTCAGCAAACCCGCCCTCGCCGTCGTCGCGCTGTTCCACTTCATCGCTGTGTGGAACGATTTTCTTGCCCCGATGCTCTTTCTTACAAAAACCGAGCAATTCACGCTTGCACTCGGCTTACAGATGTATCAGAGCAAGGCTGGACTCACGCCGTGGAACCTTCTGATGGCCGCGAGCACGCTTGTTGTGCTGCCTGTCATTATTCTGTTCGTGCTCGCGCAGCGGTCATTGGTGCGAGGGATCGCTGCGGAAGGTCTGAAGGAATAGAGCAATCGCTGAATCACACCATAAGTGTCCGTAGGTGGTTCCCCTCTCCGACGTGAGATTCGTGAGAACTTGTGCTCACGCCGAACTGTCGCAACAAGAAAAATTGTCTTGACACTCGCGCCGATTTCTGCACAATAACCAGTACGGCAATCATAACGACATGTCGTTTACCGTACCATTGTTGAGCGAGTGCCGACGTTCGCGCTCGCGGATCACACAGCCCAAAGGAAAGTAAAAAAATGAAGTCCAGTCTTATCGCCTCGCTCGTGGTCGCCGCCGCGGCGACCTCCTCGCTCGCACAAACCAATGGCCTCCAGAATAGCAGCTTTGACCAGACCTGCTACTTCTGCGGCGGCCCGTTCCCAGAAGGCTGGCACAGCCCGGGTAACGACACGATTGCCCGTCAGCGTTTCGTAGGCGATGGCGAAACTCCTGTGTTCTCCCCGCCAGGCACTCCCGATGCACTCACACCCCGCTCAGGCACGGGCGTTGCGGCTGTCGGCACGCGCGGCGGCGGCGGCTTCGAAGGCTTCACCACCGACACCCAAAACTTCTGCTACTGCAATCAGACGTGCACCACGGCGTGCCCCCCGCCCTTCCCGTACTTTGATCCGATTTTCGACTACAACGGCGGCGATGTTGTTGTGACTGCGTGGTACATGATTCCCGCCGACGCCCCGCTCGTCGGCGATCAGGCCGGCATCAAAGTTGAAATCAAGGTCAACAACCAGCCCGTCGCGACCAAGGAAATTCTCAACATCGCCGGTCATACGGACGGCACATGGCAGCCCTTCACGATCACTTTCAGTCGTGCTGACATTCAGCAGCAGTATGAGTGCAACCGCGGCATCCAGCCCGACTGCGGTTGCAATTGCGTCCCGGCAAGCCCTCTGCCCAACCACACCATGATCACGCTTCTACGCTTCGCCGGTGACGGCACTCCCACCAGCGGCACGATCTACTGGGACGACGTGACCTACACGCAACTTCCCACCGGCCCTACCTGCGACAGCATCGACTTCAACAACGACACAAGCCTCTTTGACCCCCAGGACATCGACGCGTTCCTCTCCGTGTATTCTGAAGGCCCGTGCGTCCCGGAAACCGCAACCT
>CAZEZV010000091.1:0-14614 GCA_964516725.1 uncultured Phycisphaeraceae bacterium
GTGCACGTTGATTCGAGCACAGGCGAGGACGCCTGTGCCACCGCTGACATTACACCTTCGGCCTCCCGCCCCCGCCTCCAGCGCCGCCAAGCGTCTTGTGCGCGTTCTTGCCCACGTCATGCCCCTTGTCAAACTCGCCCTTCTTGATGTGCGGGTCGATTTCCTTTTCATTCTTTTCTTCAGGTGGTGTCAGCGTGAACGGGTTGGGTTTGTTGCTCCCAGCGCCGAGCGAGCCGCCGGTTGTTCCGCCCATGTTGCCGCCGATTTTGTTGCGAAGGTCTGAGGCTTTGGCCATATCTGGCTCCTTATGAAAACAAACTGAAAACAACGTCGCGGCGTTTCTACCGCGACGTTGAACAAATCAACTTAGAACCCCATCCCACCCATGCCGCCCATTCCTCCCATCCCCGGCATGCCACCCATGCCGCCCATGCCGCCGCCACCCTTCGGACCTGCGTCCTTGGGCTCCGGCTTGCTCGTAATAACGCAATCCGCCGCGAGCAGGATGCTCGCCACGCTCGCGGCGTTCTGGAGGGCCATGCGATCGACCTTCGCGGGCGTCATCACACCCATGGTGAGCAGATCGCCGTATTCCTCGGTGAGGGCGTTGTAGCCGAAGCTGCCCTTGCCTTCGTTGACTTTGCTCACAACCACGCTGCCCTTCGCGCCGGCATTGTCCGCGATGGTCTGCAGCGGCACGCTGAGGGCCGTATACACCGTGCGGATGCCCGCCGCAGTGTCAAACTTGAATCGCCCAACCTCTTCGCTGTTCTTGTCGTCTTGCCCGCCCGTGTTGGCTTTGCCAAACACGCTCTTGTACTCGGGCATGTTTTCCAGAGCCTTGCGTGCGCGGATGAACGACACGCCGCCGCCGGGAACGATGCCTTCAGCAACAGCCGCGCGCGTCGCGTGCAAGGCGTCCTCGATGCGTGCCTTCTTTTCCTTGAGTTCGGCTTCGCTTGCTGCGCCGACTTTCACGACGGCCACGCCTCCCGCGAGTTTCGCGAGGCGCTCTTGGAGCTTCTCGCGGTCGTAGTCGCTGGTGGCTTTGTCGATCTCGTTGCGAATCTGCTTGATGCGATCCTGAATGTCCTTCGTCTGGCCCGCGCCCTCGATGATCGTGGTGTTGTCGGCATCGACTTCAATCTTCTTCGCCATGCCCAGTTGCTTGAGCTCGATCTTGTCGAGTTCAAGGCCCAGGTCCTTCATCACGGCGGTCGCGCCGGTGAGAATCGCGATGTCTTCGAGCATCGCCTTGCGACGGTCGCCGTAACCCGGAGCCTTCACTGCGCACACTTGCAGCGTGCCGCGGAGTTTGTTGATGACGAGTGTCGCGAGCGCTTCGCCCGTGACATCTTCGGCGATGATGAGCAGCGGCTTCTTCGCGCCCATGACCTTTTCGAGCAGCGGCACGAGCTTTTGGATGCTGTCGATCTTGTCCTCGTGAATCAGCACGAAGCACTTGTCGAACGCGACCTTCATCGCGTCTGCATCGGTCACGAAGTTGGGCGACAGGAACCCGCGGTCAAACTGCATGCCTTCAACGACATCGACGATCGTGTCAATGTTCTTGCCTTCTTCGACGGTAATGACGCCGTCCTTGCCAACCTTCTCAAAGGCGTCGGCCATGATTTTCCCAACGCCCACGTCGTTGTTCGCGGAAATCGTTGCGACGTTCAGAATGTCTTCCTTGCCCTTGACAGGCTTCGCGAGCGAATCGATTTCCTTGCTCGCCACAATAACGGCCATCTTCATGCCGCGGATGAGCGCGTTCGCATCAACGCCCGCCGCGATGTGGCGCAGACCTTCGCGGAAGAGTGCTTCGGCGAGAACAGTCGCGGTTGTCGTGCCATCGCCGGCGGCGTCACTGGTCTTGCTCGCGGCTTCCTTCACGAGGCGAGCACCCATGTCCTCGGCCTTGTCACTCAGTTCGATCTCTTCGGCGACGCTCACACCGTCCTTGGTGACGGTCGGCCCGCCCCAGGACTTGTCGAGCACGGCGTTGCGGCCGCGCGGGCCCAGCGTGGCTTTCACGGCCCGGGCGAGCTTTTCGACGCCTGCGAGCAGGGACTGACGAGCATCAACATCAAACACGAGTTCTTTGGCTGCCATGGGTTCCAATCTCCGTACCTATATAGACCATCCAGAAAGCCCCGCCCCCCGAAGCAAGTGCCAATCAGGGCCGAAAAATGCACAATTCCCGCAACAGTATGAAGCAGGCGTGAAGAACACATGGCAACCGGCGTGCCAGTGGTCATTGACTGTAAGTGTTTGTGTGAGTGCGGTTTGTGTGCCCGCTGCAGTCTGTCAGCCCGCAAACGAAAGGGCCGAGTCCTGCCGTAGTGGCAGGTCAGGGGTAGGCGCGGCGTCTCGCTGGGCAGGTTCGCAGCGGTGGCACAAGCGGCCTCGCCTGTGGCGGAAGTGCAAGGGTGGTCGGCAACAGGCGAGGACGCCTGTGCCGCCACAGGTGGCTGGCCTATGACAGCGGAAACGGCACCGTCGCCACCCGCTGATGCCCGCAGTACAAACAGCTCTTATGCCGAGGCGAATTTGGCCGCTGACACTTCGTGCAGTTCCAAGGCCCGACGGTGAGTTTGCCGTCCATGACCCCATCCGCCAGGTCCAACTCGCGCACGCAGTTTTCGAGTTGTGCGTCTGTCAAACCCAACTTGTCCCGCATCAGCGACCACATCGCGAGGTTGGTGAGTGTCAAGGTGTCGATGCGATTGCGCAGGCGCTCGACTTCGCTGTCCGAGCGATGCTTGGCGGTTTCGAGCGCATTCTTCGCGTCGGTGCGAGCCTCATTGATCTGATGATGTTGGTACAGGTCCCAAAGGAAGTTGGTCATGGTGTACTCCGACGAATGGTACGTGTGTCAAACGTGCCGCCGACCGCTGAGAGCAGCACTCCCGGTCGGTAGCACAAAAAACGCATCACTTCACATCCCTCAACACATACACCGTCACCCCCAGCGCACACATCGCCAACACCGCCGACGAATAAAACGGCGCACCAGGCAGGTACACATGCCCGGCGTTCTTTTCTATGAAGTGCGCAAACAGCGTCGTGGCAATCAGCGGCCCCAGCACCTGGGCCACGCTCTGCCCGCTCGCGAGCGCACCTTGCAACTCGCCCTGCTGATCTGGCCTTACAAACTTCGACATCATCGCCTGCCCCGCAGGGCCAGCAATCGCGCCGATGGACGCAACCGCGACGATCGCATAAATCATCCACCCCTGCGTTGCCGTGCCATACCCCACAAACGCAAGCACGCTGATGAAGAGCCCAAAGATCAGCGAGTTCTTTTCGCCGATTCGCGGAATGATCTTGCGAGCTAAACCCGCCTGCACAATTGCAGCACCCAGCCCAACAATCGCAAGCGAAATCCCAACCTGCCGACTGCTCCACTGATACCGATGCGCCGTATACACAACCCACGTGTTGTGCAACCCGAACTGCGCGACCTGCAGCAGAAACAACGCCAGCGCCATGCCCAGCGCAGCCGGAAACTTGCCGATGGACAGCAGCGCTCCCACCGGATTCGCCCGCGACCACGAAAACTCTCGCCGACGATCCGCCGGTAACGACTCGGGCAGCACAAACGCGCCATACAACCAACTCACAATCATCAAGCATCCCGCAACGATGAACGGCAGCCGCAGGTTGTGCTCGCCGAGTATGCCCCCCATCAGCGGCCCGATGATAAACCCAATCCCAAACGCCGCGCCCATCATGCCGTAGCCCGCAGCACGTTTTTCAGGAGGCGTGACATCCGCGATGTACGCCATCGACGCCGCCATGCTCGCACCCGAAAGCCCGTTGATCGCCCGCGTGATGAACAGCCACGTCAGCGACGGCGCGAACGACATCGCAAAGTAATCAAGACCTGACCCCAGCAGCGCAATCAGAATGACAGGCCGTCGCCCGACTTTGTCCGACCAACTCCCCAGTGTCGGCGCAAACAAAAACACCATCACGGCGTACGTCGCCGTGAGCAACCCATACATCGCGGCCCCGTGCGCTTCACCTTTTCCCGCGAGCTGTTCAACAAGGCGAGGGCCGACAGGGATCAGCAGCCCAAAGCCCAGAACATCGAGCATGAGCGTGACAAAGATGAACAGCAATGCACGCCGGGACGGGTCCTTCTTCGGCTCACGCGGCTCAATCGACACGACATCGCCCGACTGGGCTTGGCCCGATGAAGTGTTTTCATTCGGATTGTCTGAGATAGAACTTCCAGGCACGCCGCGATGCTATCCAGCCATCATCAAGCTTGTCAGTTGCAGAAAGGCACCGCAATTCACTCTCGTTGCCGGGTGGCGCGGGCTTTCGGCCTGTGAGGAGCGCGGGGGTTGCCTTCCAAACCATGCGCGTTGAGAATGCAATGCCCCGCTGCTCGCCAGTCGAATCGCATCACGTATCATCCGACATGCGAACGCTCCCTTTGTTGTTGCTTGCCCTCACAGCAGCCATTGCTTCCTGCACGCCGAACAAGGTCGGCCATCCGGGCGGGCTTGGCGGCCGCAAGCCGTTACGCCCTTTTGCTATCGCCATTCACGGTGGAGCCGGCGTCATCGACCAAGTCGCAGCCTCGCCTGAACAAACCAACGACTACCTCGCGTCTCTCGAATCAGCGCTTCGCGTCGGTCGCGACGAACTCGCCAAGGGCGGCACAGCGCTCGACGCATGCGAAAAAGTGGTTCGCACGCTCGAAGACGACCCAAAGTTCAACGCCGGTAAAGGTGCGGTGTATACCGCGGATGGTCGGCACGAACTCGACGCCGCGATCATGGACGGCAAGACGCTCAAGGCCGGTGCGGTTGCTGGCGTGAAGACCGTGAAGAATCCGATCTCGCTGGCGCGCCTCGTGATGCAGAACACCCGTCACATCATGCTCTCTGGCGACGGTGCGGAAGAGTTTGCAGGCAAGATGAACGTCGAGCGTGTGCCCAATTCGTACTTCGACACCGAGTATCGGTACAAAGTTCTGCAGGAAGTGCTCGAAGAGCAGAAGAAGCAATCGTACCTCGAGCCAACTTCAAACGATCTTGCTCAACCACCCGCGCAGTATCAAGATTCTTACCGAGGCACCGTCGGCTGCGTGGCGCTTGACATGCAGGGCAATCTTGCCGTCGCCACAAGCACAGGTGGTCTGACTGCAAAGCGCTGGGGTCGCATCGGCGACTCGCCGATCATTGGCGCAGGCACGTACGCCAACAACAAAACCTGCGCCGTCTCAGGTACGGGAAGCGGTGAGCAATTCATTCGTCACACGGTTGCTCGGGACGTCGCCGCGCTCATGGAGTACAAAGGCATGACCGCCAACCAAGCCGCGAACGAAGTTGTCTTCAATCGCCTGAATAAAGACGATGGTGGTGTGATCGTTGTTTCACGTACAGGCGAAATCGCCCTCGTTTTCAGCACCCCCGGCATGTTCCGCGGCGCGGCGGACTCAAATGGACGCTTCGAAGTCGGCATCTGGAAAGACATGCATGCAGCCCGACCGTAAGGGATGGCTTTCGCTTTCTCCCCACGCGTCGATGTTGCAAGTGGAACTCATCTTGAAAAGGTTAACACAGAGAACACAGAGAGAAATGAACATGATAATCCCAGCCTCTTCTCTGTGTTCTCTGCGCTTTCTGTGTTAAGCGTCCATTCACTCAAACCCAACACCAAATCAACCCATGCACAAACTCCTCCCCATCCTACTCCTTTCTCTCCTCACCGCCTGCTCCACCCCCCGCCCACACCGCCCGACGCTCCTGCCGCCGCAAACTCCCGCGGCCGGCCATCTCCTCATCTGCGGCGGCGGCGTCAAAGACGACAATGCCGAGATTTACAACCGCTTCATGGAACTCGCCGGCCCGGGCCCGATCGGCGTCGTGCCCACGGCCACCGGCGAAGACAGCCGAGGCCAGGACACTATCGATGTACTCACTCGCTATGCGGGTGATCGCAAGATCATGCTCATTCCGTTGATGAAGGAAGACATCGGCAAGGGCGACGACGCCTCCGTGGCGGCGATGATCGACTCATGCAATGCGTTGTGGTTCGTCGGTGGCGATCAATCCCGAATCCTCGCCGTGTTTCGCCCGCAAGGACAAGACGGCACACCACGCGACACGCTCTGTTTCACCGCAACGATGCGTCTTCTCGCCCGTGGCGGCGTCATAGCTGGCACCTCCGCTGGTGCCGCAATGCAGTGCGACCCGATGATCACCGGCGGCACGAGTTCCGACGCGCTCGAGCACGGCGCAACCTGGACCAATGATCCCCAGGAAAATCAAGGTGTCGGTCTCGCCAGCGGCATGGGCTACGTCAAAGGCATCATGCTCGATCAGCACTTCTTGCAGCGAGGTCGCCTTGGCAGACTCCTCGTCGCGATGGAAGCAACGAAGTTGCCCCTCGGCGCAGGCATCTCCGAAAACGCCGCGCTCGAAATCAATAGACAAACTGGTGACGTCAAAGAGTGGGGCAAGTTCGGCGTGTTCATCGTTGACCAGCGCGGCATGCAGCGATGATCAAGTCAATCTTCGATTCGGATCATTCTTCCGATCATCCCCCATCAGCCCCATCGCCAAACTCTGCACAAACTGCTTGCACTCGAACACCGGATCGCGCTTCGCTTTCGCCGCGTCCGCGATTCGCCGCACAAGCGCACTGCCGACGATCGCGGCATCAGCATTCCTGACCGCCGCGGCGACATGCTCCGCCGTTGAAATCCCGAAACCCACCACAAGTGGCAGGTCTGTCACGCTGCGCAATTGTGCGATTCGTTGAGATACATCCGGCGCACCACTCGATTCGCCGGTGATCCCGGAACGCGCGAGTACGTACACGAATCCGGTGCACGCCCGTGCAATCGCCGTCGCACGCTCTGCGGGCGTCGTTGGAGCGATCAGCATGCTGAACGAAACATCCTGCAACTTGCACGCTTCGCGCAGTGCTCCCGACTCTTCCAGCGGCGCGTCGGGCACGATCAGGCCATCAAACCCGCATTCCTTTGCCCTTGCAACAAACCTGCCAACTCCTGAGGTGCCCGTTCCGCTTGCTGGTCCCATCCGCTGCACGATCGACATGCTCACCATTGCCACGAGCCCAAGCCCCAGCCCGGCGCGAGCCGTACGCACTTCCTCCATCACGCTCGCAGGCGTCGCGCCTGCACCGATCGCCTCGTGCATCGCGCTTGCGATCACGGGCCCATCCGCAATCGGATCGGAAAACGGAATCCCGACTTCAACAATCGAAGCCCCGCCCGACTCAGCCGCTGCAAGCAGCGAACCAAGCATCCCGGGCCTGGGGAACCCGCCGCATATGAACGGCATCAGCGCCTTCATTCCGACCGGACGCAGCGTCGAGAAAATGTCGTCAATGCGTGACATGATGCCAGCGTATGCGGCACTTACTGCTTTTTGCGGAGCGACACTGTCTTCGTATGCCCAGATATGTGGACCACCGTCACCGTGCCGCCGTCAGCGTCAATGTCCTTGATCGACCAACCACCGCTGAGGCGATCTCCCACGCGGCGCAGCTTGCCGCCGATCATCGCGATCAACTGGCCGTTGGCCTTCAAGATCGACGTCACGCTCGATTCTGTTGGACTGAGTTCAGGCTCGCCTTCTTGTGACGTTGTGATGGTCGGCGGGCGATCGTCAGAGTTCTTGCTGTGCCTTTGCGCGATCGGCGAGCGCTCAATGCGCATTGACGTGCTTGCGGCGATGTAGTCAAGAAACGCTTGGTCCTGCGCACCGAGATTGTTCGCCTTTTCCATTCGCGACGGAGCTGCCGCAGTCACGGTGCCCACAGGTTGCGCGGCCGCCGCCTGCGAGGGTCCGCGCGAGGGCAGCAGTGTGCGAGCGCCCAGCACGCCCAGAGAGGGCAGCATGGCCATGGCGATCACATAGGCTTGCCAGGGAATGCGAGTCAGGCTGTTGCTCATTGAGGCGTTCACTTAGGCGTCTCCTGTGACAGCGGCGCGGGTTCCGGCGAAGAGGAAAGGTCCCCGCTCGTTGAGTTGCCCTGCATCCGCTCTGGAACCTCGGGCTTGCGCAGTTCCAAGTGCACGGTCTCGATCTCGGCACTCACGCGATCAGGGGCATTGCTCGAGACCGACGACTGGCGGATCGCGATCGACCGCACTTTCGACGCGCCGAGATCGTGCTCGCACGCGCCGACAAACTCGCAGATCGCTTCGTATGTTCCGATGACCGACATGCGGTGCGACATCGTGCGGGCGCGCCACTTCGTCGTATCTTTCCCGGTCGTCGCTGCTGGCGCCGCCCGCCGCCCGCGGCGCGCCGGCGCGGAAGCGGAGGCGTCTGCCGTGCTGACTACGTCCTGTGGCCCGGAAGGCTCGATCCGCTGTATCGTGACGTGATGCGTGGCTGCCAGCGCGTTGATCGCTTCGTACAGCGCGGCCGGATCAGCGGAAGCGGTCGTCCAGCGCGTGACATCCGTGAACTTCGCGTTCATCGACTTGACTTCGCCGTCCAATCTCGCGTCGGCGCTGCTGACGGAACCGTGTATGGAGATCTTTGCTTCCAGCGACGCCTTGGTGCTCTGCTGCACGGCGTGCGCCTTCTCCAGCGGCTGCACGCCAAAGTGCCAGATGAGGCCCGCGGCACACGCCAGGAGAAGCGACTGCGTGAACCGCTTGCGCAGAATGTCCATCATGTCGCGCTCATGCACGAGCAGGCTTGCGGCAGGCGTGCTGCCGGGCTGTGCTTCCTGCGCACCTGACCTACTTGCTGAAGTATCACTCATTGCTTAGGGACCTCCCGTTCGGGTGCCGTGCTTTGGCCTGCATCGCGCGCAACGCCGATCGGCTCCGCGAGCGGGCCGGCGACCTGCACGCTTCGCAGCTGAATCAGGATCGTGAACTCGCGCATCCCGTTGGCCTCGTTGTTGCGAGAGTTGGTCACGCGTGCGGAAAGAACGATCGGCGAGCTTGTGAGCGACTCGATGAACTGCGACGTCAGGCTCGCGCCGCTTGCGCTGCTCTGAGGCACACGCCCCCGCACAGTGAGCGCTGGAGTGCCCGTCACTTCGCCACTGCTGTAGTCGCCCGTGATGTCCTCCAGCTCCATGCCCTGCGGCGTGAGCTGCGACAAAGCGCCGAGTACGGTGCGCCAGTCTGTTCGCGTGCCGATGCCCGCGCTGATGAGCGCGTTTATGCGATCCATCGCCTGCGAAGACTTCGCAGCCTGTGCACGAGCAGCAAGGCGATCATCAATCGCGTCGGCCTGAGGCTTCATGCCTGCCACTGCCGACGACATGCTCTTGTTGCCCATGTAGGCCCGCGCGGAAAGCACACCCAGCAGCACAGCCGCGGCTGTTGCTCCGTATCGAACTGCTTGCCCCGTACGAAGCGACGTGCGAGCGACCTGCACCGAAGGCGGCACGATCCAGCCCTGGCAGCCGGCAAGCCACTTCGCGATCGTCAGGTCGCCGACGAACTCTTCGCTGATCCCACCACCCGCCGTTGAGCTCTGCGCTTCTCTCTCAACATCAATCTCCAGGCTTTCGCTCAGCATGTCCGCAAGTCCTGGAATGGATGCGCCAGGCCCGGTGAGCACCACGCGGGCGCGGGCGACGTCGCTCTCCAGCATGCCAAACCGCAGCGTCTGGCGTATCTCGATCACATATCGCTGCATCGCGGGCTGAATGCTCGGGGCGACGGCGTCGCCCGAAAGCCCGAGCGAACTGTCCAGCATCTCGCCAGGTTGGGGCAGGCCCGACGCAAACAGCGTTCGCGTGGCAACCTCCCGCGTGAGAGTGGCCGACTTCAGAACAGTTGACGCGGCTCTCAGCAGCGCGTCAATGAGCAGTGAGTAGCCAACCTCGGCGCACCGTGCAAGAAGCAGTTTGTTCCCGATCCACGCCGTCAGCGTCATCGCGTGCTCGCCAAGGTGAATGAACACTGTCGGCTGGTTCTCTTTGCGCTCGGGCGGATTCTGGAGCGAGCTGCGTAGCAACGCTGCTTTGCCGGGCATCACGCCGGCAACGCCAAGCCCCGCCCGCCGGACGAACAGCGCGAGCGCGTCCGCGTCTTGGCTCGTGTCCGCATACGTGAGCGCAGTTGTTTGCTTCGTCGCGTTGCTCGACGTCGCCGAAGACAGGTCTGTGCTTTCCTCGGTCGCAGTCGCCTCTTGTATCAACTGATGCTGCGTCAACCAACCCTGGCCCGAGTTGGGAAGATTCTGCTGGAGGTACAGGTGGACTGCCTGCTCCGCCGCGTTTCCCTGCGCAGGAACATTGAACACTTCCGCGACGCTTCGCGGCGAGTAATACAGCACAACCGCCGGCGTCCCGGGCTTGACCTGCAAAGTCCGCAGCGTGTCGCGCAGCGCATCATCCAGCGATCGCAGGCCCGTCGCCCAGACTTCCTCCGCCGGCGTTGTGATGCACACGCGCTCGCTGCGAACGACTTCGCCCGCGTGAGCAACGCCCACGCGAAGGCTGGTGGGAGATAGGCTGATCAGAATTGGATCGCGCTTAAGCACAGTCTTCCTCTCTATGACTATCTAAATATCCATGAGTGATATCGGGTCGATTCCGCATCGACTTCGGGGAGGCGCGGGCGAGAAACGCGTGAACATTCGCGTCCTTAGGCGTGTTATTGCGCGGCATGTCGCACCGAGCATCGCATGTGATCGTGATGCTGGCACAAGCCCGAGAACTTATTCACGGCACGCCTGCTCGGCAGCGGGCAAATGCCGAGGATCGGAGCTCGATCTGATCTTTGACCATGGTGACCATGAACCGCGCCGTTGATGTTGGCGTCGCGAGCGTCGAAGTCTTGCCGTCATCGGCAAGGTACTGGATCACAAACGAACTGACATCTGCAGCCAGAATCGCCTCGTTGCCGGGACTCTCCACCAGCATCAGGTTGGTGCCGGAGAGGTACACCCGCTTCCCGTTGCTGAATGTGACACTCGAAGCAGTCGCCGCCGTGATGCCAAGTGTCGTCGAGGATCCCGGGCAATCTCGCAGCAGCCGGACCACTCGCTCCATCGCAAACGTCGCCCCGTCCGCGCTCCGCCGAACTCTTCGCGCAACCGCCGCGTTGTCTGCTGCCGAAGAGATCAAGGGCATCGACACCGCCGCGATCACGCCGATGACGACCAGCGAAATCACGGTCTCAACCATTGAGTATCCGCACCGCGTCGTGCGACCAGTGAACCAGCGGGGTTGTGTGCGCCATTGCTTCATGCTTGCCGATCAGAAGTCAGTCACCACCGCCGAGAGTTGCACCTGCGCTTGCTCGGACATCGAGTTGGTGAACGTCGCCGTCACCGTCACCGTCCGAAACACGTTGTTTGATGCAGTCCCCGAAACCAGCCCGTTCGCCGCGGATTCAGGGCCGATCGTCACGTCGCAGCGAATACCCATGCCGCCGTACAAAGCGATCATCGGATCGAGCCGCGCGTATAGCCCGGTTGTCGAGGCATCCAGGTACGTCGTGCTCGAAGCAAAGGCCGCATACCCAAGCGAACTGTCCTTGCTCGACGCATCAGCGAGAACATTCTCAAGCACGCCCTGCGCGAGTGCAGTCGCCCTCGCGTACTGCAATGCGTCATGCCGCTCGCTCGTTCGCTGTTCGAGAAAAATCACAGAGACAGGCACCGTCAGCGCGAGAATCACCACGACGAACACGCACTCAAGCAGCGTGAAGCCGCCGCGAGAACCCTTCGCATGTGCGCCCTCGGGATTGTGCCTCACCAGGTGGGTCATGTGTCGCATCACAAAGCAGCCGCCAACTCAAACCTCTCAGTTCAGCTCAATCGCCCCTGAAATCTTCCGAATCGTGATCGTGCTCCGCACGGTGCTGTCGTCGCTCGATCCGATGCGGATCACCGCATCGGTTGTCGTGCTTCCGATCAACGCGCCGCCCGCGCTCCGCAGTTGCGGCACCCCGTCGTGCGAAAACCAGATCGTGAACGGAAACGACGTCGTCCCGTCCCCGGCAACGCACGACTTCAACGCGCCGGGCTTTTCCTCCAGAAACGTGATCGCAGGCGTCGCCTGGTTCATTCCATCGCGCGTCGCAACCGGTGCGCCGGCCGGGTTGGGCAGGTAGACCGCCCGTATCGACGCCGAATTGACCTGCAGCCCGTGCGGAATCCCCGTGTTGATCGCGCACGCCCGCGCCTGGATCGTCGCCATCTCGACGCGATCCGCAACGCTTGCAATCCGTGCCTCCGACGCGTGCGACCACGCCGGGATCGCAGTCACTGCGACGATGCTGAGGATCACGATCGCCGCAAGCAGTTCGAGGATCGTGAAGGCTCGCCTCCGGGTTGTCGCAGTGCGTGTCCGCATGGTTCCTCAGTGGTTGTTCGCCGTGACGGATGTTCCCGAGCCTGTCGTCCCCGCCGCCGCGCTCGAGTTCGCGTAGAAAATCGCAACCGCCGGGTCGCTCGCGTTGTCGAAGAAGTAATTCCATCCCGCATTCCCCGTGACAGTGCGTGCATTGGCCTGCCCGAGCGACACCGCCTGCACGGTGTTGCTGCCGTTGTACGGATTCTCGGGGAAGTCGCTTTGAAGCACGGTTCCGCGCGTCGTCAACTCCGCCAGCGTCGGATAGGGCACGTCGCCCGCAAGCACCGCGTTTGCGCGGAACGCCGCGATTGAGGACCGCACGCCCCCAAGCCCGGCCTTCAGCGCCGAGACCTTCGCGTCGCTGGTCGCGCTGCTGAACTGCGGCACCGCAATCGCCGCAAGAATGCCGATGATGATGACGACAATCAAGACTTCAAGCAGCGTGAACGCGCGCAGAGCCGAGCTCTGCGCCGAAGTCGCCGGAAACCGTCGTCCTTGACAGTGTGCAAGCAGTGCGTCCATAAGCAAATTCTCGGAAAACCAGCAACAGCAATTGACCGGACGCGACAACGAAGCCCTATTCCTGCCCAATCGCACCCGCACACCCCACGCAGTCTCGCCTGCGTGCCGTCCGCTAACCCCTGCGCTACCTCGTGACGCGCGCCATCTGCCACATCGGGAGAAACACCGCCAGCGCAACCACAAGCACGATGGCCGCAAGTCCCACGGTGAGCAGCGGCTCGACGATGGTGTTTATGTTCTTTGTGAGGTTGTTCGACTCGCGGTCAAAGTGCCGCGAGACAATGTCGCACGCGCGCGAGACTTCCTTGCTGTCCTTGCCCGCGCCGATCATTCGCTGCGCGAATGCGGGCAGGTATCGAGACTCTGTCAACGCGTCCGCAAGCTTGTCACCCTGCTTGATCCGCGACGCCATCACATCGCAGTCGTTGGCAAACACTGGCCGCCCCGTCGAGCGTCCCGCGACCTGAATCGAATCGATGATTCCCAGTCCCGACGCAAGCCCGATGCCCATCACGCGAGCAAACCTCGCCGCGGTGTGCGTGATGATGATCCGCCCGATGTACGGCACCTTCGTCAGGAACTTCTCCAGCACAAGTCGCCCCGAAGGGTTCCGCCACGCAATGACCCAGCCGGCGATCGCAGCAACGATGGCGCCGACGTAGTAGTACCAATAGGTGTTGACGCTGAGACCGATTGCCTGGACCACGCGCGTTGCGAGTGGCATCTGTGTGCCGCGTGCCGCGAACGTCGCCGCAAACTTCGGAACTACAAACCCGACAATCACCGTGAGCGCACCCGCGACCATGAACATCACGATGATCGGATACGTCATCGCCCGCACAATCATCTGTCTCGTCTCGGCCTGCCGCTCCAGCATCTCAACCAGGTGCTGCGTCACGGCGATGAGCGAGCCCGACTTTTCCGCCGCCCTCATGGCTTCAACATACACACTTCCAAACGCCGCCTTGTGCTTTTCCAACGCATTCGCCAGCGACACGCCCGAGTGAAGCTGCGTCGCGATGTCTCTCACCATGTCCGCAAGTGCGGTGTTCTTCTCATGCTGCGCGATCGAGATCAGCCCCTGCTCCAGCGGGATGTTCGCTTCGACCAGCACCGCAAGCTCTCGCGTCAGGTTCACGATGTCCTGATGCCGAATCCTGCTGAACGAAAAGAGCGGCGCCTTCGCACGAACCGCCGTCAGCGACAAAGGCGTCACACCCGTCGCGTTGATCTTGCGATACGCCTCCTGCTCCGAACCCGCCCGGATCGTTCCCTTGGTCTTCTGTCCCGACGCATTGATCGCGTCGTACCGATACGTCAGAATGCTCATGCCGCTTTCTCCAGTGGTGTGGGCGCAAAGAGCTCTGCATCAAAGAACGGATGCGCGAACGGCACAATCTCGTCCAGCGATGTCAACCCCTGCGAGGCAAGCACGACACCGTTGTGGAACAATGTCTTGAACCCATCCTGCTTCGCCGCCTCGAGCACGCGAGTGACCGGCGCCTTCGACTCAATCAACGGCCGCACGCCCGCCGTGACGCGCAGCATCTCGAACACGGGCATGCGTCCGCTGTACCCAGTCGCGCGGCACGAGCCGCACCCGGTGTGCGTGCGGAACGCGCTCCCCCGCAGCGACATGGGAACACGTCGCAGGTGCGTGAGGCTTGACTCGGGAACGCTGCACTTTGAGCACAGACGCCGCACCAGCCGCTGCGAGATCGCGGCCGTCATCGTTGACCCGAGCACGTACGGCGGCACACCCATGTTCGCA
>CAZEZV010000092.1:0-14588 GCA_964516725.1 uncultured Phycisphaeraceae bacterium
CTCAATACCAAGCAGGCGCAGACGAGTCAGTATGAACGCTCGGACATCTGTGCCGTGCCCGCGGCGAGTGTGGTGCTGGAGAATGTGGTTGCGTTTGAAGTAGCACGCGCTTTTCGGGCGAAGTTCAGCGGGGATTCTCTTGTCGAAGTCCGGGCGCAGGTGGATGCGTACTTGAAGTGGGCGCGGATGCTGCCGTTGGATCCGGCGGTACGCACGATTGCATGAGCATGTTCGTACCACCGACGACGCAAAGCCGTAGTCGTTGGCACGAGATTACTCACAAATCTACGAGCTACTTCGGCGCAACAGGCCTAATCGTCATTCGCACCTGGCGATCAGAGACCTCAAATCGCAATCCGTCCGGAACATCAGTAAAGACCGCGTCCTTCGCGTTGACACCTCGCGCAAGTTCGTCGAAACTGAGGTTGACGGCGGCTCGGACTGGGATCCGGCCGTCGCGGACCTGCTGGATGAGTTCGGCGGGACCCACAACGCGGACGTCAGTAAGGTTGAGTTCGTCCTCCGGGATGGAGACGCTCCACTTGCCCAGTTCGCTGGCTGGGAGGCGCAGATCGATGGGCACACGCGGCAGAAGGAACTCGGCGGAGCGTTGGCGGACGACGAGTTGGATGTCGACGGTTGTCGGGTTGATGGTGGCGCGGAGAGGAGTGTTGGTGGTCGCGTTCGTTGGGTTGCTTGCGCCTGAAGAAGCGGCGTTCGCAAGCGCGGGCAGGCGCAGGCGGACGTTGGTGAGAGTTTCCTGACGTCCTGTGGTGAGTCTGTCGAAGTCGATTTTGGAGATGTGGGCTTCGAGGGTGGCGTCGGTGCCGATGCGCTCGGCGTCGCGTCGCGGGAGCGTGACGCGGGCTCGCGGTGGGGAGATGATGGGCGTGCTGGCGAATTCAAGGCCGATGGCGTCGGCGGGAGGGATCGCATGGATTGCCAGTTCACGGGTCATGAACTCGTCGACCACGATGCCGAGAGACTTTGGTTCGACCGACTGCAGCGACACCGCAAGCTCGCGCAGGGTTTCATGACTGCGAAGTGCCGACATGAGGTCGATGCGGTGCTCGCCCGTGCTCGCGGGGACGCCTTCGTCGCCCAGTGTGAGAATGACGGGAAGGTCGGTCAGTTGTCGCTCGGCTTGATCCATCCGAAGCGAGCCGCCCTGGAGGCGGAGTTTGACGGTGAACTCGCGAGAGACAGTGCCTTGGACATCGACCACCAGATCAGAGTTTGACTTTGGCTGGAGGATCAGACGAACATCAACTTCCTTGTCGCGCAAGGTTTCAGCTTCGGCGAACAGCCAGACCAGCCCGGCGATGATCGTCGTGAGCATAATGGTCTTGAGAGCGTTCCAGAAGGCGGTCATGCGGACCTCCCTTCGCCGCCCTCGCCACCCGATTCCGCCGCGCCCCCCAACCCTCGACCGAAGCCGCGACCGGAGTTCTTGTCGTCGATTGCATCGCCCAGCAGGATCGGTGTATCGCTCAGCGAGCCCGCCTTGCTGTCGGCGGCGGTGCCATCGCTGGGACTGGCCGCGACCGAGCTACCACCGTTGGTGTCATCCAGGCGGCCCGCGAAGCTCTGGCCCGCGATGCTGCCACCCGGCGCCTGGTCGCCATGCAGAAGGCTGTCCATGAGCGGATCGTTCTGATCGCGGCGTTCCTGGGCCGTGGGTTCGGCGACGGGCACGGCGGGGCGGCGGGAACTGGATTGGGTAGCACCTTCGCGGCGGGAATAGGTGAGGCGCGTGGTGAGTTCGTTGTGGAGTTCGTCTTCGGTGAGGGGTCGGCTGAGCCTGCCGCGCTCGGCGATGCGAATCGAGCCGGTTTCTTCGCTGATGACGACGACGAGCGCATCGCATTCCTGTGTCAAACCCACGGCGGCGCGGTGGCGTGAACCCAGGCGTCGGTCGGGCATGTCAGAGGGATCGGCCAAGGGTAGTTGAACGCCCGCCGAGTCGATGACGCGGCCTTTGACGACGACGGCGAGGTCGTGCAGGGATGATCCAGGAAAAAAGATGGTTTGGAGGAGTCGGCCGCTGAGTTCGGCACCCATCTTTGTGCCGCCGTCGACGATGCCGGCGAGTTTGGTCTGGCGTTCGAGCACCATCAGCGCGCCGAACTTGGCTTTGGACAGGTAAGAAGCGGCTTCCGAGACTTCTTCGACAATGATGCGGATGTCTTTGGGGGTGCTGCGGAGGAAACCTGTTTCACCCAGGCGAACCAAAGCCCGGCGGAGTTCGGGCTGGAAGATCACGATGAGGGCGATGGCGACGAGGGCGACGAACTTGTCGTAGAGCAGTCCGAGACGCTGGAAACTACCGCCGCTGCCCAGCATGCGGGACAGGATTGTAATGACGACGAGGATGACGAGGATGCCCTTGAGAGCACCCGCGGCCCGGGTGCCCTGGACGAACTTCACGATGAGGAACACCACCACCCAAATGATCGCCACCTCGACTGCGACCTCCCACGGGGAGTAGGTCTGCAGGCGTTGCTGCAAGGCGGAAATGCGGTCCATCCAGTCCATGGGGGAGAGCGGGGAGAGGCGAACGGGAAACCGAGTGCAGAGAACGGAGAGCAGAGAACGGAGAATGGTGAGCGGGGATCGTTGGTGATTGCGGGGAGCCAACAGGTCGGTACGTTGATTGTTCGAACCACCTGTCTTGTCCGACCCCCCGAAGTTAAAACCCCCGCACTGAAAACCCCCGAAAAAAGGACCCGAAGCAAAGGCACCCACCCGAAAACCCCGACGCGACAACCCCGACACCCGACCCCCCAATCCCCCTCACAACCCTTACGGGTGAGATCACGCGCGGGTGCGCGGTGTCTCAATCAAATTATGTATACCCACAGTCTAACCGTCGGTTGCTTGAACACCAAGCCTGAAAAGTTGGGAAAATGAAAAAGAAATTGATGATGACCAGTCCGGACAATCCGAACTCGGGCGGTGCGTGTTGGTGGCACGTCACGTCCAGTCAATCCACCCCAACGCTCGAAACAACGCTCGCGTTGGCGGGATGATGTTTGATGCTTGATCGGCATCAAACGGTGCGAGGCTATCGGTGGGGAGCCAGAGGACTTCTTCGTATTCCCAGTTTGCGGCGTGGGCTTCACTGGCGGCGACTTCGAGCGGGCCGGCGTCGCACATGAAGACGATGTCGTCGCTCATGGCCTTGTGGTCGCGAGTGAGGCACACGGCTTCGCCTTTGTGGAGTTTCAGGCCCACTTCTTCTTCGATTTCGTCGGCGAGGTTGGCGAAGATAGCTTCGTGGTCGAGGCTGGTGACGGCGATTGGCGGGTCCTGCAAACCGCCGCTCGGGCCGAGTTCCCACATGCCGCCGTAGATGCGAGTGGAGTGGTCACGCTTGCCGAGCAGGACGAATTCGCGGCCGGATTTGTCTGTGGAGAAGAGGATACCGGTCACGCTGAGAATGCGGACGCCTGTATTGACGGCGGGCTGCACGGCGAGGCGCGAGAAGCGATCGCGACGGACCAAAATCTCATTGTGGGGTGAGCCGGTGTCGACCGCGTCGTGCTCATGTGGCAGGTGCAGGACGCTGAGGATCGGGCCATCGAAGTAGCGAGGGTTCGCGGCGAGCAGTTTGGCCCACGCGGCCTCGACGGCCGCGGAGTGGGGGATGCGAGCGTCTCGGGAGATCGCGACGCGGAGGCCGCCGCCTTCTAAGGGAAGGGGGAGAACTTCGGTGAGGGGAATGCCGCGATAGGCTTTCATGGGTAGATTGGCGGTCCCCCGTCAATCCGTCTTCATCGTCGGTCTCCGCCGATGAGAAGTCGGTTGAGGTTGTGAGACGGTGACACGGTGAGACGGTGAGAAACTGTATTTCCTTTCACCGTTTCACCGTTTCACCGAGTCACCGTTTCACCGTCTCAAAAACAAGCGACCCCCGTCACGGGCGAGGACGCCTGTGCCACCACTTACTCAGCCGCCCAATAGGCCGCCTAGGCCACCCATGTCACTCAGCCCGCTGGGCAGGCCCATCGCCTTCGCCTCTTCATCGATGACTTGTTTGATGCGCTGTTGAGCAACCTGCATCGCGTTGTTCACCGCTTCGGCGATGACTGAGCCTGCGAGTTGGCGGGTGCGGTCGTCGGCGGCGATGCCGTTAGCGAAGGCTGGGGAGAGTTCGATCTTGAGGACGCGGAGTTCACCCGAGACAGTGGCGCGAGCGGCTCCGCCCGTGGATTCCCCGGTGACTTCGGTGGTGCTGAGGCGTTCTTTGACGCGGGCGACGACTTTGTCCTTGTTGGCCATCAACTTGCCGACGGCACCGAGCATTTTCATGTTGTCGAACATGGGAGACTCCTTGTTAAAATTCAGAGTAGGGGTAGTGAATGTTGAAAAGTGGGAAAGCAGGAAAACGGAAAATGGGAGCGGCAGCTTGCTCTTTCTTGATTTTCCACTTTTCCGTTCTTTCACTTTCCCACTTTCACTTGATCTTCTGCATCACCATCTGCAGGTCGCTCCACACTTTCTTGCGGTTCTCTTCGGTGTAGGCTCGCAGGATGTACGCCGGGTGATACGTGGGCATGACCGGGAATGTGGGGCCGTTGGGAATTTTCAGTATTTGCCACTGGCCTCGCATGCGGGCCATTGACGCGTCGGTTTTGAGGAGCGTGCGAGTTGAGGGCAGGCCCAGCGTGACGATGCACACCGGATTCACGATGATGAGTTGTTCGATGAGGTAGGGTTCGCAGAGGCCTGCTTCGAAGCTCGTGGGCGTCGCGTTGTCGGGCGGGCGGGTTTTCAGCACATTGCAGATGTAGACGCCCTTGTCGCCCGCACTGGCTTCACGCGACAGACCCATCGCAGTGATCATCTTGTTGAGTAGCTGACCTGCTCGGCCTACGAATGGAATGCCTTGCTTGTCTTCGTCTTCACCGGGGGCTTCGCCCACGAACACCACGCGCGACATCGAGTCGCCGTCGCTCCAGACGAGGTTGTGGTGGGCGGTCACGAAGTGCTGGTGCGGTGCGTCCGCTTCATAACGAGCACGGAGTGCGGCGAGGCAGCGGTACTTGTATTGCGCGGCGTTTTCGTTCGCGTTCTTGGGGGGCACGGTCCAATTGGCGAGGCGCGTGACTTGTGTGCCGGAGTAGCCGGCGGTGTTTGCGGCGGGCTGCGAAGCGACTGGTTTGGCTTCGACGGCACGATCGCGCGCGTACATGTCCGCGTTGGGCGGAGCAACTGCATGAGGTCGTGCCGAGAAACGCACATCGTCGAGTTCCGGCGAGTGCACCGCCGCTTCTTCGGTCGTTGCTTGGTCGCTGACCGCTTCGCCGAACGGGCTGTTCGCCGAACGGAACGCGGGCACAAAATCCACGCCCATGAGCTTGGCCGTTTGTGCGTGCTGGCGGACGAGGTTCGTGAGGTCGGCGGGCATAAACAAAGGTAGTAGGGTTGGTGGCAAAGCATGTCGTGCCACCGACCGCGCAAAGCCGCAGTCGGTGGCACGAGTTTGGCTGAGAGTCCGTATACCCTGCACTGATGTCGACCCCGAATCAGCAACCCTCGCAGCACACGCCTCCTCAGTTGCAGGCGCCGTGGCGGATGGATTACTTGGAGTCAATGGGCGAGTCGGAGAAGAAAGCTGGAGTGCCCAAGGCTGGGAGTGGGTCGTTTTTGTATGACTACTGGTTGTCGCCTGCGGACGACAAGGCAAATCATGTGATCGAGCGAGATTCGCGCGGGCTGATTCTGCTCAACAAGTATCCGTATGCGAACGGGCACTTGCTTGTCGCGC
This sequence comes from uncultured Phycisphaeraceae bacterium, assembly GCA_964516725.1. GTDB lineage: Bacteria > Planctomycetota > Phycisphaerae > Phycisphaerales > UBA1924 > BJHL01. Next base: position 5,771 of record CAZEZV010000092.1, read on the forward strand.
TGGGCGAGCCTCGGCCCACGCTCTTGGACTATGACGCACAGCAGCGGGCGCACCTCTGGAAACTGACAGAGCGTGCAACGGACCTGATGCAGCGGGCGCTGGAGCCTCAGGGCATCAACATCGGCATCAATCAAGGCCGTGCGGCGGGGGCGGGCGTGCCGCAGCACCTGCATGTGCATCTGGTGCCGCGCTGGGGCGGGGATGTGAACTTCATGACGGTGGTGGGCAACGTGCGGGTGATGCCGGGGAGTTTGGAGAGGATGTGGGAGCGGTTTGTGGAGGTGGCGAAGAAGTCGTGAAGTTTGCGCGATCGCGTTTGATCTCCATGCTATTTTTCAGCGGATGAGGGTTCGCAACTTCCATGCATACCAAGCCGCATGATCGATGTGCTTTTTGCAACTATGACCTTTCTGGTTTGGGTGATGCATCGCAGTGTCCGGAGTGTGGACATGAGCGTAAAGATGCTGCAAACGTCGCCGATTTCAGGCGACTTACTCGCTGCGCAGGCGGCATATATCTGACCAACGCATGCCTCGCAGTGATTCCGCTGGTATGGGCAGTTTTTGTCTTTTATCAGCCCGGCAGAGCGAATGGTTACATGCTCGTGGTCCTGTTTTGTCTGGTCAACATTGCGTGGGGGATTGTTGGCGCTCTTTGGCTTAGCACGAGCCGAGCAACGAAGTCGCGAATGAGCGACAAAGCACTTGACATGTTGGGCGCCCTTGCGTTGATTCAATTTTGTTTACTTGTCAGCGGGAGCTGCTGTGTTACGGCGCTAGTCTCCCGATGACAAGTTCATGGAGCCTGCATGATACAAGAGCAAAGCAGCTTGTGGTGTGGTCCTGAAGCCCATGCTGCTCACGCCGCCTTCTTCTGTTCCTTCTTCACAGTCTTCGCCGTGGCTTCCTTGAGGTCAGGCATGCTGACATCGCCCCACTTGGCCTGATCGAGCACAGCCGCGAGCTGCGTGTCGCGCTCAAACTGTGTCTTCGCGCCGGCGAGTTTGCGCCAGATTGCCAAAGCACACGTGCCGCAGACGAAGATGCCGATGCCGAGCATGCCAAGCGCCCAGTAGAGGCGGGTCTTGTCGACGGGGTCGGAGCCGGCCTTGGCCTGCTGCTTCACGGTGGTCACGCTGCCATCAACTCGCGCGGTCTGCGCGGAGTTGGCGTGGCTGACAAGCGCGGCGGTCAGTGCATCAAGCACTCGTTCGGTGCGTGTGCTGCCTTCACCCAGCAACGTCATTTGCAACTGGCCCGGCTCAGGGTCCATGATGACGACGCCATTCTCGCACAGTTGCTTGACCTGCGAGGGCGACGCGAGGCTTTCGATGCCCGATCGCTGGAAACGCTCAGCGGCCATTTCGTGGAAACGCGAGTCCTTGAGAATCTTCTCGTGGTATTCCTTCCACTCTTTCTTTTCGGCGAGGTTCAGGTCGCGGCCTCTGCCATCGGCGGCAACAAGGCTGGTCGCGACAAACGTCGCGGGCGCGAGTTCGCGGGCAAGGCCATAAGACAAGCCGCCCAGGATGCCGATCGACAGCGTCACACACAGCAGCACGACGGCTGCTTTGCTCTTGCCCGCGGCGCTCTGGACGCGTCGTTCAGCGTCGATGATCTTTTCGCGTGCCTGCGCGAGTTCAGATCGCTGCGCGATGACTTTTTCCGTCTGTTCGTACCGCTTGCGCAGTGCTTCGCTGCCCTTGCGGACCTTGTCGGTCTGCTCGCGGATCAGGGTGCGAGCCAGCGAGAGGCGCTGGCGGTGACGCGCGACGGATTCTGGCGTGCGCCAGGTGCCGGCAACGTGCCCGCCGTCTTCGCTGTGGGCACGCATGCGCGATTCGAGGGCCACAACGCGCGACATGGAGTCGGCGAGTTGGTGCGAGGAGGTCTCGTGCTGCTCTCGAAGTTCGTTGTGTGCTTCGACCTCCGCCTGGAGTCTGGACCTGAGTTCTTCGATTTCAGAACGTAGTCCTAGGACGGTCGTGCTGCCTTCGTCAGCGGTTGTGCGGGCGTCGAGCAGCGCCTGCCGGACGCTCTCGCTCGCCGCGGCTTCGATGCGTTCTCGCTCTTCGGCGAATCGATTGGAAGCTTCCTCGCGGACGCGGATGACCTTGGCCTCGTACTCAGCGCGGAGCGATTGCTCGCGCTGTGTGAAGTCGGTGCGGACTTCTGAGATGTCGGCGATCTTCTGCTTGAGTTGATCTTGCAGCGAAGCGCGTTCTTCGGCGAGGCGGCTCTTTTCGCGCTCGGCGCTCGCTCGCAGTTCGGCGATCTGCTGCTCGAAGGACGCTGTCATTTTGGTGCGCTCGGCTTCGTGGCGAGCGATCAGTTGTTTCTCGGCTTCGCCTGCGCCGCCCGCGCGGGCGTGGGCGACAGCTTCCGCGAGGCGGGATTCGGCTTCAGCCTCCCACTTGGCACGCTCTGTGACAAGACGCTGCTCGCTGATCGTGCGTTCTTCTTCGAGTTCGTCCGCCATCTCTTCGCGCAGGCGTTTTTCAAGCGCCAAACTGCTCGCAGCCGTGGCCTCGGCGACGGCCTGGACCATGCGCTCGCTTGCCTTGCGATCAGCGATGCGGCGTTCATCGGCGAAGGTCTGACGCAGTGATTCGCGTTCCTTTGAGAACGCTGCTTCCTGCTCGGACTTTGCGGCACGCAGTTTGTCGGCAAACTGGGCTTCGAGGCGTGCGATGGTGTCTTTCGATGCCGCGTCGGCCTGCGCGATGTCTGATTCGGCCTGTGCGCAGCGCTCGCGGGCCTCTTCGAGTTCGCGCTTCCACTGGGCCGCGGAGTTGGACGCTGCTTCTGCTTCGGCTGCGAGCTGCTTCTGGAGGTTCACAAGCTGCTGCTGCAAGTTGGCGATCTGCGCCTGCGATGTCTTCTGCTGCTTCGCAACTTCGGCATCGATGCGCGTCTGAAACTGCTGTTCAAGCTGGGCCTGGAACTGCGCCTGCTGCTGTGCCGCACGCGAGGCAAGTTGCCCGGCTTCCTCTCGCGTCCTGCTGTGCGCGGCCTTCTCGACTTCAAGCGTGCTCTTGAACGACGCGGCTTCGTGTTCGAGCGTCTCGACCGAACCCTGAAGTTCGTTCAGCCGCTTCTGAAGCGATGCTGTCTGCTGCTGGGTCTGCTTCTCAAACTGCGATGCTTGCTGCTGCGTCTGCGAGTGTGCCGCACGCTCCGCGTCCGCAACCTGCTTTGCCGACTGAAGCTCACGGTCGATGATCGTCACTCGCTCCTGAAGCTCACCGATGCGCTGCTCGCGGACGGCGATCTGTTTCTCGGCCTGCTTCGCGATCACGTCGAGTTCCTCGACTCGCGCCCTGAGCGCTGCAAGGTTCGCCTCACGATTGCTGAGATCCTTTTCGCGCGCTTCGAGATTGGCCTTGGCGGAGTTCAGCGAGTCCCATTCACGAGACAGTTTGCTCTGCGCGTCTGCCAGTTGCCTCTGAGCCTGCTCAAGAGCCTTGGATTGTTCGCTCAACTGTCTGCTGCGAGATTCGAGCGCTTTACCCTGTTCCGCGATTTCGGCGATTTCTCGCTTGGACGCGCTGCGCTGATTGTCGATTTCCTTCAGTGCCGCGGCGGCGTCAGCTTCACTCCGGCGCTGCGCTTCGGCGTGTGCTTTCGTTGCCTGCTCGAGTTGCTCTGACTTCTGCGCAAGTTCATTCTCGCGGAGCGTCAGATCGCTGCGCGTTGCCTCGACCTGCCTCTTGTGATCCTCGAAGCGCGCAGAGATATCCGCAACCTGCGCCGACTTGTGCTCGAGTTCCTGCGTGCGCTCCGCGAGCTCATGCTCGCGCGCCTTCACGGCTTCCTGAAGCTGCTGACGCTCCGCGTACAGCTTCCGCAACGAATCAAGGCCCGACTCAAAGTTTGCCAGCAGGTTCAGCCCGTCCGCCGGGTTGGCTTGCGGTTGTGCGTCTTCGTTGCTCTGACCTTTGCGGCGATCTTGGGCGGCCATGGTGCTCTCCAGCGTGCGCGACGCCGCGGCTGGCGAGTCCTCTCGCCGACGCCGCAGCGCTTCGTCCTCCCTCAATCGACGCGCAATGGATGCGGCTGGATGGCGGGCTGGCGGTTCGTCCGAATACGGCGGAACCTGGGCGGTTGGGATGGTCTGTGACGGGGTTATGCGACCCGCAAGTGCGTGGTCGCCACCCGCCAACAATGCCCACATGGCAACGTTCCTGCTCAAGACCGAGCCCGGCGAATACTCGTTTGACGACCTGGTTCGCGAGAAGCGCAGCGTGTGGACCGGCGTGTCCAATCCTCAGGCGCTGATCCACATTCGTTCGATGAAGAAGGGCGATGCCGCGTTCATCTATCACACGGGCAACGAGAAGGCGATTGTCGGCCTCGGGAAAGTTGTGTCTGACGCATACGAAGACCCGAAACAGCCCGGCAAGAACGACAAGGGCGAACCCAAGCAGGCGGTTGTCGATGTGTCGGCGGTCAAGGGTTTGAAGAAAGCGGTGACGCTCGCGGAGATGAAGGCGGACGCGAGATTCAAAGACTTTGTGCTACTGAAAAATTCGCGGCTGAGCGTGATGCCGGTGCCAGAGAATCTTGCGAAAGTCATCGCGAAAGTGGCGGGACTTGAATGACGCGGTTGCAAGAACGACACGTGCGTTGAATCGATTCAACACAGAGAGAAGAAGACAGTGCGTTTCTCCGTGCCCCCTGTGTGCTCCGGGATGAAGTGAATTCTGAGTGAAGCAGTGTGCTCGATCAATGAACGAATACCAACTCCAACCCGCCAACGAGCCCACGCCGAACGGCACAGCCATTCGCTGCGTCTGCTTCGACTGGGGCGGCGTCATTCTTCGGCATTGCCGGAGTTGGGCCGAGGCGTGCCAGTACGTCGGCATCCCCGCGAGGCAGGGCATGGATGATCCAGAGTGGCAGGCGATCCGCCGCCAGATCAACCACGACTTCCAGTGCGGCAAGATTCACGAGCGCGACTTTTTTCCCGCATTGGCGAAGGCAACCAACGGCATTTACACGCCGGAAGAAGTCCGCGTCATTCACTCGGGCTGGCTCATCGGCGAGTATCGCAACGTCGGGCCGATCATCGAAGCGCTCAACAACAGGCGCGGCATCGAAACCGCGCTACTGAGCAACACCAATCCCGCGCATTGGAGGCGTCACCAGCCCACCAACTTTCGACCGGCGGACTTTCCCACGATCTCAAAGATCAAACACCGGCACGCGAGCCATCTGCTCGGGTACGCGAAGCCCGGCATCGAGATTTATAAAGCCTTTGAGAAAGCAACGGGCTATCTCGGTGCCGAGATTCTGTTCTTTGACGATCTGCCGGAGAACATCCAAGCCTCAGCGAGTCTGGGTTGGAAAGGCAAGCACATCGATCACACCCAGGAAACTGCACCCCAGATCGCGGCGGCGTTGACAGAGTTCGGACTGTTATGACACGACCGAGCCTCAAGTTATTCAGCACAAGTGAAGCCTGAGAACAACGCCACCGCAACGCCTGGCGAATATCGGGTTTGAATTGAACGAGTCGTATCGACTACGCATGCCGTCTGTGCTTTCAGGACGCTCGCGTCGTGGCACCGCGCGAAAGTGATTGGCAATATCTCCCGATGTCGTTGCTGTGCAATGTGTTGTGTGCTCGGCACGCTCACGCGGCACGCGGAGATTCCACGATGCGTCACGTTGGTCCACGAAGTTCCACCAATCCCAGCCTCAAGCTCGTTGAGACTGATGCATCGCTGCCCGCAACCGCGTCGAAGGCATGGAGGCCCAGGAACGACTGGCATCCGGGTGAACTTGATTCCATTGCGCATGTCGAACGCGCACAGCAGCATGTGGATCGCCAGATGGAGAACATCCGAGCGATCCTGGGCATGAATCCACCCGACGGCCCACGTGCGGCGTGACGGGCCATCAGCGAACGAACACAACGCCGCAAAGCACACACGCAATCCGCCTGATAGGTCAGACGTGGGTTGTTCCATTCAGCACAGACACACCGCGATCAAGAGAAGTAATGAGAGAAACAAGATGATGTGCTGAAAATGAGCTGTACGTTCGACCACGAACACGAATGAAACCCGCTCGGGTTCACATCCCGCGAAGCACCTTGCTCAACCGCTCCATCGGCAATCCCATGATCGTCGTCTGATCGCCTTCGAACGTGATGGGCCAACCCGCGGCCAATCGCTCGGCAAGGTTGTATCCACCCGCCTTTCCTTTCCATTCGCCGCTGGCGACATACTCGCTGATTTGTTGATCGGTCAACTCACCCATTCGAACGCGAGCGCCATCAACAAACACCGTCCGCGTGCCAGCCAACGGCACGAGACCATCGCCCTCTCGCACATCCACAATCGCCACACCAGTCAAGACTTCATGCAGGCGGCCTGTGTGCTGCGCGCCGCTCGCCGAGCCCTCCGGCAGATCAATCCGCTGCGCAAACGCGCGAATCATCGCCTCGGCTTCTTCGACTGTCGTGGGCGTGCCCAGCATCTTGCCGTCAAGAACGCAGGTGGTGTCGGCTCCGACAACAAGATGCCCGCCGCCTGACTTGGCTTCGGGAAGCATCGCGCCGGCCCATGCTTTGAGGTACGCGAGCGAAGCGACCCACTGCGCCGGGGTGACTTCACCCGGAGTCAACATCCCATCTTCAAAGCCCGGGCTCAGCGCGATGTGCTCAAAGCCCCACTGATCAAGCAACTGACGACGCCGAGGAGAGCGGCTCGCAAGCAGAATCGGGATTCTCCGGTGCCGAATCACGCCGCCGCCACATTCGTTCGCGGGGTGCAGTGGTTCGAGTTGGCGCAGGTCCTTGATCACAGTGCAGTGTTATTGGCTTTTGAACGCGGGGTGTTCCGCATCCGAACGTGATTTTCATGCAAATTGGGTGCGGAAGTACACTTGCGCGGAAGGCTAAAGATCGACTGCGTTCTTTCAAGAAAACTGCAGCCTGCACCGGCGCACCCGCTGCCGTGTCGATGGCAACTTGGTGAGACGATCCGTACCTCACCGCGTCGATTTCGCTTCACTCGTCCTACGCTGCAAAATGCCTCAATCTGACTTTACTGGCTCGAACCTCAACCGCCGCGACTTCATGTTCGGCGCCGCAGGCGCACTCACCGCCATCGCCATCCTCCCCGAACTGTCGGCTCGGGCCGCTGTCTCCAGCGAAAAACTACCCCTCGCCCTGGTCGGCTGCGGCAAGCAAGGCCGCGCGATCCTCGCTGAATTCGCAAAGCTCGAAACCGCGTCGATCGTCGCCATCTGCGACACCGTTGAAGGTCGTCGCAGCGGAGCCTTGCGTCAGGCTCCCAACGCCGAAGCATTCGAGTCCCTCGACGCACTCCTCGCAAAGCGAAAGGATGTCATCGGCGTCATCATCGCAACACCCACGCACCAGCACAAAGACCTCGTCCTCGCCGCGCTTGCGGCGGGCAAGCACGTGTACTGCGAAGCGCCGATCGCACACACAGAGGCCGACTGCAAAGCAATCGCAGACGCCGCCGCGAAAGCCGCGCCCAAGTTGATGGTCGCAGTCGGGCTTGAAGGCCGCAGCAATCCCGTCTACCGCCTCGCGCGAACATTCTTCCGCAGTGACGCAGTGCGTGATCTCGTCTCAATCGAAGCCCAGCAATTCCAGAAAACTTCCTGGCGCGTCCCCAGCTCCGACGCCTCACGCGAAAAAGAACTCAACTGGCGCCTCGATCCGACTCTCTCCCTCGGCCTCGCCGGCGAATGGGGCGTGCAGGCTCTTGACGTGGCAATGTGGTACACCGACAAGCAGCCGACCAGCGTCTCGGGCTCCGGCTCGATTCAATTGCACAAGGATGGCCGCGAACTCGCGGACACCATTCATCTCAACTTCGCCCTCGAAGGCGGCAGCGTGATGAACTATCACGCCAGCCTCGCCAACTCCTTCGGCGGTCGCTATGAACTCCTCCGCGGCACCAACGCCGCCGTCAAACTCTCGTGGACCCACGGCTGGATGTTCAAAGAAGCCGACGCGCCGACGCAAGGCTGGGAGGTATACGCCAACCGTCAACGCTTCCACAACGACGAAGGCATCACGCTCATCGCCGACGCGACCAAACTCGCAAGCCAGGGCAAACTCAAGGAAGGCGTGGGCCTGCCCAACCCAAGCCTCTACTACGCGCTGTCTGACTTCGTAGATTCGATCGTCGCGAACAAGCCCCCGGCGTGCGACGCCGCGGCCGGGGCAAAGAGCACGATCATCGCGATAAAGGCGGCAGCGGCGGTTCGGAGTGGTGAATTGGTGAAACTGGCGTAAGCGCGGTAGCACAGGCGTCCTCGCCTGTGATTGAGGATTAATCGACTTCAGCCACAGGCGAGGACGTCTGTGTCACCCACTCTCGCCCCATGCTCCTTCTCTTCGACATAGACCTCACCCTGCTCACCTCTGGCGGCGCGGGCGAACAGGCGTTGACGCTTGCAGGCCGCGAAGTCATCGGCCCGGCGTACTCAACCGAAGGCCTGAGCGTTGCGGGGCGATTGGACACCCTGATCTTCGCCGACATGCTGAGGCTGAACGGCTTGCCAGCTTCGCAGCACTCGCATGATCAGATTCGCGACAGATACACGTTTCATCTCTCCAACTTGCTCAAGACCAACGACAAGAAGCGGGCCCTGCCGGGAATTCACGACCTTCTTGACGCCCTGAGCCACCAAAGCACACACGGTGACACTAAAATTGGACAACTTCCCACACCGCCTCGCACCACACACGTAGAAGAGATCATCATCGGAGTCCTCACAGTCAACTACGAGCGCTACGGCAAGATGAAACTCCACGCCTGCGGCATCAACTCTGA
>CAZEZV010000093.1:0-14425 GCA_964516725.1 uncultured Phycisphaeraceae bacterium
CCACGCCGTCGTCAACAAGGCCAACTATCGCCTCGACGTCTTCGCCGGCTCACCCGACGATCCCGCCAACTGGCTCTTCATCAAAAGCTACAAAGTTGGGCTTGGCGAAGGCAACAGCACGCCCGTGGGCAACTACACCATCAAGAAGAACAGCAAGCTCATCAACCCCCCATGGGTCAACCCTCGCACCGGCGAGAAGTTCGCCGCCGACAATCCAAACAACCCCATCGGCGAATTCTGGATCGGCTGGCAAGGCGTCGGCGATGCCGCCGCGAACCAGGGCTACGGCTTCCACGGCACCATCGACCCCACCAGCATCGGCCAGCAAAAGAGCATGGGCTGCGTGCGGCTTGGCGCGACCGACATCGCCGAGCTCTATGAGATGCTCGCCGAGGAAGTCACCGTCGTCCGCATCCTTCCATAACACGCACCCAGCCCTCCGCGACTCACCAAACCCGGCTCCATCGCCGGGTTTTTCTTTCTGCGGTGGTGGGGGGCGGGCGGCTTCAATTCGTGCCATCAATCGCTGCTTTGAGCGAATGATGCGATGAGCCAATGTGTGCGATCGCTGCACTTCTCTGGCTCAAAGCAGCGACAGTAGTTGCACGCGGCGTCACTATGCGGCCCGATCATCAGCGAGGACATTGAGCCGTGTGCGATGTGCGAAACAGATGCAAACTGAAAGCCGTGCCTCCGATGCAAGCCCTTCCTGACGGTCGGGCTGCATGTTTGGAGACACCCCACGCAGAGCGTGGGGGTACCCGGAACGACGCTTACATGCCGCACGGGGTGCAGGGGCCTTCGCTGTACATGACTAGGAAGGCGTTGATGTCGCAGGGGTCGAAGAGGCTGGTGTCGTGGTTAAAGTCGATGTCGCAAACGGCAAGGGGTGGTGCCGAGAGTGAGGTTTTGGTTTTGGGTGGACATGGCGGGTCTCATGAACAGTCTGGTCACGAGGTGCGTGAGCCATTTGGGGTGGGGGAGGTGACGGAGCAACTTTGGAGGGTAGGGTTGCTTGCTTCAAGATTGGTGGAGTGGGAGCGATGCAGCGATTCAACGAAAACACGGACATGAAGGCATGTCCGTGTCACAAATCGTTTTTCTTTGTCCCGATCTTTCCCACCACAACCATCGCCGTCCAAAACTATGCGAAGCATGTGGCTCGGGACTTGAGGTTGAGCCACCTGCCGATGTCCTGGCCAGTTGCCGCAGTCGATCAGCGACGACGGCGACCCGCGGCCATGATCAACACGAACCCGGCACCGAGCGTTCCCGGTGCTGGAACGACCAAAGTAAAGTTGTCGATGCCGCAGTGATCCCCGGGGTTGGTCGGGCTTGATGTGCCGCCGTTGGCGACTCGCTCCGCGAGCACACTCACGTTTGTGACGTTTGCCAGCAATGTGGACCAGGTTCCGGATGAAACACTCCAGAGGCTCTGATTCAGGGGGGCGGTTGTCGTGACCCATGTGTACCAAACGCTCTGGTTCACGCTAGATGTAAATGTGGCAGCGCCGCCCGGGCCGGAAATGGTGACCTCAAACGGGAGCACACTCGGGGCGAAACTCTCGTTGAATACAATGCTGTCCCATTGCAGGGACCCCGTGCCGTTGAGCGCGGACAGATTCCCTAAAAATGCGGCTGGTGCATTCCACCGTCCGGTGCCGGTGTCTTGGTCGAGAAAGTCTGCGTATCCACCCGGATTGCCGCCGGTCGCACCCCATGTGTTCTGAAACGACGGTGCGTCTCCAGACCACCCCGCAAGCCCTGAATCAAACGTGCTGATGACATCCGCATTGGCAGCGTGAGAAAGCGCAGCTGCGCACGCAACAAAGACGATCTTCTTCATGTCTCTCTCCTTGGGCTTTCGCCCGCGCCGCAGAGCGTTGCCGACGACGGCACCGCACCACGGAACTAATTCCACGGCTGCCCATATAGCCGGCGCTGTCGATCAACGACGACGGCGAGCCGCAGCCATAATCAACACGAAACCGGCACCGAGCGTTCCCGGCGCTGGCACCAAAGTTATGATCCTGAAGTGATCGCCAGGACTAGCGGCCGTCGCCCAAAATCGTACTGAGTACGCATCGAACCCCGCAAGCAACGTGTCCGTGCCGTCAGACTCGAGGCCGTAGAAGTCGATCGGCCCAGGATAGGCGATACCCAATTTTCCGAGCATCGCTTGCGTACCGGTCATCCCAGCGTCGTCAATGATCACGCCGAGAATCGGCTGATCAACGGCGATCGTGACGTTGTTAATCGAGAAGACGTCCGTTTGGCCCGTCGGGTCGAAGAATACAAAGTGGCTCGAGACAACCGTACCAGTGGAAACCAATAGCGGAACACCAGTCGCCGGATTGATAACGGTGAGCGGGCTGGTGAGGGTCAGGCTCTGTATTTCGTCAAAGCCCTGGACGTAGAGGCTCTCGACCATATCGGGCACCGCGATGTTTGCGGAAGGGGCATTGTGAACTACGCCACCCATGTCAATACTAATGAGGTTGGCGTGTGCGGCGTGAGAACAGATGGTCGCGCACGCAACAAAGACGATCTTCTTCATGTCTCTCTCCTTGGGCTTTCGCCCGCGCCGCAGAAAGGTATCGACGAGGATACTTGCCGCGAATCAGAGTATACACCCCCCAATTTCGAACTGCGGTGTGGGGAGGATTGTGGCGGCATATGGCACAACGAGGCTGCCGGCTTTGCGGCTGACTTTGGTCTTGGTGTCGGAACTCGCTTGTCATTTGCTGATTCAAAGGTCATGGTGTGAGTCTGTAACGATCAGGCATGCGGGTGACTCGGCACAGGCAGCCGCACCCCCGAGCGCCGGCAGCCTGTGTCACGAGAATCACGTCCCCGACATTTCTTGTTCGACGGACCACGTCATCGCTGGCCCGCGGCAGTCGATGTGCACCGCGAAGAACCCGGGCTTGCCGGTTGGGGTTTTTTGTTCGACGCGTTTCATCAGCGGGTAGATGACCTTTTTGTCGGACTCGGGGACGGGGAGGTTTATCAGGTCTTGTTCGTGGAACCAGTCGAGGCGGCCTTCGTTCATGTCGTGGGGTTCGACCCAGACTGGACCCAAGACTCGATAGACGAACATGAGCCAGTGAGTTTTTCCTTCGAAGGCTTGTTCGCTGACCATGCCCATGAGGTGGAAGCGGTCGATGGGGATGTTGAGCCCGGCTTCTTCCATCACTTCGCGCTGGGCGCACTGCGCGGGGCTTTCGCCGGTGTCGACGTCGAGCTTGCCGCCAATGGGGCTGACCATGTTGAAGTTGGGTTCTTTCTTGCGGTGGAGGAGGAGCATGCGACCTTGCGCGTCGCGGAGGTCGCAGAGGCAGGCGAGGCGGTAGGGAAGGATGGGGGAGGGGCTCAAGGACATGGGGGAAAGTAGGAGGCGGCAGAGGTCGACGGCTCAGCGGCGAGGGCGCGGTTGCGGCATTGCGCGTGCGCATGGCAACGATGTGACTTCAAAGCCGCGGGCATTGCGGACGTCGTGCCGAGTGATTTGTATGAGGCTGATTGATTGCGAGGTTACACGCCGCACAGCGTGCAAGGGCCTTCGGAGTACAGCAACAGGAAACTATTGATATCGCACGGGTCAAACAGGGATGCGTCGTTGTTGAAGTCGATGTCGCCGCAGGTGGCGTTGGCGGGGATACAGGGGCCTTCGGAGTAGACGGAGAGGAAGGCTTCAATGTCCTGTGGATCAAAGAGGCTGGTGTCGTTGTTGAAGTCGATGGAGTCGCATTGCAAGCCGACTGACCATTGCACTCGCACTCCAACGCCGTTATAGATGAGTTCGGCGCTTAGGTTTGCGGGCGCATTGATGAGCTCAAGCGTGGAGAACGTGCCGGTGATCGGGAATCCGTCCATGTTGATCAGCGTCATGATGTCGCCGTGCGAGGGGACGTAACCGTTGCCGAGACGAATTCGGAGTGTTGCGCCCGAGTCGATGATGAGTGCGGGACTGTTGCCGGACGCGTTGAACTCGTCGCGGAGATTTGGGGTTGCGCCTTGCACGTCGAGCGTTGTGACGCTGGTGCTATTGAGTCTGCAGTCGCGGTCAAACAGGAAACGCCCGATGCGGTTGGGTGCGGCTAGGCCTGGCGAGACTTGTGCGCCGAAGCGGACGTTGCATCGGAAATCCGCACCCCCGAGAATGTCTTGGTTTGGAAAACGGAGAATGGACGTCGAGTTTGGGGTTTCGAAGTCGACGCCATATAAACCTGTATGCTCGAATGAAATTGTCCCGGTGCCGTTGACGGTCGAAAAGCCGGCCCCGGATTCGACGATCCTCAATAGTGGGATCGTCGACTGAACGCTGAGCATTCGAAGCGTTCCGTTGTTGATGGTGCCATCACCGAGCGTGAGTGTGCCTTCTGCCGTGTGATTACCGCGAAGTTCCACGCCGTCGAGCAACTTTGTCGAGGTTGCGTACTGGGCCATGCCGCCGGCGGATGTATCGATGAGCCCTGACATCACCGTTCCCAGCATGCCGCCGGTATTCTGCAATCGGAAAATGCCAGTATCGTCCGTGCTGATGACACCGACGTTGTTGTTGTCAATGATCCCGTGCATGACAAGCGTCGCGCCGTTGATCGCTCGCATGGTGCCCGTGTTCACGAGCGCGTTTGAAATATCTGTCCAGCTATTGATGACTTCCAGCCTGCCAAGAAACTCTGCTCGGATGACGCCCTGATTAAACATATTGGTGGCGAATATCTGCCCCGCGCCTTGGATGCGTTGATTTGGGAAAAGCACGAAGCCAGAGTTTGCGGTGTCGTCGGCGAAGATTCTCGCCCGCACGTTGTCCGTATAGCCCTGGAGCACGATCGTGCCGTTTCCATTGATGACGGTATCTGCTGCTGGCAGCCTGAGGGCTGCAAGTGACGTTGCGTTGTTCGCTCCGAGATAGATCGTGCCGGTGTTGAAAATTGAACCGCCGGAGATTGTGAGGCTGCGAGTGGGAGGAATTGAAACGCTTGAGTCCGATCCAGCATTGAGCGTCAGCGCGCCGATCGTCAGATTGCTATCCAACATCACCGAGTAGGGCAGTGACAGCATACCGAAACGAGCTTCTTCCGCCGCAGTGTCCGGAACACTGTTGTTGAGCCAATTGGTGGTCACGGTCCAATTGCCGCCGCTGGAGTTGGTCCAGTCGCGCACCTGCGCGAAGAGTGGATGTACAATGAACGAAGCACCAGCAAGCACGGCGAGACGAACGACATTTGATGACGACATTGGTGTAAACCCTTGAAGCCGAGACATTTTGCACGAAGTAGACGAAGCGACAAGCCTTGTCCAACTTGGGCGATCCACGTGTTTGGGGCATATGTTACCTAAATAGGTGCAGATTGCAAACGCATACTTAAGGATTGCTTGAAGTACGTTCACTTATCACCCCAGTCGGGAATGTATTTGTCGAGTGATTGAGACCTATAAAAGCATCGCGGATGCGCAAATGACTTGATTCTGCATGCAGCGGCGGTGTCGCTTGTGTGCGAACGACCTTGAAGATTCACGCGTTGTCGAGTACTGCTCGACTTCGATCTCACCACGGAGGACGCGGAAAGCACGGAATGAGAACTCGAAACGTCGTTTTTTTGTGCTCTTCGTGTCATCCGCGCAAAGGGAATTTTCTTCAGAAACAACCCCCTCAGCCAGAAGACGTGTTTCCGCATGTCTGATTTCAACGCTGAGTTCACTTGAGTTGGTTTTCATTCTGCCATGCACCGGACCATTCGCATCGAAGTCGTCGCACCGCCCGAGCCGACAACTTCGATGGCACGATTTGCCGTGTGCATACTTTTGTATATGTCCTTCATTGATCTTCGCAGCGACACTGTGACGAAGCCTACTGCCGGGATGCGGGAGGCGATTGCTCGGGCTGTGGTTGGGGATGATGTGCTGGGGGATGATCCGACTGTCATTGAGTTGCAGGAGCGCTTCGCGGCACTCACTGGGAAAGACTCTGCGTGCTTTGTCCCCAGCAGCACGATGGCGAATCAGATCTGCATCAAGGCGTTGACGCAGCCCGGCGATGAAATCATTGCGCACGAAGGCAGTCACATCATCAACTATGAAGGGGGCGGGCCGGCGGTCTTGTCAGGGTGCATGATCAAGGCGCTGACGGGCAATCGCGGCCAATTCACCGCAGGCCAAGTGGAGGAATCGATCCGGCCTGATGATCCACACTTTCCACGCACGAGTCTGGTGTCGCTTGAGAACACGCACAATCGCGGCGGCGGGAGCATTTGGCCTATTGAAGAGATTCGCAGCGTGACGTCTGCAGCACGCGATCGAGGATTGAAAACACATCTCGATGGGGCGCGGCTGTGGAACGCCTGCGTTGCGACGGGGCTTTCTGTGCGCGATTACGTGGAACACTTTGACACAGTGAGTTGCTGCTTCAGCAAAGGTCTGGGTGCGCCAGTGGGCGCGGTGCTGGCGTGCGATCGGAACACGATTCACAAAGTGCTGCGATACAGAAAGCTCTTTGGTGGCGGGATGCGGCAGTCGGGGTTGCTCGCGGCGGCGTGCCTCTATGCGCTCGAGCATCACTTCAAGCGGCTTGAAGAGGATCACGCGAACGCGCGCCGGTTTGCGGAAGGGATCGCGAAGGTCCCCGGGCTGTCGCTGAATGCGCAGCATGGGACTGCCGCGGGTGTGGACACAAACATTGTGTTGTTCGAACTTGCAGAGATCGTGCCGTTTGATGCGGCGGTGCTTTGCAAGCGGGTGGCAGAGAAGGGCGTGCTGATGTTTGATACCGGGCCGCGACGTGTGAGGGCGGTCACGAATCTTGAGGTGAATGCGACGATGATCGATCGGGCTGTGGCGATCATTCGCGAATGCGTGTTGACGTGACAAATCTCTGCCGCCCTGTCAGGGCTCTCGCGACATTTTCTGCGTTGCCAGATGTTTGCGTTGCGCACCCCTGGCAACAGTCTCACGATCCTTCGGATCGAAAAGGCGATTGGCGCGGTTGGTTGAATACGCATTGGCCTGGAAGGCCATGCTTCTAATGATGATCGCCCACCAGCGGCGTCCGCGACTGCGTCATGCACCAGATCGCGAAGCTGATTGCGCAGAAGATCAGAATGAGTGACAAGGCCAATCCCGGTTTGCCGAGCCCGAGTGTTGGTTGCGCCTTCGCGGCTTCCTGTGCAAGTGTCAACTGAGCAAGTGTTATCATGGTGCTATCTCCGGAACTCGATAGTCGCTTACCCCGACCCCCCGACCCCCCGATCCCGACCCCCCGATCCCAACCCCCCGACCTCGCCCTCATCTCCTTGGTTGACGGCCAGGACACCAACGGCACCGGACGGAAGCCGCTTATGGCTGCTGCGGTCAAGCCCTGACCAGGTTCACGGTCGCGCCCGTGCATCGGGCCCGGCCGTCAACCAAAGAGACGAGGGGAGTGCATCGCACACTATACGCGTCAAGAGGCGAAAAAGCGGTACGCTGTCAGAGGTAGGTGTGCAAGGTCAGTAACGTCGCTTAGCGCACTTCTGTCACAAGCCTGCCGCTCTTTTCGGCCCTTCTTGTCGTCATTCTGGCACTATTCCGCACCCGAGCACTTGCCGCGGACGTAGCATTTCTCGCAGTTCTCCTTCGACATTCTGTTTCGCTCACCCCGACGCAAGCGTCCTCTTTCTTGTTTCGCCTTATTTTGGCATCATCGAGGCGCACGCGTCAACATTCTGGAGTTTGGCTATGTCACTGGAATCTCGTCCCGGGACCGATCCGCCTTTGCCGCACGTTCGCGCACGGACCCTGACCGAAATCGCCGCGGGCCAGCGCGCGGTGCTCATTCGCATCATCCGTCTGGTCTTCGTCATCCTGATCGTCACCTTCACGACGCTAGCGTTCTATCAGGCCTGGGCGATCAGCAAGGAGAGCAATCTTAATTACTGGGTCCCGATCGTCGCCGCGGCGTTGGTGATTGTGATCGTCGTGGGCATCGACCTGCTGACGCCCGTCAAGCGCATTTCGTCGATCGCTGGGGTTTTGCTCGGGCTGCTGGTGGGCATTCTGGCGACGCTGGTCATTGGCGCTCTGTGCGACCTGCTGCTCCAGAGTTGGACACCCGAGCAGGCCTATGAAGAGTGGCGGCCAACCATCCAGTCCGTCAAAATCATCCTGGGCATCTGCTTTGGGTACTTGGGCGTCATTACCGTGCTGCAAACGCAGGACGACTTCCGGCTCGTGATTCCGTACGTCGAGTTTGCCAAGCAAATCCGAGGAGTGAGGCCGATTCTGCTCGATACGTCGGCGTTGGTTGACGGTCGGGTCGCCGACATTGCAGGGACTGGCTTCATTCAGGCGCCGATGCTGATTCCAAACTTTGTTGTGCATGAACTCCAGCAACTCGCGGATTCAGGCGATGCGTTGAAGCGAGCCCGGGGCCGCCGTGGCCTCGACATGATCACGCGCCTGCAGCGCAATGCACCGGTGGATGTCTCGATTGACGAAACTCCGATCGCCGGTATCGC
This sequence comes from uncultured Phycisphaeraceae bacterium, assembly GCA_964516725.1. Lineage (GTDB taxonomy): Bacteria > Planctomycetota > Phycisphaerae > Phycisphaerales > UBA1924 > BJHL01. Next base: position 8,499 of record CAZEZV010000093.1, read on the forward strand.
AGTTGATCAAATGCTCATTGAACTGGCCCGGTCCGCGCCAGCCGTCATCTTGACAACCGACGTCGGCCTCGCCCGCGTCGCCGCAATTCAGGGCATCACTGCCCTAAACCTCAACGACCTTGCCAACGCGGCGAAGGTGAACCTGACGCCCGGCGAGTCGATCAGCGTGCGCATCCTGCGCGCGGGCGAGCAGGAAGGCCAGGGCGTCGGCTTCCTGCCGGACGGCACCATGATCGTCATCGAAGACGGCGGCGACGCGATCGGCGAGAGTGTGCAAGCAACGGTGACAAGCTCGCTTCAAACCAGCGCGGGGCGGTTGATATTCGCAAAAATTGGCACTGAAGAGGCCGCGGCGTCGAGCAACATGTCGTCGCACGCCGCGTTGCCGCAGGCCGTTTCGCCGCAGTTGGCTTCGATGCAGCACGCAGGAAACGGAAGTGAAGTCGTGACAGGCGCAGACACAGCCGGGTCACCCGCAATCACTGAAGACTCAATCGTCGCACCGACTGAAGCGACGCGTCAACCACGCTCGCCGTTTCCGCCCAAACCTCCGGCACCGCAAGCAATGAAGCACGGCACGCCGAGGAACCCGAGGCGGTAGACGCGTGCCTCGTTCATCCGACTGTCATCGATTGCCGTACTGCTGTTGGTAGTAGTTGCGGTACTCGCCGGTTTTGACTCGTTGCCACCAGGTTTGGTTGTTCTTGTACCAATTGATTGTGTCTTCGAGTGCTTTGGGCCAGGCGCTCCGCGTGGGTTGCCAGCCTAGTTCGCGTTTGATTTTGCTGGCGTCGATGGCGTATCGGCGGTCGTGGCCGGGTCGATCGGCGACGGGCTTGATCATGTCGGGACCTTTGCCCATAGCTTTCAGGATGCTGTGGGTGAGTTCGAGATTGCTGCGTTCGTTGTTGCCGCCAACGTTGTAGACCTCGCCTGCTTTGCCTTTTTCGAGCGCGGTGAGCACGGCTTCGCAGTGGTCATCGACGTGCAGCCAGTCGCGGACGTTTTTGCCGTCGCCGTAGAGGGGGACTTGTTTGCCTTCGATGAGATTGGTGACAAAGAGCGGGATGACTTTTTCGGGGAACTGGAAGGGGCCGAAGTTGTTGGAGCAGCGCGTGGTGACGACGTCCATGTGAAACGTGTGGTGATAGGCACGGGCGAGCATGTCGCCCCCCGCTTTGCTTGCGCTATAGGGACTGTTGGTTTGCAGCGGCGTTTCTTCGGTGAAGAGTTGACTGCGATCTTCGAGGGGAAGACTGCCGTAAACCTCATCGGTAGAGACATAGACGAAGCGGCCTGACTTCAGCCAAGCCCCGCCTTTGGCCTTGCGTGCAGCATCAAGCAGCGTCTGCGTGCCGACGACGTTGCTGATGATGAAGGGTTTGCTGTCGAGGATGGAGCGATCGACGTGGCTCTCGGCGGCCATGTGGACGATGGCGTCGCAGTCTTCGATGAGGCCCGCGACGAGTTTGTCATCGCAGATATCGCCTTTGACGAATCGGTAGTTGGGGTTCTTCTCCGCCGCGGTCAGATTTTCAAGGTTGCCCGAGTAGGTCAGCGAATCAAGATTGGTGATCTTGACGTCCTTGCGATGACGCTGGACAAAGTGGACGAAGTTGGAACCGATGAAGCCGGCACCGCCGGTGAGGAGGATGTGCATATTGGTAATGATAGAAGGTTTGCTATGCGTCCAGACGTGCGACAACGGAGACGAGGTTTGTTTCCCAACTCGGCATTTGTCCCAACGTGCGTTCAGTCAAGCTGATGTCGAGCACGCTGTACGCCGGGCGTTTGGCAGGTCTGGGGAACTGGTCACTGTTGCAGGGGTTCACCACGCCGGGGGCGTTGGTGAGTCTGCCGATTTCTTTGGCAAAGTCAAACCACGTGCATTCGCCGCCATCGGTGACGTGCCAGTGCCCCATGCAGTGTCGCTCCGCGAGCGCGAGCGCGGTCGCGGCGAGGTGTTCGGCAGAGGTTGGCCTGCCCCGCTGGTCGTTGACGACAGAGATTGACGGCTTGGTCTTGAGAAGGCCGACGATCGTCTTCACAAAGTTCTTCCCCCACGGCGCGTAGAGCCAACTCGTGCGAATATTGAGCCACCTCGCCTTCGGCGACGACTTGCTCAGCGTTTCCAGGTTCTCTTCGCCCAGCGCTTTGCTGCGGCCATACGCGTTCAAGGGTGCGCGGGGTTCGTCGGTGCGGTAAGGCTTCGCGGCGTTGCCCGCAAAGACATAGTCCGTGCCGAAGTGGACAAACAGTGCGCCCGTGTCGTTGGCGGCCATCGCAAGTTCCCGCACCGCGTCTGCATTCAGAATCGTGGCATCGGCTTCCTTCGCCTCAGCGCCGTCCACGTCAGTCCACGCCGCGCAATTTATGATGAGCGCAGGCGATGCTGCGAGCTTGCGAACGATACCTCGCACCGATGCGGGGTTTGACAAGTCCAACTCGTGGAGTTCGGGCGCGATCACGTCGTATGGCTTTGTCCTCAGCAAGCGAGAGAACGCGGTGCCCAGCATGCCAGAACTGCCTATGAGAATGACCGTGCGGTTTTGCATAGGGCGAAGGTATGAAGGCGAGAATCAACTCACATTCGACCCGACGGGGCGAACGTGGGCCACGCGAAACACGTTGAATGCGCATGGCCTGGAAGGCCACCCCTCGCTTCGCACGGGCTGGAGGCCCGTACGACTTCCTACGCTCCCCCATGAAAGCCATTCGCGTCGAATCCTTCGGCGACTCCCGCGTCATGCAACTGCAAGACATCCCCGCGCCGGTCGCCGGCCCAAAGCAAGCGTTGATCCGCCTGCACGCCGCTGGCGTCAATCCGGTTGACACATACGTCCGCTCTGGAAACCACGCCCACAAACCAACTCTTCCGTATACACCGGGCTTCGACGGCGCGGGCGAAGTCCTCGCGCTGGGCCCAGATTGGCCCCGCCCAGAAATCAAAGTCGGTTCGCGAGTCTGGTGCTGCCGCAGCGTCACCGGCACCTACGCACAGCAATGCGTCTGCGATTCCAAAAGCGTTGCGCTATTGGCGGACCATGTGAGTTACGAGGCTGGCGCTGGCGTCGGCACCGCCTCAATGACTGCCTGGCTCGCACTCATCCCCAAAGCCGGTGCAACCAACTCCGACACTGTTCTCATTCACGGCGCGAGCGGCGGCGTCGGGTTGTCGGCGGTGCAATTCGCAAAGGGCATCGGCTGCACTGTCATCGGCACCGCAGGCACGGACAAAGGCCTCCACGAAGTCATCATGCACGGTGCCGACTTCGCCGTCAATCACCGCGAGGCGGGCTACGAATCCAAGATCATGGGCCTCACCGACAACAAAGGCCCCGACGTCATCCTCGAAATGCTCGCCAACGTCAACCTCTCGCGCGACATGCAGATGATCGCCCTGCGCGGTCGCATCGTCGTCATCGGCAATCGCGGCGAGATCACCGTCAACCCGCGCATGCTCATGACCAAGGACGCCAGCGTCGTCGGCATGAGCATGATGAACGCGAAGGATGTCGAATGGGCGCTCGCGCTGCGTGCCGTGCGTGATGGGCTTGCGGCGAACACATTGAAACCGCTCGTGCATCACAAGATGCCGCTCGCCGATGCTCCTCGAGCACACGACCTCGTGATGGACCCCTCCAGCGCGGGCGGCGGGGCACTTGGGAAGATCGTTTTATTGACGTCATAGACCCGGCGTCTCCCCGGGGCACGGCACTCGCTTGTCATCCCTGCCTGGCGAGACGCCAAGCCTACATTCTCCCGGAGGGCTCCGGGATGGAAGGCACAAAAACATGCATCGTTTGCCATACTGACTGCACTACCAAGCCGCGGATCAAGGATCCGCATGGACGGTACTGCTGCAAGGATTGTGCGGATCGCAAGCGCGCCGCGAAAGCTGTCGCACCGCAGAGCGCGGCAACAACTGCACAGGAAGTTGTTCCTGAGGAACCGCTGTTGTCGCTCGACCTGCTCGCCGAGGAAGCCAAGGCGCAGGCCAACGTCGCGAGCGATCGCGTGATCGACCTCGCCCCCGCCGAGCCTAATCCACTCAAACAGAAAAAAGGCAAGGCTCCAAACCTGCGGCACGCGGGCATCGACACGAGCCGGCTGAAGCCCGAAAAGTGCGAGAAGTGCGGCTACGACATGAAGGGGCTTGAGAGTCTTCGGTGCCCGGAGTGCGGCGCGATCTGCAAGCCCAAGGACAAACTCGATTACCTCCGTGAAGAGTCACACAAGCTTGCAATCAAGACATGGCTCACACCCATCATCGCAACGGTGGTGTGCCTGGGCATCTCGATGCTGATGCTCCTGGGCATGGGAGCTCCGCTGCTTGTCTATCTCTTCGTCCTCGTCGGCTGGCTCATAATGATTCCCATCGGGCTGCTGGCCTTCTGGGTCAGCACGCTCATGTTCCTCGAGTTTGACGCACCATGGCTCCTGACCGCGATGCGCTTCGCGTCGATCCAGGCGTTCCTCACCATCCCCGCCGTCGGCTTCCTCGCCCTGGGCTTCGCGCCGGGCTTCAACATCATGGGCATCGGCGTCGGCCTCGCCCTCATGACCTTCATCTACGCCTGGATTCTTGAGCTTGAAGTCACCGACGCGATCCTCCTCGCCGTCGTGCAGAAAGTCGTCGAGACCGCCGTCGGCACCCTGATGCTGATTGCGCTCGAGAACATGTTCGGGCCGTGATCACCGGTTTCGTCGGATGCGCAAGCCCTACTCAACCGTTGTCGCCGCAGTCCTAAGCACAGCCTGCTTCAGTTCCGCTTCGCCACTTGAAAAAGCAAGCACGAGCCTGGGCCGAACAATGTGCTTGACACATGCGGGCCACGATGATGCCGGCACTCGCTGGAGTTTGGACCAGTCCTTGTTTGTCGTCAGAATCGTGTCCGCGCCCGCCGCCGCGATCTGACTCGACAACGATGCAATCGTCGCGTGCGAATACGGATCATGATCCCGCAGCGCAACCTTGCCCGCAAGCCCCGCCCTCGCCAACTTCCCCGCCTGCTCAAGGAACGCACCCGGATTCCCAATCGCACATACCGCAAACACACGCGATCCGCTCAGCGAATCAAGCGACAGTTCCGCGCCATTCGCATCCACAAACCCCTTCCACACATGCTCGCACTCGCACACCACCAACCTCGGATTGATCGCCAGCGCCCGGCCCCGAATTGATTGAATACCCCCACGCTCCGCGTCGGGAGCATTCTTCCCGCTCTCAACATGCGTCACCACCAACACATCCGCTCTCGCCAAACTCTCCACCGGCTCCCGCAAGCTCCCCGCTGGCAACAGCGAATCCTGGAACGCGCTCCGCGTTGCATCCATCAGCACAATGTTGAGCTGCCGCGCAATCTGCCGATGCTGAAACCCGTCATCCAGAATCACCGGTGAGACCTTGCTCTCCTCATCACCCCCAAACAACTCAATCAACCCGTTCGTCCGATCAGGCTGCGCCACCAGCGGCAAGTCAGGAAAAGCCGCAAGATACTCGCGCGCTTCGTCTGATTCATGTCCCCTGCCCTTCGGCGCGCCGTAGCCGCGCATCGCAACGCACGGATTGAAACCTGCTTCGCGCAGCAGATCAATCAGATGCATCGTGAAAGGCGTCTTCCCCGTCCCGCCGGTCGACAGATTCCCGACGCTGATCACAGGGCGATCAAACGTCACCACCCGCTTGCCCGCATCAAACCCCCGATTGCGAAACGCAATCGCCGCGCGATAGAGCGGAGCGAGAGGCGAAAGAAATGATCGTCGCGTGGACATCACACCAAGAGTAGAAGAACAATCGCTCGACGAAGTGGATGTGCCCAAACAACTGACTCGGAAGCATCAAAAAACGCCGCCTTCCATCCGAAGGATCTCCGGAACGGAGCGAAGCGCCAGCGCTGCTCCACTTCTTCTTCTTCTTCTTCTTC
>CAZEZV010000094.1:0-14128 GCA_964516725.1 uncultured Phycisphaeraceae bacterium
CGGAGGAGTAGGTCAACCGTGGGAAGAATGTAATACAGAGAGCACGGAGAACACAGAGAGGAGAGAAAGTGATTTGGTTTCGCTGTTTCTTCTTCTCTGTGCTCTCTGCGTTCTCGGTGTTTGATCGAATTACCAAGTCGCTTCGCCGGATCGCGCGACCGTGAAGTGCATCTCATACGCTTTTCTGTGCCCTCTTCCCGCACTCCTCGCGCCGCCGTCATTCTCAGCACATACAACCAGCCTGCGCACTTGAGGCGTGTGCTTGCGGGATATTCCATTCAGACGCAGCGGTGCGAGATTGTGATTGCGGACGATGGGTCTGGCGCTGAGACGGGCGAGGTGATTGATCGGGCGCGAAAGGAATGGGAACTCTCCATCACTCATGTGTGGCACGAGGATGTTGGGTTTCGCAAGTGCACGATTCTCAATCGGGCGATTGTGGCGGCGGATGCGGAGTACTTGATCTTTTCGGATGGGGATTGCGTGCCGCGGAGCGACTTTGTTGCGACGCATGTCGCGCTTGCGCGTGAGGGTTGCTTTTTGTCTGGGGGCTACTTGTTGATGCCGAAGGATGTCAGCGAGGCGCTGAGTGCGGAGCATGTGCGCGCGGGGAAGGCGACGGAATTGAGTTTTCTTCGGTCGAATGGACTCAAACCGACGATGCGGCTGCGGTCGCGGCTTGTTGCGCAGGGGTTCGCGGCGAAGATGCTTGATGTGCTGACAACGACGCGGCCTACTTGGAATGGGCATAACTCGTCGTGCTGGAAGAGTGATGCTGTGCGCGTCAATGGATTTGATGAGCGGATGGAATGGGGTGGGGAAGATCGGGAGTTTGGGATGCGGCTTGTGCACGCTGGGCTGAGGGCGATTCAGATTCGGTTTCGGACGCCGCTGGTGCACTTGTTTCATGAGCGGGGGTATGTGCGCGAGGAGAAGGTGAAACTCAATGCGCAGATTCGGGAGGAGACGAAGCGACGGCGACTGATCGCGACGGAGTATGGCATTGAGAAGTCACGCGAGGAACGAAGCGCGTTTTAGCCTGCTTCGCAGGCTTTGAACAACTTCACACGCATGCAGAACTTGCCACTCTCACTGCTGGCACTTGCTGCACCACACCGTTGTTCGCTGCGCGAGGGTCTCGTGTTGCAGCGGCGAGCCGCACACAACGCATGGTTTGCCCCGTCGGCCGTAGACGGCGTGGGTTTCCTGGTTCTTGCCGCGTTCGCCGTTTGCGTTCACGTAGTCTCGCAGGGTTGAGCCGCCTGTGGCGATGGACTCGTTCAGCACGTGGCGGATCGCGCGTGCGATTGTGTCCCACTCTGCGGCGGTGATGTTCGTACAGGCGCGCGTGGGTGACACTTTGGCGGCGAACAGTGCCTCGTCTGCATAGATGTTGCCAACGCCCGCGACAACGGTTTGATCGAGCAGGACGGCTTTGATCGCGCGGTGCGACTTGCTTGCTGCGGCTTGAAGTTGTGCGCCGGTGACGATCAAACCGTCTGGCCCCAGCGATGCGAAACGATGCTCGCGGAGCGCTGATTCGGATTCATATGCCCAGATGCCGCCGAACCTGCGGGGATCGCGGAAGCACACTGCGCTGGCGTCGCTCAGTCGCCAAACGACATGGATGTGTTTTCCTTGCACGGCGTCGGTTTTCGCGCGGCGCTCGATTGCTTTTGCGTCTGCGAATTGGCCGGACATGCCAAGGTGTACGCACAGTGCCGGGCCTTGCTTGGTGAGAATCCCGATCTGCTTGCCGTGGCGGATGAGTTGGGTGATGTCGCACCTTTCGAGCAGGCGAGCGGGTGTCACCTTCACGCTCTTGATCTTTTCGTCTGAACCGGCGAAGCACTCGCAGACGTCCGACCGCCGAACTTCGACGCGTGCGACTCGCTTGTTGAGCAGCAGGGGCTCGACGGAACGGCGGACGCATTCGACTTCGGGGAGTTCGGGCATGGGTCATTCACTAGGGTGCCGAGGTTTTTCTGGCGAAACAGTGTTGAGCATGAGCAATGAGAATACGGATTGGGCTACCGGCATTTCTGCTCAACGTCTCGCGCCAACTCGCACGCCTTTCTCACCATCGCCTCCCCCTCGCGGGCCTTTGCTTCCCGCCGCGCCGGGTCGGCGAGCGCTGGGGTGTTGATGAGTACATTCCAATGTGCGCTCCGCGTCGTCGCTTCTGCGAGCACGGCGGCGATCGCGAGATCGCTGCGCAGGTGCGCGTTGCTTTTGCCGCACAAGTCTCGCAAAAGGCGCAACACGTCGACCCCGACCGCCGCGACTGCGAGCGGGACGTTTACGGCGGCTTCCTGCGCCGCGGGCAACTCGCTCGTGCGACGCGGCTCGTTTTCGGGCAACTTGGAAAGTTCATTGACAAGCCCATAGGCCGCGGCGTCTTCATCGGCGAGTTCCAGCAGCATTGCGCGGGCGCGTTCCAATCGCTTCGCGGCGTCTTCGAGCAGTGCCTGATGCTCGGCGAGATTCTTCTTTCCGAGCGAATAGCTCACGACCATCTGACCCAGCGCCGCCGCGAGCGCGCCGCAGACGCCGGCGACCGCGCCGCCGCCGGGCGTGGGTTGCTTTGCGGCGGTGTGAGCGAGGAAGTCACGGACGGAGAGATCGGCGAAGGGCATGGGACATGATAGAGAAGGAGTTGAGCGATCATCGTGCGTGCGTTCGCGGCGCGATGATGTTGTACCATTGCGCATGGTTGACAATTCGCGTGTCGTCATCATCGGGGGAGGTTTTGCGGGCATCAGGTGTGCCCGTGCGTTGAAACGAGCACGCGTGTCGATCACGCTGCTTGATCGCAGCAATCACCATCTGTTTCAGCCCTTGCTGTATCAGGTTGCGACGGCGGGCCTTGCACCGTCGCAGATCGCGGCACCGATTCGGGGTGTGCTCAGCTCGCAGCGCAACTGCCGCGTGGAGCTCGCGGAGGTGACGCGGATTGATGCCTCTGCGAGGCGCGTGTACTTCACCGCGACTGGCGGTGACGAGCGTGCTGTCGCGTTTGATTACCTTGTCATCGCCGCCGGCGCGACGCATTCGTACTTTGGGCATGATGATTGGGCCCGCGTTGCGCCGGGGCTCAAGACGCTTGACGACGCTCTTGACATTCGGCGTCGATTTCTTCTCGCGTTTGAGCGGGCCGAACTTGAACAGAATGACGCGATTCGGCAGTCTCTGCTGACATTTGTGATCGTCGGCGCAGGCCCGACGGGCGTTGAAACGGCGGGAGCGATGAAGGAAATCGCGTTGCAGACGCTTCGCAGCGACTTCCGCAGTATCGACACGTCAAAGGTTCGTGTGATTCTGGTTGAAGCGCAGGACAAAGTGCTGCCGGCGGGATATCCGCAGCCGCTTTCGGCTCGGGCGCTGCGCGACCTTCAGGAGATGGGTGTTGATGTCCGACTCAACACGCGCGTTGTGGCGATCGACGCCCTTGGCGTGGATCTTGAAGGCGCTACGGGCAAGGAGCGCGTCGAATCGAAGAACGTCATTTGGGCGGCCGGTGTCCGTGCGTCGCCGATCGCTGCGTCGCTGGGCGTGGCGTTGGACGAGGCGGGGCGGGTGATTGTTGAGGCTGATCTTTCAGTGCCGAATCACGCGAACATCTTTGTCGCTGGCGATCTAGCACACGCGCACGACAAGAAAACGAATCAACTCGTGCCGGGCGTTGCGCCAGCAGCGATGCAGATGGGTACGTTTGTCGGCAGGCTCATCGCGCGAGAGGTGGGCAAGAACCCGCCGCCACAGCGACCGCGCTTTCAGTATGTGGATAAGGGCACGCTCGCGACGATCGGGCGATCCCGCGCCGTGGCTCACGTCTTTGGCGTCAATTTCAGCGGCTTTCTCGCGTGGGTCTTCTGGGCTGGTCTGCACATCGCGTTCTTGATCGACTTTCGAGCGAAACTGCTGGTGCTGTTGGATTGGACGTGGTCGTATGTGACGTTTCGGAGGGGGTCGAGGTTGATTACGGGGTCGATGCACAACTGAAACGCGTGACCGGTGCGATTACTGCTCTTTCAAACCGAACAGCCGCGATGGTCGTTTCGTGTGGCATTCCATGCAGGATTGGATTCGACCGCTCGCAATCGTCTTGGAAAGGTCGGAAGCGACGATGCCGTATACCCAGCCCTCGTCGGTATCTGCGGTTGCGGCATCCAACCGCAGCATAACAAAGAACTCCTTTTGTTCGCCGGGCTTGAATATCCCGGCGGATGTTCTGACTCCATCGGGATCGTCGCTGTCCGGAGGAAGCGGCAGCGCCTCGAAGGACGACTTGACAAGGCGCTGGCCCGTGGGCGCTTGTGTTGACGCTGCTTTCAAGTATGATTCACTATCTCCAACAAACAAGTGGTACAGTTTTCTTGAGTGTGCCTGATCGCCCTTTGCGTCGCTCATGAACAGCTCCACCGGTTTGATGACAGGAAGGCAAAGCGTGGGGGCCAGATTCCAATTGCTGCTTGCTTGTGTCAATGCCTTGTAGTTGCGAGCTACGGCAAGCACCTGCTCATCAAACGGGCCCGGAGTGTGATCATGCTTCGTGTCTGCACCCGCCTGAGAAGTGCGGGTGTTTGAGTTTTGGTCGCGTCGCGAGCATGAAGCAGCCGCGCACCAACACATCATGCCCGCAACGCTCAAGACGTAACCCCAATGAGAGTAAGTTGTTTTCAACTAGGCCCTTTCTTTCTCAGCACGTACCGGATGTCTGACTGAAATGTACCCGGTACTCTTAGTCATGACGAACTCCACTCCCTTCGCCTCCCGCACCACCGCGCTCTTCTCCCAACTCACAAAAGACGGCCTCTGGAAAGAGCTCCAGACCATTCAAGGCCCGATGGACGCTGAAATCACGTTGCTTCGCAATGGCAAGCCTCAGAAAGTGCTTTGCTTTTGCTCCAACAACTATCTCGGCCTCGCGAATCATCCTGAGGTCGTCGAAGCGGGTCACAAAGCTTTGCGTGACTACGGAGCGGGCACGGCCAGCGTGCGATTTATCTGCGGCACGTTTGAGCCGCACTGGGAACTTGAGCAGCGTGTCGCCCGCTACATGGGCACCGAGGCGAGCTACTCGTTTGTCTCGGCATGGACGGCGAATGAAGCGGTGTTTCCGACACTGTGCGAGCCGGGTGACATCATCATCAGCGACGAACTCAATCACGCGTGCATCATCGACAGCATTCGATTGGCGACGACGATCAAGAAGGGCGTGCATAAGGCTGTGTATTCGAACAATCGTCTTGAGGGCGAGCGGAGTTTGCGGGCGGCGCTTGAGGCCGCGAAGGCGAATAAGGAAGTCACGGGTCAAATCTGGGTCGTGACGGACGGTGTGTTCAGCATGGAAGGTTCGATCGCGGACTTGCCGGCGATGCGAAAACTGTGTGACCAGTACAACGCGATGCTTGTTGTTGATGACAGCCACGGGCATGGCGTGATGGGCACTTTGGGGCGCGGCACGCATGAGCATTGGGGCATGATTGAGGGCGGCTCAAACGCAGGACGTGTCGATATTTTCACAGGCACGCTCGGCAAAGCACTCGGCGGCGGCGCGGGCGGGTTCGTCGCGGCGAGTCAGCATGTGATTGACCTCATCATTCAACGAGGCCGACCCACGCTGTTTAGCAACGCGCTGCCTGTCACCATCGCAGCGAGCGCGAGCAAGGCGATTGAGATTACTTTGCGCGAGCCGCAGCGGGTGCAGCGCCTGAAGGACAACGTGCAGTACGCCCGCACGAAACTCAAAGCCGCGGGGTTTGATGTGCTGCCAAGCCCGACGGCGATCTGCCCGATCATTGTGCATGACACGGCGAAAGCGATTGCGATGAGCAAGCGGCTGCTGGACCTGGGTATTTTCGTGATTGGATTTGGGTATCCGGTGGTTGCGGAAGGGCATGCACGATTGCGGTGTCAGATTTCTGCGGCGCATACGACGGGGCATATTGATGCGTTGGTTGATGCGCTGAAGAAGCTGTAGAACAGAGCAGCGGCACCCAACTCTCGGAGGAGACATATGTCTGAAGGAAATATCTGGCCATGCAAGTGGCGCAAGACTGACGCGGGATATGAAATCAAAGTTCGACCTATTTGGAGAACATTGCGAGTCGAGGCACCCACAATTGATGACGCGGTGATGGCGATGAAGGACAAGATTTGCGAGAGACATGGTGATGGCGAGGCGTGTCTGCTTCCGGATTTTCCATTTCCGGTCGTGCTGGCAACCAAGCACGCGTCGGTTGGCTCTCACGTTCAGTTTTCAAGCAACGGGGGAACTTCAAGTCTACTGACATCGCCTGTTGAGATATGGCATGGTGGAGTGTGCTCCGAGTGTGGTGCGGCATGCGGCGCACGCACGAGCAAGACGGCACTTGTGTACATTGACGGCGATGGCGACGTGCCGATGTGCCGAACGGAATGTGGACCACTCCAAGTCATTTCTGAACGGCTCGCACAGCAATTGACGCCCTCAGAAAGTGCACGATTCAAGTTTCGTCCGGTGGACACGTATGAGCCAACCGCACTGAAGTACGTGGAAATCATTCCTATCAACGCTCATGAATCTGTCTGGCCCGTCGATGTTGCTGCGCAGGGGTTTAGTTGTTCAACGTGCTCTTCAGTGAGAATTTCTGTTGCTGACCAAGTTCAACAGGATGTTTCGTTGTTCGTGCGAGCTGAGGAGATGGCAGACGATAGCGTTCGCGCCGTTCGTGACTGGACAACGTTTCACATTGTCTGCTCACTTTCGCGATGGCGCGAGTTGCGTGAAAAGGGTGTGCTTACGGAAACAGCCTATGACCTTGTTGGTTTGTTGTCTAAAGAGCACGCCAATGTGCCACGACAGTTCAAAAACATTGTTGAGCCGTTTAATTTCACAATTGAAAAGGTCGCAAAGCGCCAGGCACACACCATTCGGTTAGTCCAAAGATCAAGAGAGTTGCGGGGCAAGGTATTTGAAAGAGACGGACAACGGTACAGTGTGGGCGAACCCGATTGGACAGTGACGCAACGAGTGGTGCGCACCTTAGTGCGTCTGTGGAGGGGTTGAGGAAGTTGTCAACTTTCGCTATAAAGGAGATCGTTATGAACGCATGCTTGAAGTTTGCTGTTGTTGTCTCCGCGTGTTTGCTCGCAAGTTGCTCGTCGCACCAGTCGGCTCCGCGCGATCCATTGACACGCACCGATACCCCAACAACAGGCCGAATCGTTGGCCGCCCGACGTTTGACACGACGATCTCTGTTCCGGGTTCCAACACGCTCATCACACCTTTCGCGGTTCGTGGCTCAACGGCTCTGTTCCAAGACTCGGATCCATACACGGCTGGTGGTGTCGCGAAGTATCCTTCGAGCGAACATTTTTCAAGATCGAAGATACATCCGGATTCGTACTCACAAAGCGTCCGCTGGCACAACGCCATAATCACAAATTGCAACACTGGTTCGCAAACCATGCTTCTGACGCAGCGCGGCATCATCGGCGCATGGCAGCCCGTGACAACGAACGTGCGCAATCCGGATCAGTCGTACCGCTCGCACACTCTCGCGTTGCTCTTTCTCGCTGTGCTCGACGACACGAATCGCAGTGGCGAAATGGACAACCTCGACGCGCGAGTTGCAATCGCGACAGGCCCCGCAGGCGAGAACTCGCAAGTCATCAGCCCCACCAACGCTCAGGTGTGGTCGATGACGTACGACGACGAGAAGAAACTTGTGCTGCTGACGGTTGCCCACGATACCAACACGGACGGGCGTTTTGACTTCAATGACGTTGCGGTGCCGTACGTGTGGAAGCTCGGTTCTGGCGAAAAGGCAACGCCGCTGATTCAAGATTCGGTGCGTGCGCAGGTGGAGTCGCTTTTGAAGTAAACAGAAGCCGAAGGGCGCAAGTCCTCGCCCAGCGGGAGTCAAAGCTAGTATCGATATCAAGAGTGTGTCCGCCGAGGGCTTGCGCCCTTCGGCTCTTGGTAGGAGTTACCCCTGATCGTGCGCCCGCTGAAAGACGCGGTGACCGGCATCGCGCAGGGTCTTTTCGCGCTTGGCCATTTCGAGGTCGTGATCCACCATCATCCCGGCGAGTTGCTCAACCGTCGTCGGGGGCACCCACCCAAGCTTCTGCTTGGCTTTCGTTGAATCGCCAAGGAGCAAGTCAACTTCTGCGGGACGCAGGTAGCGAGGGTCAAACGCGACGAAGTCTTTATAGTCAAGGCCCACGTGCGCGAAGGCGAGGTCGCAGAACTCTCGCACCGTGATGGTGCGGCCTGTCGCGACGACATAGTCATCGGGCTTGTCCTGCTGGAGCATCATCCACATCATCTTGACGTAGTCGCCCGCGTATCCCCAGTCGCGCTTGCTGTCGATGTTGCCCAGGAAGACCTTGTCCTGCAGGCCCATCTTGATGCGGCCAACTGCTCGCGTGATCTTGCGAGTCACGAAGGTCTCGCCGCGGCGCGGGCTTTCGTGGTTGAAGAGAATGCCGCAGGAGGCGTGGAGGCCGTAGCTCTCGCGGTAGTTGACGGTACACCAGTGGGCCATCAGCTTCGCGCACGCGTAGGGCGAGCGCGGGTAGAACGGCGTTGTTTCCGTCTGCGGTGTTTCGACAACTTTGCCGTATTGCTCGCTGCTGCTGGCCTGATAGAAGCGAACCTGCTGGCCTGATTCCTGCTGGAACTCGCGAACGGCATCGAGCAAGCGCAGTGCGCCCATTGCGACGGTGTCCGCCGTGTAGATCGGCATGTCAAAGCTGACTCGCACGTGGCTCTGCGCGCCAAGGTTGTAGACCTCGTGCGGGCGGACCTTGCGCATCATGTCGCTGAGGCTGCTGCCGTCGCAGAGGTCGCCATAGTGCAGGCGCAGCTTCGTGCGCCCGGTGTGCGGGTCTTCGTAAATCTGCTCGATGCGCGCAGTGTTGAAGGAACTGCTGCGCCTGATGATGCCGTGCACCTCGTACCCCTTGGCGAGCAGAAACTCCGCGAGGTATGAACCGTCCTGCCCGGTGATGCCAGTGATAAGTGCGCGGCGTGGTTGAGACATGCAGACCTTTCAAAGACAGCGGCGGCTCAATCGGCCGTCGCTGCGTATCGTGTTTGGGAGAATATCGGGCCAGAAGGCGCTTGGTTTGAGTTGCGAGGCAGATATTCTGTTGTACGGTAGGTGTATGGAGCATTGGGCTCAGATTCTCAATGCTCAAGCAAGCAGCAGATGTGAATTTCGCTCGATGCGCGGGCCAAGTGCCGCGTACTTGCTGCTGCTGGATCACGGTTTGTTCAACACGCTTCAGTTGCACTTGGTGTGCACGCAGCGATCACTTGTGAATTCATCGGGTTGATCGACCCGGAGATTCGTCGCAAAGCCTTCTCATCTCCGGCGTAGTTACTGGTTGTTGTTGAGCGTTGTTGCCTTTGTGGACCTTCACCGACCGCCCCCGAGGCTTCTCGCCAGCAAAAACGCCATTTCCAAACTCTGCTGGTAGTTCAGCCGCGGGTCGCATTGGCTGACGTAGTTGGTTGCCAGGTCTTGCTCGGAGAGTCCTGTCGCGCCGCCCACGCACTCTGTGACGTCCTCGCCTGTCAATTCAAAGTGAACGCCGCCTGCTTGCACGCCCTCGGCTCGATGCACTTCGTGCGTTGCGCGGAGTTCGGCGAGGATGTCACTGAAGTTTCGCGTTTTAATACCCGTCGAGGTCGTGCGTGTGTTGCCGTGCATTGGGTCGCAGACCCAGAGGCCGCGAAGGTTGTGATGCATCGCTGCTCGCAGCAAGCCGGGCAGCACGCGCTCCACATTCGCCGCGCCCATTCGGGAAACGAAGACAAGTTTGCCCCGCTCATTCGTCGGGTTGAGCACACGGGCGAGCGACACTAGTTCGTCGCCCGTTGCATTCGACGACAACTTGATGCCGATGGGGTTGCGTATGCCGCGGAAGTATTCGATGTGTGCTCCGTCAAGCGCTCGCGTGCGTTCGCCGACCCAGGGCAGGTGCGTTGAAAGGTCATAGAACCCTTCACGCCGTGGCACTCGCCTCGTCTGCACTGCTTCGTACCACAGGCTGAGTCCTTCGTGGCTCGTGAAAAACTCCACGCGTGTCAGGTCATCAACCGTTTTCTCGCCGAGCGCTTCCATGAAACGCAATCCATCTGCCAGATTGTGGCACATGCGTTCATACTCGCCTCGCAGTTCCTGTGACAGGCCCGCGCTGCGCACGAAGCTGAGGTTCCAGTATTCCGGGTGATGCAGGTCCGCGAAGCCGCCGTCCACAAGGCTGCGCACGAAGTTGATCGTGAGACCGGCGTGAAAGTAGCCTTGCAGCAACAACTCCGGATCAGGCGTGCGCGATTCGATCGTGAACGCCGATCTATTGATGAGGTCGCCGTAGTAACTCGGAAGCGAAACGCCATTGCGGACCTCCGTCGTGCTGCTGCGCGGCTTGGCATACTGCCCCGCAAACCGCCCGATGCGCACGACAGGTTTCTTCAAGCCGTGTACCAGCACCAGAGACATCTGCAAGAGGATTTTCAACTTGTTCGTGACGCTGCCGGGTGTGCAATCTTCCAGCGACTCCGCACAGTCCCCGCCCTGCAGCACGAATCGCTTGCCCTCTTCGGCTTCCGCGAGTTGGGTTCGCAGTCGCTCGATCTCCCAACTCGTCACGAGCGGCGGTAACTTCCGCATCCGGGCAATCACTCGCTCGAGCGCGGCCGCATCCGGATACGCGATCTCCTGGGCGTTGGGCTTGCTCTGCCATGAAAATGGGTTCCATTCAGTCACGGGCGATCATACGAGAGCAACGCGGCATCGCAACCCACACCCAGTCGCTTCGCCTTTCCCTCTGTGACTCTGGTGCTCCGGTGCAATCGAGCCACTAAAGGCATCTTCACCTCCTTTCCGCAAACACCCGCTCATGCACCTCCCAGTAATGCTCAAAGCTCCTCGCCATTGAAAACTGCTGCATGAATTCGTGCGCCGCTCGACCCATTTTCTCTCGCAGCGACGCATCAACGCCCAACTCCACGATTCGTGCGACCCACTCGCTCTCATCTCGCGCCGAAATCACAAACCCGGTCTCACCATCACGCACCACTTCTTTCGGCCCACCCTCGTCTGACACAACCACCGGCAGCCCGCTCGACTGACTCTCCATCACCACCTGTCCCAGCGTGTCCGTCGTGCTCGGAAACACAAACACATCGCAGCTCGCGTAGAGCGTCGTCAACTCCGCTCCGTAACGGAACCCAAGAAAACTCACGCGAGTCCCGGCACTTCGCAACTCGCGCTCCATCTGCTCCCGATACGGCCCATCCCCAATCACCACCAACTCCGCTGCGACACCCTTCTCTCGCAGCGAAGCGTCCGCACGCTCCCACACCCGCTCTAGCAGCGGCATGTTCTTTTCAACACTCACCCGCCCGCAATACAAAAAGCGCACTGCGCGCGCGTCGTGCGGCGCACCTGAGACATTGCCGTTGCCCGCAGCGTCGCGTGCGCCAGCCGCTTCGTTGATCGTCCGCTCAATCGCACGCACATCTCTGGCCCCCGGCTGAAACTGCTCCGTCATGATGCCAGGGCGCAGCGTGTGCAGTCGCTCGCGGGCGATGCCCATGCCCATCAGCCGCGCCGCGTAGTCATCGCTGCGCGTGAAAATGCTTGCGAACCGCCCGTAGAACGCTCGCATGAACCAATCACACCCCAGCGTCATGCTCTCGTTGTGAAACAGTTTTTCGATGTACGCCGGGAAGTCCGTGTGATACACGCCGATCACCGGACAACCCAAGACCTTCGCCGCGAGCAGCCCGACAAGCCCCACGCTTCCCGGCGTTGAAATGTGAATCACGTCGGGCCTGAGCGACCTCGCAACCCCCAGCATCTTCAACACTGGAGGCAGCACCAGTTCCAGGTTCTCATACTTGGGCATCTTGGTTGCGAACACGGGCTTCACATTCACAATGTTGCGCTCATCCGGGACGGCAAAGTTCGTGCTCGTCAAGACCGTGAGTGATCGTCCCGTCTCCCGGGCCATCTCCGCGGCGTTGCGGATGAAGCGAGACACGCCGTTGACGTCGCCGAGGGTGTCGGTGAACAGCACCACGCGAGGCCCGTCACTTCGCGGAGTGCCTCGCGACACTACTTTGCCTTCCCAAACGTGACACGATCCTTGAGTTTCTCAAGCGTCTTGGACCCGATGCCGCTCACCTTGTCCAACGCCGCGAGGTTTGTGAACGCGCCGTGCTTGGTGCGATATTCGATGATTCGTTTTGCGAGAGCGGGGCCGATGTCGGGCAGGAGTTCCAACTCCGCCTGCGTCGCAGTATTCACGTCGATCAACTTGCCAGAGCGAGCTACGGGCTGTGCATCGCGCGTTGGGTGCTTCGTGTCCGGCGTTCCTCGCTTGGCCTTATCTTTCTTCAGTGCATCGTTGCGACTGGTGTTGTCGCCTTGGCCGTCGCCATTCTTGCCATCGCGATCTCGCGCTGAGCCATCCTTCCGCGCTGAATCCTCGCCGTCGGCTTGGTCACGCTCGACGTCCGGCCCGACACCATCGCGCTTCGCGTCATCCTGCGGTGCTCGCATCGGCACCAAGTCACGCCGCGTCGGAAAAATTCCCAGCGATCCGTTTCCAACAGAACTGCCTTCCAACGCATTGACCGGCACAGGTAATGCCTCGAAAACGCCCGGTCCCATCTTCGTTCGATGGACAATCATGGGTCGCAGGCTCGCGTCGACGCTGCTATTGCTCTCGTCGGAAGCACTCGGTGCCGCTGTCGCGCTGCGCGTCTCCTCATCGCTCACATCGCGCGCCACCATGACCGGCTCGAAGGCCGTTTCGTCCGTTCTCACGTCGTTTGATTCACTCGTCGCCGTCGCTTTCGTCACCAGCGCGCTCGAAGGCTTCTCAGGGCGTGTCGCTGCGACATGTGACCGACTCGCATACGCCCATATCGACGCGCCGATGCCGACCGTGCCGACCACGCCCACGGCGAACCACTTCGCCGGTCCAGCGACGCTGGAGAACTTGGAGGCCACCACCGCCATGTAAGAGAATAGGCGGCATTGGTCATATGCGTCCTATCGAACGCTTGGGTCAAAAGCCGTTACCCCTTCAGCAAAGTCAACGGACTCCGTCCCTCGCGCAGGCACCGGCGAATCTCGGCAAGCCGCACCAGCGATTGCTTGGGCGCGCCGGTTTGAGAAATCAAGCCGCCGGCGGGAATCTCGGCCGCCGCGCTGGGTGCGTTGTCGTACAACTCATGCCATGCGACGCCCTGCACATAAGGCTTGGAGCAGATGATGCTCATCGCCTGGGTCATCCAGTTCGCCTGCGTTGATTCGCTCCACGGTGTGCGCCAGTAGCCTGGTTCGTATGGGTCCGTCGCTTCAGCGCCGACGCGCGGCACGAAGGGCTTGGGCGCGATCAGCGTGCTCGGCGCGCCGATTGCATTGACAAAGATTGGTTTCTCCAACGCCGCGAAGCGATCAAGCATCGCCGACAAGCTCATGAGATCGCGCGTTGAAAGCCCGGGCTCGGCGTGACCCATCTGCACGCGCAGGGCAATGGCGTCAATCGGCAACCCTGTCGTGAGCACCGCCTCGGCGTACATATATGGAGGAATGCTGCGCTTGTTCGTCACGAGATATTCACCCCAGGGTTGCTGCAACTCAATCTGCAGCTTCGCGCTTGGGTGCAGTTTCTTCACCAGCATCACGCACAGTCGCGTTAGGTCAAGTATCTGCTCAAATGAAATCTTGAAGTTTGTGTTGACATGCAGCCCAGACACCACTGTCCACCGCGACACCGTCTTGCGATACCGCGTCACCACGGCCTGCACATGCTCAAACACGAGATCGCGCAGTGTCTCGTAGTCGTTTTCCCAGATAAAGAGCCAGTCCGGCGCACTGCGAGGCCTGAAGTCCACGACAGGTCCGCCAATCACCGGCAGTTTCGCCGTGCGAATCGCCCACTCGATCCACTTGTCCGTCGATGTCCAGTTGTACTTGCCCTCCGTTGGCTCCATGTCGCTCCAGCGCATCGGCATCGTGACGAAGTCACAGCAGGATTGCGCGGCCTTCTGCAAAGGCTCGGCGAACACCGCAGGCGAAACCGCGCAGCCGATTGCTGGAATCCCGGCGACTGTCG
>CAZEZV010000095.1:0-14014 GCA_964516725.1 uncultured Phycisphaeraceae bacterium
GTCCGGGTATTGCACGCTGTACAAAAGTCGCTTGCTCTTGAGGTCGGCTGACATCCTCCCTATCTGATACCGTCACGAACGCATTCTCTGTTTTCTTATCGGGCGTGGATGAGCGGCGTTTCTGTTCGCACCTATTTGGTTAACGGGAAATAGAGCGCAGACCGCACCGCGTTGAAGCGAGCAAATCGCCTAGAAAACAGCCACATTCATGTGTCAGCGGTGTGCAAATACTCCGTACTCACCTGTGCAGATGGTGTCGGCGGCTACTGCGGTCAGATTCTACCTATATGTAGACTGGGGAGCGGGTGATGAGTTTGGCCACCAGCCACCATTCCCCATGGCCACGATCTTCAAAACGCTCCTTGGGGTGTTAACCGGCGGGTCGACGCGAGAACTCTGGCGATGTGTAGCCCCCATCAAGTCCACATCCGACGGCACTCGATTCGGAAACCACGCCACAAGTACTTGCGCAAAGCCAAAAGCCTGTGCCACGTCAGGTCCTGAGTTTGTCAGGCGACGCCACCCTGCCGCCAGTTCTTCATGGACAACCCAGGTTGGGAATAGCTCCAAACAGTCGTCTGGAGCGGTTCCCCGAACCCTTCCCCACGAGGGGGAAGGGTGGCACCTCAGAAACCTGTTGCATCTACTGGGTTTATTGCAGTTTGCACATTGTTTTTCTGCCCCGACTTCGGCCTGTTTTCGCTCACGCGGCTGACGGTCTTCCCTCGCTGACACTCGTGCAGACGAACGGGCCTCAAGGACGTTCGCCTCACGGCGTCCGCACTGGGATTCCGCGGGGAAAAACTCGTTGGGTTGAAGTATGCAATGAAAAAACCGGCGAGCGACTCTGTCGTTCGGAGTTCCAACTCTGGCGCTCGTCGGATGGACGGGAGGTGGAATCCGGGAGCGGCCAAGTGATTGCGGAGGCTATGGCTGGTGGACTTCATTTTCGATATCGGCGGGCCGCGTGACGGGTTTTGAGCCGCCGATGGGGTTTTTGGCACCCACAGGTGCTTGCGTGCTACCCGCAACGCCAGCAGCGACACACGCACCAGCTCCTGATCGCCCGCAAGCACCTGCCCGAACAACCCGCGCTCAACCCGCCCTCGCCCACATCGCTTCGCCATGCACCACTGTTCGCATCATCAACAGCACGGTTGCGCTGGGTGCTGCACAAAGCATTATGGACAGTGCGTTATCTAATCAAAAAACATTGCAGATATGAGTGGTTTGATGTTTCTCTTTGCTGTAATTCATCAATTAGTTTATTACTTGAAAACATACCTGTAGAAAATATTTCATTTCGTCTCATTTCATTTGAAAGCGATGTGTCGTAGTAAGACACCATTCCGAATCCATCCGCAAATTTGATCTGAGAAAAGAATACACCGTCTGGATGCACAATCTTGCATTGAGATTGTGCAATAAATAGTTGTAATTCGTCGTCAGATCGACGGCAAATAGCATCAGACTCTACTGAATTCGGCAAACGAATTGCCACCCATTCATAATGTTCATTAACATAATCAAATTTTCCTGATGCCAGTGGTGATTCTTGTGTTAATACGCCGTCAAGAAATGCACTATCGGCTTTGTTGAAAACGGATCTCTGATCTGAGTATAACGAAAAACTGGTAAGTTTGTCATTTGGACTTCCGACCATCCATCGGGTCTGACCTTTATACGAAAATCGGACCGCCACTTTGGCTGATGTGGCAACACATCCACCGACAGACGTGAATATCACAACCAACAAAAGTGCCACGATAATGTTCTTCATCTATACCTCAATCGCAAGCAAGTCTGCAAACATAACCGCAAAACTCGTAGTTTGCTCCGCGACTATGATTGTCTTGGCAGTTCCAGTTTGCTTGAGCAGGATCAACAATTATTGCACGGGGATTGCCACAGTCTAAGTTTGTTTCATCGTTTGTGCCAATTTTATGTGTCCATGTGCCATCGATATCTTGCCTTATGTAATGAGTCTGGCCCGGGTGACTAGTCGATGATAATGCTCCAACTCTGTAGCCGGAATCACATCCGCCTTCGGCATTCGCTGGCCCCATACATCGAGCAGCTGCGGCATTCGCCATGACTTGCTCACAGTTTTCTCCACCCGGAGTGGTTTGGTGCGCTGGAACATCACCTATCCATCGGCCTGGTCCCCTTCGAATCATCTCATCCAATGGCTGGCAAGTTGCATATCTCCAGCAATTGCCTAAACTACCAGGTTGACCTTTATCATCATTTGGTGTCCAATCATCAGGATTGGTTTTTGGATCCGATCTTGGGTCTTTGGGTGTCTCCTTTGCAGGTTCTTCAGGAACCTCAGGATTAGGCTCAGGAATTCCTGGTTGAGGAACCGGAGGCCAAGATGCCATCGCCCAACTGCCATACATGAAAAAGCCAGCTGTTGATGCGCGAGATGAACCAATATATGCAAGGGGAACACCAGCTAATCCTGTTGGATCAATATCAATCAGAGCCTGAGCTCCGACGTAACCGAGAAGGTTCATTCCTGCTCGATATCGAATCGGATCCCTCTTCGTCCATCTCCCAACCTCCGGCAAGTACACACGATGCCTGACGTGGTAGGCTTCGACTGGCTGGTCAAACTCATACCCAGCATACCCCTTGCGATTGCCGAGGGAGCTGACTTGGCCGCCGTTGCTGAACCCGCTTTGTAGTGAGTAGAGCGCGTTGAAATCGTCGTAGTCGTCCGGGTCGAAACTTGAACCATCGAAGTTGAAGTCAACCGGGATTGCGGCTGCGGAGGGGTTTTCGGTGTAGAGGTCGTCCCAGTCTTCGGCGTCGCCTGCGTTTACGATGCCGTCGCGGTTGACGTCTGCTGCCGCGAACACTTGCGCCCTGCCGTAGCTGGTATAGCGCACGAACTCCCAGGGCAATCCGTCGCTCTTCGTGATTGCAACCACATCCGCACGCCAGTTCTGGCAATAGAACCGCCGCTCTTCCAACGTGCCGTCGGAGGCGCTTGACCACTGATTGCTGGCATCTCTGTCGCGCAGAATCACGCTGTCAATGTAGGACGCTCCGCCGCGCCCCGCTTTTCCAGCCCCGTGGTACACAAAGCTTTCCTTCGGGCTTGTGTCTTGATCGCGGAACGTGCCGATAATCCGCCAGCGCTCATCGTACATGAAGTAGTATCGCTCGCTGTCGTTCAGCGTCGTAAAACTCAGGTCGGCGTCGTGCTGCCACATGATGCGGAAGCCCAGGCCGTTATAGCGGTAGACGGTGTGATCCGCCGGGCTGAAACCCGAGAGATTCGTTTGCACCTTCTTCAATCTGCCGAACGCGTCGTACACGTACGTGTACTTCTGGCCATCGCCACCTCTGAACCCCCACGTCGTCATGTTGCCGTTGTTGTCGTAGGTCATGTTCTCGGTGAAGCTGCCCGCCGAATCGGTCCTCGCCGTCCATTCATTTGCTTTGTTGAAGGTGGTGGAGCCGTAGTTTTCCTCATCGACAAATAGTCCTCCGACAAGCACACCGTCATTGTCACGCGTATTACCAGTCCAGTTGCCGGTCTGCGATAGTGTCCACGCTTCCTTGCTGGTGCGGTTGGAGATCGTGCCGCTCAGCGTGCCCTCTTCCGCACTGATCACGCGGTTGAGGTTGTCCAAGCCGTACAGCACATCAAACAGACGGTTGCCGCTGCTGTCGCGGACATGCACATTGTCCGCCGTTGAAGTCGGGTTGGAGTTCTGGTCGTAGGTGATGTCAACGTCATAGAGTGCCGCGCCGCCCGAACGCTTCCAGTCCCACGTTTCCGGGCGACCGAAGTTGTCCATGTCGTCGTAGGTCGTGCTGGTGCCGGAGCCGTCCGTCAGTTTGGTTTCCAGACTCGCCTGATTGAGCGTGGTGCCAACCAACTGACGTGAACCAAGATATTCGTACGTCGCAACCGTGGTGAACGTGCTCCCGTCCGGGCTTGCCTTCACCGCCTGCACGCGGCTCATCATGTCGTTCATGGCTGAGGACGTGCCGTAGTCGTATTGCGTCGCGGCGAAGATGGTCGTCGCCTTGTACGAAGTCTGCTGGGTGCGGCGGATGGAGTTGACACCTCCCGACGGCGTTGACTTGGTGTAGTCATACTCCACCGCGAACGAGCCGCGCCCGCCAGTGCTTGCACCTTTTGTGCCCCCGGACGCAACCATCGTGGAATCCACGTCTTGGCGGAAGTACTGCAAATTGCCCCATTCGTCGTACTCGTACATCACCTGATCGGTCGCGGTACCGCTGGTGGTCGCATCGTACTGCGTTACCGTGTCAATCGGCCCGCGCGTGAGGTAGGCCATCTCAATGCGGCGGACGCTGCCGTCGAACCCGCCCGCTAGCGTAGTAACCGTGCGTTTGATCTCGCGCCCACCCGTGTCGTACGTCGTATCGATCTGGTTACCTGCCTGATCGATCATGCCGATTTGCTGACCCGCGCGGTTGTACTGATAGAACACGCGATCCGTGCCACCTGAAGAGTCCGGGTATTGCACGCTGTACAAAAGTCGCTTGCTCTTGATGTCGGCTGACATCATACCCGATGCGCTGAAGTCGTAGTTGTACGTCGTCACCTGATCATCGCCACTGCTGGGCATGCGGGCCGCGAGTGCGGTCATCAAGCCGTTGGTGTAGGTGTATTCGGTCACTTGATCTTCGTCGCCGTTGGTGCCGCCGCCCGGCGTGCCGTTGGCGTAGTTGTGGATGGTCTTGGTGGTCCGCCGCGCCGCGTCGTACTCGGTGACGGTTGCGATCCCCTTGGCGTCCACGGTTGAGAGCACCGTGCCGTCATCGTCGTAGATGGTGCTGTTGATTAGGCGCGTCGCGGAGCGCGTGCCCGCGCTGGTGTCGCTACTGCGCGTGTACGTGGTCCCGCCGTTGGTGCCCAGGAACACGACATCCGTTTGACGGTCGTGCGTGTCGTAGTAGTAGCTTGTGATCTGGCAGCGGCCTTTGAAGCTGGAACTGCCCATGTTGACGATGTTGATTCCATCAGGGTCCGCCCCCGAGAGAACTGCGTCAAGAGCACCTGTGGTCGAAGTATCGCCCGGATGCCTGCTGATCGCCACGCTCATGAGTACCAGACCCTTGTCGCCCGAGTTGTCATACAGCGTCTGGCGTTCCTCCAGCACCGTGTCGCCCGCAACGTCCTTGGCGTGGTCGTTCGTGCTGTCGTTGTCGGTGGCCAGCACGAACGAATGCGTGGCGCGGCCCATTGTGTCAAAGAACGTCTTGGTCAGTTGCTCGCCCCGACTCTTGATCACGCGGCCCGCGCCGTCGTACCACGAGTAGCTGCTGATGTTGTCGTCCAGGCTGCCGTCGGCGGGGTCAACCTTGTGACGTTTGGATTCTCTGACCTGACCGCGTGTGTTGTAGACAGTTTCACTGAGTGCGACGCGATCTGTTGCGCTGCTGGTGGGATCAGTGGAAACGCTAATATTCGAGGAACTGCTGTAACTACCCACCGCCACAGCTCGATTCGCGTTGTCATACTTCATCACGTTGTGCGGAGGCTGCGGGTTGGTCGTCACGATCAGTCGGTCACGGAAGTCGTAGGTGTAGGTCGTGGTCCGGTCGTCGCCGCTGCTGGTGTTGACATGGGTGGTACGCGCAGCGATCAGGTTGTTGGCGGTGTACGTCACCGACTCGACCTGCACCATGTTCGGCGAACCGCTCATGGAACTGCCCGCGTAGCCCGTGTCGTTGGTCCCCATCCAGCGTTCATACACGCGGCCTAGATAGTCAAACTTGCTGTAACTTATCGTGCTCGTGGGATCGACCACGCGGCGGGTTCTGCCCATCGCGTCGTATCCGTAGGTCGTCACTTCGATCTGTCCCGATGTCGCGCCGCTGACGCTCGATGGAATGGCATTGAAGAGCGTGGAAGTCTGCAAGTGCGCTCCCGTGTAGTCATAGGTGCTGGTGGTCAGGTGCGCAACTACGCCATCGCTGCCGTAGCTCACGGCTTCAATGACGTCTAACTTGGACGTGTCAAGCCACCCCGACATGGCAACCGACGATGTGCCGCCAGTGAGCGCGATAGTACCCTGTGCTTCGCTCTTGCCTGCGGCGTTCGTGACCGAATACGACACTGGCCCGTAGCTATCGCCCCCCGATTGGTGCCCAACCGAGAGCGTCACCATGCGACCGTCCGCAAGCTGCGTGTAGTGCGTGGCGCTGATGCGCCCGGTCGGGTGCGTGGTCGTCAAGACACGGCCCTGCGCGTCGTAGGTATAGGTGGTGGCGTAGTTCAGGCCATAACCGTTGAGCGTCAGCGAGTACGTGCCCGCCGCGGTGGTCGCGTCGCTGTCATAACCCGTGTCCGAGGTTGGATCGTCGATCCGCTTGGTCACTTGGCCGTAGCTGTTGTACTTGAAGAACGTGATCCGGCCCGCCCCGTCCTTCGTGAAGATCGTTCTGCCCTTTGTGTCCTGATAGGTCTCTCTGATGATGCTGCCGGGGCCGGAGGTGTCGCCGCCTGACAGGCTCGGCAATTCCACTTCCGTCTTCTTGGGTGCCCAGGAGGATGCGCCGGAGTAAAACGTTCTTGTATAGGACGTGGTGTCGGTTGTGCCGCTATAGAGCACTGTTGACGCTGGCAACAACCGGGTGAGTGTCACCGTCTCGGAGCCATCGGTGAGGCTCTTAACCCCGCCAGAGGCGTAGCTGGTCTGGGCCTTGTCGGTTGCGGTACCCCCGCCATTACTAATCTGCATCTTCTCGACGCCAGCCCGGTATTCGCCGCTGCTGGGGTACGTTCGCTGCGCGACGTGGCCCGCCGTGTGGGCAGTCAGAATGCCGCCGGGCGTTACACCCACTGCGGCGTGCGTGTAGGCGCTGACCGCTGCGGGTGTCAAGACCTTCACCACACGTCCGCTCGAATCACGTTCAATTTTGGTGACGGTGAATGTTGAGCCAGTGCTGAGCGATGAATGCGCATACACCTTCCCCAGTTGCTGGGCGACTTCGTCGAAGTAGATGGCATACTGATGGCTGTCGGCGGTGGTGATGATTGCGCGTTTGTACCACTGGTAATTCGTCCAGCCGCCGCTGCTGCCATACGTATCGTCGGTCAGGCTTCCCGAGAACGAGACGTTGGTTTCCAAACTCAGCGTGTGCGTGCCGTTGGCACCGCTACCCCCGCACCCGCACTCTCCGTTGAACGTCGCCGTGGCGATCGTGCGGACGCCGCTGTCGTACGTGAACTTGTGCGAGGCGTAGCTGTCCAGCGTGCCATCGGATTGCCCGGAGATGTCGCCGCCGTAGCGGCGGTTGCCTTCGGGACTGACCACGTACTTCACGAGATGTTCCTGCCCGCTCCCGGTCGTGTATCGGTAGTAGGTCTTTCGGACCAAGGGGCCGTTGGAGGACAAGGGCATCGACACCGTCACGAACTTGAGATCGCCGGTCTTGCCCACCCCCGAGGAATCGCTGCTGTAGTACTCATAATCGACGCGCCCGACTTCGGCGACGCCGGTGGGGCTGCTGGCCCAGGTGCCGCCCGTCTTGGTGTAGGCAATGACGCTCGTCAATCGGGGGGAGCCGCCCACGGTGGTGTAGGCGAATTCAAAGTTGCGGTCCGAGCCATCGACAATGTTGGTGACGCGTGCGGTCGATGTGCCAGAATCCTTGATAAAGCCGTTGAGTCCTGCGGACTTGGAAAGCGATGTGCCAACGTACGAAACATTGCCATTGCCGTCTTCGTCGGTCACTTTCCACAACTGGCCTTGCGCACCCTGCGCATCGCCATCAAAGTCAAAGAACGTCATCACGCGGCCAGAAGTATCCCGCACTTCAATCACGCCCGGATCGCCCGATCCGTCTGCCACAATCGTCGCCGCCGCCAGCGTGCCATTCACACCAGCGAACAGCGTAGTCGAATTGCCCACCAAGCGGAACTCCATCACGCGGGTTGCACCCACTACCAAGTACAACATGTCGGTACCGCTGAAGGCAGTACCTTTGATCAGTTCAGGGCGTGCGCCCTGGAACCAGTTGTACCCCTGATAGCCGTCATTGCTGTACGCGCCGCTGTTGTCCTGCGCACCGTTGTAGGAGCGGCTGATCACCACACCCGGCCCGTTGGTCGGGAACGACAAATCAACTTCACCCAGGCGGGCTGACAGCGTGAACAAGTCCACATCGCGGATCGTGCTGTCCACTTCGCCGCCGCCAAAGCCCACCGCATAGGCACGCTGCGAGTAGAGTGGGCGGATGCCCTGGCCAGTGGCCAATGCGCCGGTGCTGGGGTGACCCGACGCCATCGTGCCCCGATACGTGCTGAGCGAACTGTTGGTGCCTTCGTCGATGGCACCAGCGTCATCAACCGCCCACGCGGTGTTCGGGCAAATCCAGCCGATCAACCCTGTTGACGCGAGCCACGCAGCGCGAGCAAAAAGACCACCCGAAAAGCCGGAACGGCACGACAGAGAAGACCAACGCATGGGAACCTCCAAAGAGTTCACTGCTGACTGCGGCTGTCCATCATCAATTCACACTGGAAGAGCCCCCACCCCCCAAAGGCTCTGCCCCACACACAACGCGTGACCTCATGCAAGAGCGCCACCGCGTCCCAACATTAAAACCGAAGTTGATCCGCGCCGCAAGAGCGCGGTTCATAAATGCAGAACAATTTTTCTTCGCGTTGAACAACGGAATACATCACCCGTTTCACCGCATTGAAAATGATTTAGCATGTGTTACACCGTATTGCAAAGAATTACGTTTGCGTTGCGCGAGGACTTATTGCGCACTCTGCATCGTCATGCACATTTATTTGAACGCGCTGTTGCGTTGTCGCTCAACTTCGGTTTTAATGGTGCTGTCGATGCGATCGGCGCGGTGCTGCATCGCATCATGGGGAGTTCTTCCAATGAAAAAGTTCTCGCTGCTGCGTTGGTGTTTCCCACTGATTGGTGTGCTTGCCGCAGGCGCAGGTGCGTACATCGTCACTGTGCCCGGCGAATCCAGATTGCGCGTGCCGATTTCGTGCAGCAATCTCACCGCGATGCTGCTCAGCGAAGTCTCGATCACGCCGACGACACTGGCGGCGATGGGCGCAGAAGAATCGCAAGTGTCCGGCATTGTGTCTGCTGCTCGTGCGCTCTGTGAGAATGAGGGCGGTGCGTTCGGCCAAGCCCATGTTGCCTTTGAACAGGCCATGGCACAACTGAACAGGCTGGAACTGAAGGGGTCACGCGGCGCACTTGATGAACTCGGTCTCTCGCAATTGGCCGCGTCCCGTGAAGAAGTCGCCGAGCTCCGTGGCGAACGGGCACAACTGGTGTCGCAAGTGGAAACGCTCGTGAACTCCACACTCAACGAACAACAGCGAGCCGTGTGGGCCAACATCAAGGCCGCGAAGGATGTTGAAGTGCCCGTCGCTCAGAAAGTCGTGGCACGCACCGAGGCGGAATGGATCGCGCTGCGCGATCGGCTCGCGGAAGCAAGGACAACAGGATCAGAGGTGGAAGTAGACGCCGAGGTGGAGGCGACCGAAGCCGCGATTGAAAACCACCTTGCGAGCGTGCGCGAAGCATGGAACCTCGCGCTGGGGATGGTGCGGTAAACGTTGCTTAAGCAACGTGCCACATCTTTCGCTCATATCGAGTGCTCCCAGATCATGCATTCCTGACGAAACTACCTGCAACGACTTCGACTTTAACAACGACACGTCGGTGTTTGATCCGTGCGACATTAATGCGTTCCTCTTGGTGCACAGCGAAGGACCTTGCACGGCGTGCGGGGTGTGATGTGCATTCGAGTTGGTACTTTTGCAAGGATGCAACGGAGCTCATCGATGGGCCCACATGCGAAGTGCAACGAGATTTCGGTCACACAAGAGTTTCAACACAAGCGCAGGCAGGCTGTTCTCGCGCGCAACTGCTACACTGGTACGGAGGTTTTACATGCGAGAATTTGCAAGCGCATACACCCGCGCGATGAGCATTGGCGTAAGCTTGGCGATTACGCTGGTCGCGAGCGCTCAGTCAATATTGATACCGGGTGACCTTGCGTACGTCTCCAGAACCTACGGCAGCGTCATCGCACTCGCCGGTGATGCGCCGCTCATTGTTTCTGGACCGGATCTCAGCCTCGTGAATCGTCCCGTGCGCGGTCAAGGTCCGTCGCTGGCGAATTCGGCTCACACCTCGCTGCTGGCGCTGTCGCCCACGCGATTGCTTGCACACCCCGCGACCAACTTACAGTGGGGCGTGTATTCCATTGACGTGGCGACCGGCGATCGCGCGTTGCTCGTCGGCACCAACGGCCCGCTCTGGAGCACGGGCGGGGATATGCTCGCTTGGGACGCCGACACGGTCCTGGCGATCGCTGACGACTACCCTGCGGGGCCCCTCAGCAACGGCAGGCTGCTGCGGTACCGATTTTCGACTGGTGAAACAACGGTCGTGAGCGGGGGTCTCGTGGGCGATGGCTTTGTGATGTGCCGTCCGCGGGCCATTGCCAAGCTAAACGACAACGAGGTTGCCATTGTCGAGTTCGCCATCATTGGAGGCAAACCCGGCGCGCTAATCTATCGCATCGACCTTGTAAACGGGCATCGCAGTGTAGTGACAACCCTCAACGATCTGCCTGCGGACCGCTTCGAGGTGAGTGGAGGAGTGTTGTCCTCGGTGTCCGCGCCGGTGCCAGCACGCGGCGACGGACCGGTGTTTAACAATGTACATCGAGCGATCGCGTTCCTCGATGGTCGACTCTTTGTCGCGGGGACCGTCGCGGTGGGTTCGCAGTTTTCGTCGGGCATATGCGAGGTGGACCTTGCCACAGGCAATCGCACGCATTTGGGAGGCACGATGCTCGTCGGCGGGATTCCAACGACAGTGCCCTACGGCGATGGTTCGACAACCATTTTCCCGGATGGCCCCGTTTCGCTTCTTCCCTCGGGCGATCACGCGCTGGTGTTTGCGGCGACATTCGGACCCAATCGCATTTGGGAATTCGACACACAAACGCGCGTGCTGTCGATTCGCGCTAACTTGGATGGCGGTCTGGCTCCGCCGACAAACGCGGACGTTCGGATCAGCGGGCTTGCACTCGTGCCGCCACCGTGCGTCTTCGAGCACTGCCCTCCGATCTGCGACTCCATCGACTTCAACAACGACACCAGCCTCTTTGACCCACAGGACATCGAGGCGTTCTTGTCGGTTTACTCGGAAGGGCCTTGCGTTCCGACGACGGCGACTTGCGGCGACATCGACTTCAACAATGACACCAGTCTGTTTGATCCCTGCGATATTGGCTCGTTCCTCGTGATGTACAGCGAGGGGCCTTGCACACCTTGCGGCCAATAGACTACGCACCCTGAAAAACGAGTAAATTTCGATACAATCTTAATGAGAAGCATACTGCAGTAACCGCCGTGATCATGTACAGTTTGAGTTCAGGACACATTCGTTGCGAGTCCGCTCTCAGCTACGGTTTTTTCCCTCCTTACGGAGACGCCAATGCGACATTCCCTCGCTCGAATCGTTTCAGTTTTGTGCCTGATTGCACCGGCCCACGCACAGTCCGATTCCGACTTTAAGCTGCGAGTGATCGCGCCGAGTGCAGGGATTACAAATGTCGGTAGCGGCACCTCGATCAACAAGGAGGGCATCATGGCCTTCACCGCGAATGACGCTTCCGGAAGTCGTGCGTGGGTCGGCAGACGCGCGGGGTATGTCGACACAACACCTGCGACACTGCAAGTTGTCAGCTCAATCGTTGGACCTACCCGAACTTTTTCTGGCATCGGCCTCACAAGCGGAGATGACCCGTACCTGGTAGCCAGAGAACTCGTCTCAGGCGCACCCCCTGCAACGCTCGTTCGCCGTTGGCGAGTGAATGACTCGTCCAACATCATTCTGGGAAGCAGCGTTTCAGCCCCGATCGACTTTGACTCGGTAACTTCGCTTGTTGACATCAATAACAATTTGTATGCAACCTGCGTCGGACTGGTCGGTGGTTCCACGCAAACCCGTCTGTTCCTCGGCACATCCCGGCCCTTGGGACAGCTGTATACCACAACGGGCATCGCCTTGCTTCGCCCTCATATGGCGGACAACCTGAATCGACTGGTGGTGCGTGAAGCAGATGGCACGATTGCGACATGGGATGCGAGCGGAGCAAGGTCGGTGGTGCTCGGGGCGGGCAACGACTTCGCCATTGACTTGGCGACCACCGGCAACCGACCCGGCATTTCTCCCGACGGATTGTGCGTCGGGTTCACGGGAACGAATGGCAATGGTCCGGGCGTGTTCATCTCGTGGCTTCCATCTGGCGGCGGTGCGCGGCGATTCGCCACCGTTGCTGGCGGAACACTGGGAGATGGATTTTCCGCTTTCACGCAAGATCAACGCGTTGGCGTGCTTCGTATGGAACGGACCGCTGATCGCTGGGAAGCAATGGTCGCCTTTGTTGGGACGCGGAATGATGTGCCAGGCGCATATGTGCGACGCCTGGAAGTGCGTGATGACTTGCAGAGCTTTACTCGCTCCGACGTTTCCACGATTGCACGAATCGGCGATGAAGTTCCCGGTCTGACCGGTGCAATCACCAACGTGTTTTTGTACGATCCAATGAGCGAATGCGGTGCTATAGGTTTGAGTGTTTCAACCTCCGCTGGCACCGCAGTGGTCCGAGCTGACCCGGGCGAGCGATCTTCGCGTCCCCTTCCCACCGCACCGCTTCACTCGCAGGCGTCCGGACCTTGGGCGCCGCTTTGCCTCAAGCGGGGGTTCAGTCCACCCAACTGCCCGCAGTTCAATGGGTATCAAGTCACATTTCAGCGAAGCGGCTGCACCGTCACCGCGTTTGCAACCGCTGTCGGGTTGGAGCTTGACCGCATTGGGGCACCCACTCAGATTGAGCGGCCCGATCCACTCGTCATACGCAATATCGCGCAAGATGCCGGAATCGTAACGGGTGCGCGGGGTGAAGTGAACGCCGCCAAACTCTTTTACGAGGCCGGTGACATTCGAGTTGTGTCGCAACGAACCAGCGATTCTACGTTTGACACGGTGATTGAGGAGTTAAAGCAGGGCAGGCCGCTGATACTTGCGGTGCCCAGCAGGACCCGCACGGTGGCACAAACCAAACAAAGAGAACTTCACTATGTCGTTGCATATGGATTTGATGAACAGGTGGCAGTCGCGTCCGGTGCGGCGATGGGAATTTTGATTTCAGATCCAGGGAATGGAGCCAGTGCGTACTCATGCTTTGAGAACGCAAATTGCAATTCCTGCAACGGCACTATTCCGGCCGCCGGGTTTGTCCCGCAAACCGCTCCGAGGCATGTCACGCTTCACGATTACTTCGCAGCGATTAGTCGACGTAGCGCCACGACATGCGGGGGAAACGCCAAGTTCGATTACTTTGGGATATGGGGTTCGTGTCCGGCAAGGGATATGACGCGGATACGTGACTGGTTTGACCGGGGCGTTTTCTTCCGGCTCGACAATCAAGGCGCGACGGTGGAAGAACAAGTGACGTTCACACAAGATTTCCCTCGCTGGAATCTCATTACAAAAATCCGCAGCGCGCCGCGTACGGCAGTTTTATATCCACCAACAGTCGGAGTTGCCTCCCCTGTGGAGCTCGTGCTTACCGACCCAGTGGATGGAACTCGCTATGTGTCCGCACTATCTGTTGCGATGCCCGGCGATGTTTTACTTGCGAAGCACGAGTTGCCACCGGTGGCCAACGAAGAGGAACCGGACGGTTCTCTCGATCCGACATTCCCATCGTACTTTGTCGAACTTCCCCTCTCTTTGTATGGCAGACAGATTGACTATTCGCTCATCGGCGTAGGAGATGGACCTTACACCGTGACATACGGCCACCGCGGACTTGACTTTATTCCTCCCCAAGCTCTGAGCGGCACAATTGTGACAGGTGAAGCGATTACAGGCAGTTTCATTCCGTCGGCAGCTGGCCCCACCTGTGACTCCATCGACTTCAACAACGACACCAGCCTCTTTGACCCGCAGGACATCGAGGCGTT
>CAZEZV010000096.1:0-14008 GCA_964516725.1 uncultured Phycisphaeraceae bacterium
CACCGCCCGTCGATGACATGACCCTCCGCAACTGGATGATCGACCGCATTTACGACACCTACATCGACGAAGATGATCTGCGTGCCTGCGACCACGCAACCTACGAAGTCTTCAACGCCTTCCAGCCCGGCGCATACTCCTCGCGCGAGTTCATCGAAGCGATGGGCGCGTACCTCGCCAACAACAGCAAGTACGCGAAGAACGAATCGATCGTCAAGACCTGCTACCAGAAGCGCGTCCCGATCTTCGTTCCCGCGTTCAGTGACTGCAGCGCAGGCTTTGGCATCGTTCTCCAGCAGACCGAAGCCATCGAGCAAGGCCGAGGCCAGGTCGCCATCGACAGCGGCAAGGACTTCCGCGAACTAACTGATATCAAGTTGGCTTGCAAAGACACCGGCCTCCTCATGCTGGGCGGCGGCGTCCCCAAGAACTTCGCGCAAGATATCGTCGTCGCAGCCGAACTCCTGAACGAACGCAAGGGCGGCAAGGCCCGCGGCGACATCGGCATGCACAAGTATGCGATCCAAATGACCGTCGCCGACAGCCGCGACGGCGCACTCTCAGGCAGCACCCTCCGCGAAGCATGCAGCTGGGGCAAGGTCGACGTCGTCCACGAACAAATGGTCTTCGGCGAACTCTCCGCCCTCTTCCCGCTGCTCGCCAGCGACGCCTATCACCGCAAGGCCTGGAAGAGCCGCAAGGGCTTCAAATTCGCCGACCTCTTCGAGAAAGGCGACGGCATGCCGAGCTTCATGAATGGGCTGAGCAAGGGCAAGAAGAAGGCGATGAAGTAAGTTCGACAAAAAAAGCAGCAACACCCGGTGGGGTGGGCCTCTGGCCCGCCCCATTTTTTTGTAGTTCAGGCGTCCCTGCCGGGCAGCGCTTGACATTTCCGTGCCCTTGACACTCCCGTTATGATTTCCATATGCCCGGCGTGAACAAATGCCGCGTGCTCTTGCGCACTGCGTTATCCCTCGGACTCGGCACGTTCACGACTATGGGCGTGGTCGCACTCGGCGTGTACATCGGTCCTCAGCAAGTAGTTCGGTGTGGTCTCCGTTCGCCACCTCTTTTCCACGTTCAGCGCGGCTACGCGCTGCTTCACGAAGTTCAAACGACCCAACTGCTAACCCGCACCAGCGCATCGCTCCTCGAATCGCCAACTCGAATCGGATCAAAGCCCAACACGATCCAAGTGGCGGAGCCAGAAGAAGGATTTCTGACCGACGAGGACATGCAGGCGTTCTTGTCCGGCAACGACTCGTTCGGCCCGCCGGTCACGCCGCAGATGTTGGATCCGAAATTGCCACGGGAAAGTGTGCCGGAGACTCTTCCCCGTTTTCGAGTTCTGCAGTATCAGGTACTGAACGAATCGCCGCTCCTGACGGACTTATTCGCGGATGCAGTGCAACCCAACAGAATTGAAGAATTCACACTCGGCTTTCCGTTCCGCTCTATGTGGACGGGCGATCGCCGCTCGATTTCGTCATTTGGTTCCTGCGCTCAGATCAATCACTACGGGCCAACACAGTGGATTTCATTCCGCAAAGCAAGGCCTGGCTATCGCAACTTTTCAATTTCAGGTTTCAAGTCCGAATACGGCTTCCCCACCGGAGTAATCCCCCTCGGCTTCGCCGCCAACACCACCATCTACGCCGTTGCATGGTTCGGCCTGCTCAACATCCCGGCATTCATCCGCCGCCGCATAATCGCTAAACGAGGCCTGTGCCCCAAGTGCGCCTACGACCTGCGCGGCCTTCCCGAAGCAGTCCGATGCCCAGAATGCGGCGCATGCCGCTGAACCTGCTGGTCTCTTGGAACCGCCGATACGGTCGGTGCGTCACAACCGCATGCAAGCGTCTCGTCGCTTCAAGTTGCCGCTTCCACGATGGCTATTCGCGCTTGTGGCTTGCGCTCTCACCACCGAACTTGTCGTGCTCTGCGCTGTCATCGTTGGCCCTCCGCCAATATCGTGGAGTACCAACACGCGCGGTGTCTACTTGTGCGAGGGCGGATGGATGCACGAACAGGAAAGAAAAACGAATCCTCTGGTCACACGCACATACGCGACCTTCGTGAGGGGCGTGACTCGCCCCGGACCTGTGCCCGGAACCATTCAGGTGCTGCCGCTGTACGACCAACCTTTCTTCGACCGGCATCGTGTAACGCTCAAGAGCGCAGGATTTGAGCCAATCACGCTCGACACACCCAACGAACGCGCAAGCAACAGTGCTGAGCAGTCAGAACTTCGACGCTTAGAAGAAAAATCTCTGCAGCTAGCACTGCGGGATAAGCGCACTATGTACCAACTGCTTGATGAATCCCCGCTCGCCGGCGCTTCGTTCTCAGCAAAGCGAGACGACAACCTTGTCGATGAGTTCGCGCTCGGCTTCCCGTTTCGATCCCGTTGGACCGCAGATTGGACGTACTCGATCAGTGGCGGGTGTGTCCCCGCAGACCAGAGCACTACGCGCTGGATCGCAAGCCCATGGAATAAGAACAACCCGCCATGGACAAGTCCCTCAGAAGGCATCACCGCCGAATACGGCTTCCCCACCGGCCTCATCCCCCTCGGCTTCGCCGCCAACACCACCATCTACGCCGTTGCATGGTTCAGTCTGCTCAGCATCCCGGCGTTCATCCGAAGCCGCGTCGCCACCCACAAGAATCTCTGCGCCAATTGTCGCTACGACCTCCGCGGCCTTGCTGCTAACGCCTCCTGCCCCGAGTGCGGCACAGCAAGAAAGGCGACATGACGCCGATGCGGCTCCAATGCTGAAATCCAACGGAACCACAATCCGCTTCAACGCGTCCCACTGTCATGCGAGCGACTATTACTAAGAAATACA
Organism: uncultured Phycisphaeraceae bacterium; assembly: GCA_964516725.1. GTDB lineage: Bacteria > Planctomycetota > Phycisphaerae > Phycisphaerales > UBA1924 > BJHL01. Next base: position 2,850 of record CAZEZV010000096.1, read on the forward strand.
TCGCGGTACTCACACTCGTCGCGTTCTTCGCAGGCGCCGTCACAACCGTCGCTTCAGCCTTCCTGGGTGTCCGCAACTTCCTCTGGTTCGCAGATCACGTCGAGCCGGAAACGCCTGCTGCATATGTCGACGAGCCTGGCCCGATCTGGTTCGACTTCTGGACAACCGCAGGGCCCGCATGGACGCACACCCGTTTTCTCACCGCCCACAGAGCATCGAACCGCAGCGGCACCAACGGCCGGCACGTGACCCTGTCGTACTCTTATGGATGTTCTCCCGCGGACATCGCGTGCGTCACCACGAGCACACCGCCACCATTTTGGCGCGAATCCACGCAACACAAGAACGCCGTTGGCGACACCGCCTACTGCGCGAGCCTAGTCACGCTGGGCACGCCCTTCCGCGCGATGTGGACCGCTGAACTTGACTGGAACAAACCCAACCGCCGGACAGGCTATACAAATAGCAAAACCATGCGTTGGACGTCCTTCCGCCGCCGCGACGAACCCCAAGGCCCGCCATGGTTCGCTGGCATTTTCAGAGATGTGGGTCTCCCCACCGGCATCCTTCCCCTGGGCTTCGCCGCCAACACCACCATCTACGCCGCCGCATGGTTCGCCCTGTTCAGCATCCCGGCGTTCATCCGCCGCGGCGTCGCCGCCAGGCGAGGCCTGTGCCGCAAATGCGCCTACGACCTACGCGGCATCTCCGCAGGCGCACCATGCCCCGAGTGCGGCGCAGTTCGAACACTGAAAAGCGAACAGCGCCCCTCGCAAATGGACCCCGTCTAGCATTGCATTCGGCTCGGCGGCACTTTCACAATTCCGGGCTATTGCAGGTGAAAGGGAGGAACAGTGTTCTACATCATCGCGCTGTTGCTGATTGTTCTCGTTCTCTGGGGCGGCATGAAACTGCTCCGACTCGTCGGGGGCAAGCCAGCCGCACCTGCTCGTTCAGCCGCGCCGCAGCGCGAGTTCCACGATCCCGTCTACGTGCTCCTGATGCGCAGCGAACCGTTGACGTTGACAGAGGATGCCGTGGCAAACGCCTACGAGCAGACGTTTGGCAAGCGTCCGAAGGTGAAAACAGTTCCATGGCCAAGTGAAACAGCCATCGCTTCAATGGCACCGGGCGCTCCCGGCGTCACGTTCCGAAGCGCCAACGCCCCCAAGTCAAGTCGAGCGGGTCTGGAGCAAATCGCTGCGAGACTGCAAGATCCCGCAACCAAACAAGCCGTGCTCAATCACCGCGCGTGGCTCATTTGCGAAGCCGTCGCGGATGAACCGCCGCCAAAGGACCCTGACCTCCTCCTGAAAGTACACATGATGCTCGGGCGCGTGGCGAGCGCGTTTGTCGACGACAAGACAACCGTCGTGATGCCGCCGCTGCTCAGCCGCGCTGTCTCTGTTCGCCCCGACACGCGCGAGCGACTGTTCTCCATGTCGCTGGCGGAGTTGTATCAGGTTCCAAATGGCGACGCCGCAGCGTACTTCTCGGTTGGCAAGGACGACCAGGTCGCGAAGGCGATGCAGGAAGCCCAGCGCCGCCTGCTCGAATTCAAGAATCACATCTCATCACCAGCCTCAAAAGAGCACACCATGCTCAAGGCGAGATTCAAGACCGACCAAGGCCACGAATACGTCTGGACCACATGCACAAGCCTCGAAGGCGATCGCTTCGTCGGCGAAATCGTTAACGACACCATCGACCCGACAGTGCCCGCCAAGGGTTCCAGAGTGCTCGTCGAGCCCAAGGACGTCGTCGACTGGGTCTACGTCGACGATCAAGGAACCCCGCAGGGCTTCTTCGTCGAGCGTGTGCTCATGCAGCGATCAAAGCAGTAGCATCAAGACGCCAACTCAATACGGCTGATTGATCCACCCATACCGATCCCGCCCCAGCGGCCTCACTCGTCCGTCCGCATCCGAAATCGCGTACCAGCGGTTGGAGCCGGGCGTGTTCGACGCGTACAGCATCTTCGCGCTCCAATCCTTGAGGGGGGTTTCTAGCTCTTCATTCCCGTCGTTGGGCGCTCTGAACAGCCCGCACGAGCCATCAACATAACTGATGTGCCCACCTCGATTGTGCCGAGTCGTCAACTGATCGCGATTGCCAAACAACCCGTCTCGAAATTCTGCGCCGTTGAACTTGGGTGTGCTTTCCTCGAAGAACAACGGAATGCCCGGCATCCGCACGTACGCGTCATTCCATGCCGTCACATAGTTGTTCGCCGCCGCTGTTCCCGGCTGCATCCACATGACATTCGTCGTCGCCCCGAGCCGACACCCCTCAACTTCGTCGATCATCGTGTAGTCAAACTGCACCCCGAGATCAACGCCCCACGGATTCCAATTGCTCTGCCCGCTCGCACTCTTGCGCTTGTTGATCGGGCACTGCACAATCTCATGCGCGTCCGCGACATACTGGAACAAAAATCCGGGTCGACGCAGCCCAGTCGTGGGATCCCAAATCATCGCCCAAAGCGCGGTCATGTTCTGCCCGTCAGGCGATGGATTGTTCAGCCGCGCTCCCGCGGGGTATGACTGCCGCCACAGCGCGGGCCAAATCCGATCCTTGAAGTCCATTGCATAACTGATCGCCGCCTGCGCGATCTGCCGGTTGTTCGCAAGACACTTCACGTCCTGTCCCGCGCGCTTCGCCTTCCCAAGCGCCGGCAGCAGCAAACTGATCAGCACGGCGATCACCCCGATCACCACCAGCAGTTCAATCAGCGTAAAACCTTTCACCCCACCCCGGCCCCGAAGAATTCTCGACGCGATGTTGATGTTCATTCGCATGTTCATGATGCTTCCAACATGTAGCCCGACCGCGAGGAAGGGCTTGCTTTTTGCCGCAGAACACGCGGCCCGACGATACTCCGCCCACAAACAAAACCTGCACCAAGCTAGCCAGAACGACTCGCACGGTGCAGGTTGCCGATCTCTTCGGCTGACTGGCCGCACTCTTCAGCACGCCCAGCCAACCCCCACAGAGACCCAGTCTCTACAGCCTACCCGAATTCGAGCGTTTGCACAAGAGCGATTCTGTAGAGACGGCTGAATTGGTGCACTTGGCCGGCTTCACCAAGGGCGCGCAAGTCGGTTTGACGCTCAGCAGTATCGCAATTCACGCGAAAAATGCCCAAGACCGACGCGTGTTATAAGTTTGTTTGGATATCCTGCATCCTTACAATCACTGTCACCGAGCTCACGCACCCAAACATGTCCGCACTTGTCCCCCATCCTCTCTCCACCACAAGCGCGCAGTTCGTCCGCGCGGCGATTGGTCGCTTGGTGCTCCAACCATCCAGCCTCAGCAAGCGTCCCCCGCTCGGCGGCGAAGAAGGCGCAGTGGGGGCTTATCGCGCGTTCTTTCGCGAAGGCACCGCAGCACCCTCACGCATCACCGCTCGCCCCGGCTCACACATCAACTGGCAACTCCCTGAAGTCGTCCGCGAACTCCGCGACCAAAGCCCCGAAGGCATCGTGATCAAGTTCTTGACGCGCATCCCCGCCGTGACGACATACACGGACCTCGAGGGCAAGACGATCACCCTCGCCCCCAGCAGCACCGCAATCACGCAAAGCCTCACGCACCTCGAAGTCGAAAGCGTCCTCATCCCGATGCTCGGCTCCACCGGCAAAACCACCTACACACTCTGCGTTTCAAGCCAGGTCGGCTGCGCCATGGGCTGCACCTTCTGCGAAACCGCGCAGATGGGCCTCATCCGCTCGCTCGCTCCGCACGAGATCGTTGCGCAGTGGTGGGCCGCGACGCACATCGTTGGGCGAAGAGACGAAGAGATGGAGAGACGTAGAGACGAAGAAGGCAACGCGATTCGCCGACCTTCACTCCCCGCGCCGTTGCGCGTCGTGAACAACATCGTCTTCATGGGCATGGGCGAGCCGATGGACAACATCGAGAACGTGATCGCCGCGATCGAAATCCTCCGCGATCACAACGGCCCGCACGTCCCCACCAGCAATATTACTGTTTCCACCGTTGGTCGCGTCGACGGCATCAACCGCCTCGCACGAGAAGTTCCGCGCGAAGGCTGGCACCGCCTGGGCATCGCCCTCTCCCTCAACGCTCCAAACGACGCCGATCGCTCCAAGATCATGCCCATCAACCGCAAGTACGACCTCGCGCAAGTGCGAGACGCGCTCCTCGCTTGGCCCAAGTTCGGTGGCAACAAGATCTGCGTCGAATACGTCTTGATCCCGAGCGAAAACGACACCCGCCAGCACGCAAAGCAAGTCGCCGACTTTATCCGCCCCTTCGGCATGCACAAGTCGGCGTTGGGTACCACGGCTGTCCCTGGCCGTGGCGAAGACCAAGAGGCATCCGAAGCCACCACCAACTCCGAAGTCGCAGATTCAGATCGCCCCCCGCGCCTCCGCGCCGTCCTCAACCTCATCCCCTACAACCCTCGCCGCAACAGCCCGTGGCCCGCGCCCACCGAAGACCAAGTCGAACAATTCATCACATGGCTCATCGAAGAAGGCGTCTTCGTCAAGCGCCGCCGCACCAAAGGCCGCCAGATGATGGGCGCCTGCGGCCAACTCGGCAGCGAACAAATCCGTCGGCGCCAAGTCGTCACGCCGACAGTCTCGGCTCCTACTTCGCGATAAATCGTTCCATCACCGTGAGTGTCTGCGAAGACACATGATGCTCCAGCCCCTCAGCATCCGCGCGAGCGATATGTGCTGGCACGCCCAACTTGATCAGACACGCTTCAACAATCGCATGCCGCTTCCGCGAATGACTCGCCAGCCGTGTTCCTTCATCAGTGAGAAAAATTGATCGATAAGGCCGTGTCGTGACCAGCCCGTTTTTCTGCAAGCGTGCGAGCGTCCGTACAACCGTCACATGACTGACACCCAAAAGCCGCGCCAAGTCCACCACCCGCGCCTCCCCCGTCGATTCCGACAACTGCGCAATCGCCTCGACGTAGTCCTCCGCCAACTCCGACGCATGCGCCTTACGCGTATGTTCATGCGCCGCGGCGATGTCTTCCAATGGCCGCGTCTGCGACGCCTTCCCCAATCGCCCCGCCGACTTCCGCTCTGTTTTCACACGCTTGGGCATTTCAAAACCTCAACCAGCATCAAGAACACTGAAAAATGCTCGCAGCACATGCAGACGGCACGCAGTTGCTTCTTCTGACTTCGACCCGACGGTTCGCCGGAATGTAGCCTCGGGGGCGGGCGAGGCTTTGCTTGCCCGTGGTGAGCAGTTCTCAAACGGCAGAGCCCTGGAGAGGCTCAGGAATCTCCTTGCGGCACTCACCGAACCAGACCACCGCCCTCATAACCCAACCAACCCTCATTGTATTTCCCACACCAATATGTAGCCTACAGTCGATATTGTAGCATCGGCTACAATTCATCGTCCATTCAGCCGATGCAGATTCTGAGGTTCGTTATGCCAACATTCACTAACAACATCCTCCGTCACACGCTCGCCGCCCTCGCCGCGCTTGCCCTCATCGCCATCGCCTCCTGCGACCGTACATCTCCCGCCCCCGCCCCCACCCCGCCCCAATCCAAAGTCCACATCAACGCTGTCGCCACCGTCGCCATGGTGGGCGACTTCGTCAGGCACATCGGGGGCGACTACGTCACCACTACAACCCTCCTCGGCCCCGGCACCGATCCGCACCTTTACAAACCCACCCCCAGCGACATCCGCACCCTCCGCGACGCCGACATCATCTTCGCCAGCGGCCTCCACCTCGAAGGCAAAATGGAAGACGTCCTCCGCGACCTCGCCAAAACCAAGCCCGTGATCTTCGTCACCGACTCCATCCCCCGCGAAAAACTTATCGTCGCATCTGATGCCGGAGGGGCGAGCGACCACCTCACCTACGACCCCCACGCTTGGTTTGACGTCTCTCTCTGGAGCCTCACCACCAGCGCCGTCGAAACCGGCCTCAACACCCTCGCCCCAAGCTCTATGACCCCCGAGTGGTTCGAAGCCCTCGGCGTCTTCCAAAGCAACGCCAACACCCTCCGACAGCAACTCACAACTCTCGACACCGAAGTCCGCACCGCCATCAACACCATCCCCAAAGCGCAGCGCGTCATGGTCACAGCCCACGACGCCTTTGAATACTTCGGGCGCGCGTATCAAGTTGAAGTCTTGGGCGTCCAAGGCATCTCCACCGAAAGCGAAGCCAGCCTCCAAAGCATCAACGACCTCGTCCGTACCCTCGTCGACCGAAAAATCCCCGCCGTCTTCATCGAGACTTCCGTCAACCCAAAGAACATCGAAAGTCTCCGACAAGGCGCCGCCTCCAAAGGCCACGAAGTGAAAATCGGCGGCGAACTCTTCTCCGACGCCATGGGCGCGGCCAACACCCCCGAAGCCAACTACCAAGGCATGGTCCGCCACAACGTCAAGACAATCGTCGAAGCACTGGGTGGAAGCATGCCCACATCAAACTCATCCGTCACGCCCGCCACCGCATCGCCGGGTGATCTGCAAAAGGCTGGTGCCAAGTGAGTACGACAACCCGCCCACACACGCGAGTTTCTAGCACCCCGGCGCAGGCGAACGAAGTTGCCATCGAAGTCCACGACCTCACCGTCGCCTATCACAGAAAACCTGTCCTCTGGGACGTCGATGTCGCAATCCCAACCGGCAAACTCGTCGCCATCGTCGGCCCCAACGGCGCCGGCAAGAGCACACTGCTCAAAGCAATCTTGGGTCTCGTCCCCCTCACCTCCGGCCGCATCGACATCTTCTCGCGCCCCCTCAGCGAATCCCGCAGCCTCGTGGGGTACGTCCCGCAACGAGAATCCGTCGATTGGGACTTCCCGATCGACGCCAAAGGCGTCGTCCTCATGGGCCGCTACGGCCGCATGGGCTGGCTCCGTCGCGCCAGCACGCAAGACAAAGACGCCGCGATGAACGCGCTCAAAAGCGTGGGCATGCAAGACTTCGCCGATCGCCAGATCGGCCAACTCTCCGGCGGCCAGCAACAACGCGTCTTCCTCGCACGCGCCCTCGCTCAAGACACGCCCCTCTACCTCATGGACGAACCCTTCGCGGGAGTTGACGCCTCCACAGAAGAAGCCATCCTCCGCGTTCTTCGCTCGATGCAAGCCGCCGGCCGAACCGTCGTCGCTGTGCACCATGACCTGCAAACCGTCAACACCTACTTCGACCACGTCATCATGCTCAACATGCGCTTGGTCGCCAGCGGCTCCGTGAGCGAAGTGTTCACACAAAGCAACATCCAGCGAACCTACGGCGCAAGACTCACAGTCCTGGACGCCGCCGCCGAAGCCGTCAGAAAAGCGGGCGGCGATTGACTCCGTGCCACCGACTGCTGCTTTGAGCCGTCGGTGCTGATCCTGCAGGCCGCGTGATTCAACTGTTGGCGCACACGCAATGAAGTTCGATGTCACCACAGAGGTACAGAGACACAGAGAACGAAAGAGAGAAAAAACAAGGCAGTAGAGCAACAGCGCAACACACATTCCCTCTCTTCTTCTCTCTATGCCTCTGTGTCTCTGTGGTGAACAAAAGCACGAAAAGACAACCGCCAAAAGCCCGACCGTCTCACCGTCTACTCCGTCACTCCGTCTCTTCCCCAATGTCCGACCTCCTCCGCCTCCTCACCCTCGAAGACTACAACACGCGCGTCGTCGCGCTGGGCTGTGGCCTCTTGGGCGCAGCCTGCGGCGGCATCGGCACCTTCACGCTTCTAAGAGGCCGCGCCCTCGTCGCCGACGTCGTCGCGCACGCCTCGCTCCCAGGGGTGTGCGCCGCCTTCCTCATCTTCGGCACGCGCAGCCTCCCGCTCCTCCTGCTCGGCGCACTCACCTTCGGCATCCTCGGCATGCTCTGCGTCACGTGGATCCGCCGCGCCACGCCTGTGAAGGAAGACGCCGCACTCGCCATCACGCTCTCCGTTTTCTTCGGGCTTGGCGTCTGCCTCCTCATGGTCGTCCAGCAAGACCAACGCGGCACGCAATCAGGCGTCGATTCCTTCATCTTCGGCAAAGCTGCGGCGATGGTCAAAGCCGACGTCATTCTCGCCGCGTCCATATGCGCCGCCGCACTCGTGGTACTCGCAGCGATGTGGAGCCCGTTGAAACTCGTCTGCTTCGACCGCAACTTTGGCGACGCGGTAGGCCAACGCATGGGCCTCGTCGACTTCATCCTGATGGCCCTTGTCTGCCTCTGTACCACCGCCGCGCTGCCCGCCGTGGGCCTCGTCATGGTCGTCGCGCTCCTCACAATCCCGCCCGCCGCCGCACGATTCTGGACCGACCGCCTGTTGACTATGTGCCTTATCAGCAGTGCGATTGGCGCCGTTGCAGGCGTGCTGGGCGCAGGCGTCAGCGCGCTGCACTCAGAATATTCCACCGGCCCCGTCATCGTGCTCATCTGCGCCGCCATCTTCGGCGCATCCCTGCTCTTTGCCCCGCGCCGTGGCGTTGTCTTCGCCGCCCTCCGCCGCGCAAGTCTCCGCTCCCGCGTTGCAGATCAAAACCTCCTCCGCACCATGTACGAACTCAGCGAATCCGGCTCCACCGAGTGCGGCTTCGACGCTCTTCTAGTTCCACGCGCATGGACACAGTTACAACTCGAACGCTTGATCCGCCGCGCCATCTCGCGGAGCGAAGTGGAGCGAGTCGGCGACCACTACCGTCTCACTCAAGAAGGTCGCACGCAAGCCGCGAAAATCGTCCGTGCCCACCGCCTCTGGGAACTCTTCCTGATCGACCAAGCCAGCATCGCCCCCGACCACGTCGACCGCGACGCCGACTCCATCGAACACGTCCTCCCCGAAGACGTCATCACAAAGCTCGAACATCAACTCCGCGAACGAGGCAAACTCCCCGCCGAATTCACCACACAATCACCCAGCACCGTTCCAGAATCACCGCACGACATCCCAAAACATGCAGCCCGACCGTAAGGGATTGCCCAAGCTTCCTTGCAGTTCGCTTTCACCACAGAGGCACAGAGACATAGAGAAAGAAAGAGAAGAATGCATCTGGACTCAAAAACACGCCACATTTGTTTCTCTTCCGTTCTCTGTGCCTCTGTGGCTCTGTGGTAATCGAACCACTCTGATCGCCACAACTCAACGCTGATCGTCTCATCATATCATCACTCCCCTTGCCCCACGCCCCCCTCCATCTCCTCATCTCTGGCTCCGACTGGTGGGTCATCGCCACCGCCGCTCTCTGTGGCGCCGCTTGCGGCTTGCTCGGCACATACCTCGTGCTCCGCCGCCTCAGCATGTTGGGCGACGCGCTCACGCACGCCATCCTCCCGGGTCTTGCCGCAGCGTTCCTCCTCTCCGGCACACGCAACCCGTTCATCATGCTCGCCGGCGCACTCGCCGTTGGTTTGTTCACGAGCGCCGCATCCGCAGGCCTCTCTCGCATCGGTCGCGTTCATCAAGATGCCGCGCTGGGCGTCGTCTTCTCCGCGCTCTTTGCCCTGGGCGTTCTCATGATCACCCACGCCGCGAAGCAAGTTGACCTCGATCCCGGCTGTGTCCTGTACGGCGAACTTCTCTCCCTCTCGCTCACGCCCTCTGGCAAAATCCCGCGCCAATTCACGCTGCTCTTGATCGTCTTCATCATCAGCATCATCACGCTGCTGCTCGCCGCCAGACAAGTCAAACTCGTCAGTTTCCATCCCGAGCTCGCAACGAGCATGGGCATTCCCGCGTGGGTCGTGCACTACGCCATGCTCACGCTCATCACCGGCGCCAGCGTCGCATCCTTCGAAGCCGTCGGCTCCATTCTCGTGATCGCGATGCTCGTCGCCCCCGGCGCAACCGCGCTGCTGCTCACCCAGCGCTGGGGCCTCGCCTTCATCCTCGCAAGCGCACTCGGCGCTCTTGCCGGCGCGCTGGGTGCCGTTGGCGCACTCATGTTCAACACATCCCCATCCGGCGCAGCCAGCGTCGCTGCCGGCGCACTCTTTCTGCTCGCCGCCCTCTTCTCTCCCAGCCGCGGCTACGTTCCAAAGAAGTGGCGTCTGGCCTCCCTTGCTCTCCGCATCCGCCGCGAAGATATTCTGGGCGCGCTCTACCGCGAGCAAGTCGAGCAACGAACCCGATCGGACGTGCGAGTGACCGCCGTCGCGCTCACCAAAGGAACAATTGGTTACATCGCCCGACTGCAACTCCAAAAACAGAATCTCATCCAGCACGCGAACTCAGCACCATCGCTCACGCAACCCGGCCGTGATTACGCCGCACGCCTCTTGCGCGCGCACCGTTTGTGGGAAACGTACTTGGCACAGGAAGGCGCACTTCCTGAGGATCACCTGCACGATCCATCCGAGCGCATGGAACACTTCATCCAAGAGCAGTTGGCAAGCGACCTGCGCGAACAAGTGCGCACTGATCGAGACCCGGAAGGTCGGGCAATTCCTTGAGGAGACGGATAACTCGTCGTTCACAAAATGCAAACGCTCAAGCATTGCAAAATTTTCTAAATCTGAGAGAACAAAAGCACCAAGTGCACGCGATTGTTGACGCCGAGCGCGGCGTAGATCGCTTTGGTGTGGTCATGCACGGTGTGGCGGGATCGACCGATTTTCTCAGCGATCTGCGGTTCGGTTTGCCCTTCCAGCAATAGCTCCAACACAGTTCGCTGCGCGTCGCTTACCTTTTCGAGTAGGTCAGGTCGCTTTGCAGCAAGTTGGGCTCCGAGAGGTTGGGACTTGTCTGGCATCAATGTCGGTTCCTGCACCTGAATTCCACTGCTCTGAACAGAAGGCGTTGCCACAACATGCGAACGGTATGACGTTTGTTGTAACAATTCATTCTCCAATTCAGGTAAAGCCCCACATTCGTAAGGAATAGTCTCTTTTCCCATCCCATGTTGCCATGGACTTCTGGAGTCTTGCAAACGAATGAGGAAACAACTCCAAGATCCTGATGAAAGTGCGCGAACTAGGGTCAACCCGGCTCACCAGTTCGTAAGAAAATGCCCGACTAGGGGGATGAAAGGAGCCGCCGGACGCAAAATCGCCGCAGAACTTTGGTCCAATCTGAAGTCGGCTGAAATCGGTTCCGATATCCAAGGTGCCGTCCGTGATGTCTGGAGCGATTGAGACTCCGACACTTGATTCGCAGGAGCACCGCCATGGTTTCAGATCAGAAGACTACCTCCAGTCGGAAG
>CAZEZV010000097.1:0-14000 GCA_964516725.1 uncultured Phycisphaeraceae bacterium
GCTGCAGTCGCAGGCGGCTTCGGTGGCCGCGCAGCAGAAGTCAGAAGTATCGCGCTTGAACGAGACGATCGCAGCGGCTCAGAACGAGCTGTCGAGCGTGAAGGGTCTGATCAACAACCTGCAGACCGAGCGTTCGCAGGTGATCGGTGATCGCGACCGCGCGATTGCAGAACGCACCAGCCTCCAGGCCAAGATCGATGAGCTCATCGAGAACGGCAAGACGCAGACGATCCTGCTCACCAACTACCGCGAAGAAGTTGAAGCGCTCCGCAAGGGCGAACTCGCCTTCCGCCAGCAACGCCTCGACCTTGAGGACCGCATCAGCGACCTCGAAAGCCAGCGCGAAGTGCTGGACCAGAACTACCGCGCACTGCAGGAAGAACTCGCTCAAATCAAGACCGATTCGCAGGGCGGCGTTGCTTCCGCAGGCATGGTGTCGGACATGGGCAACAAGCCATTCACGTACGCCGGGCCGGTCATCAAGGGCACCGTTGACAGCGTGCAGCGCGACGCGGCGAGCAACAAGCTTATGGCGAAGCTGAGCATCGGCACCAACGATCGCATCGCGAAGAACATGCGGCTGTACGTTGTCCGCAACAACAACTTCATCGGCAACCTCACCGTCACGCAGACCGACCTTGGGTTCAGCGTTGCTCAGTTTGACGATCTGAACCTCGCGACGGAAGTCCAGGCTGGTGATATCGTCGTCAGTCGCGTTCAGTGATTGTGCCGTACAACAGAACACCAAAGCAACAAAACAGCAAAGCGCTGAGGAGATACACAGATGGCACAGTTTGGCATGCAGATGCCTGCATCGAAGAAGAAGGCGAGCGGCTTGAACGTGTACACGTTCCTGTCGATGGTCGCGTGCGTGGCCCTCGCCGCGGCGTGCGCGGTGATGTTCATGTACGGCTCCAAAGTCGGCCCGAACGGGAAGGCGTGGGAGTTGCAGCAGGTTGGCAAGATATCCCTGCCCACGAGCAAGTAAGCAGTACACACCAGTCAAGTTGATTCAAAGGACCGCCCGAATCATCGGGCGGTTTTCGTTGAGTGTCAATCGCGACACGAACATCATCGCGCCGTTTATCAACCTGTCTGTCTGTAGAACGCACTGCGCGGAGCGCGCGGTGGTTCACTCAGAAAGAGGCGATTGCCAGAGGTACTTTTCCAACTCCGCGAACCTGAGCGTCCGCCTCGTTCAATTTTGGGCCCATTTCGCAGAGTATTCGGAGAGAATGAAAGCCCGAGCAATCCGTCTCCTTGAGCACATGGGACCCCGCCCCTTGATTCCCGTCAGATTTTGCCTATCGTTCTCCCCCGCCGCGGAGTCGACATCACGCGGCTCATGAGCATGTCGTGAGACAGGTTCATGAGGACAGGTTCGAAAAGGGGCGGTAGCTCAATTGGTTAGAGTACCGGACTGTCGATCCGGTGGTTGCGGGTTCGAGTCCCGTCCGCCTCGCTTGATTTAGGCCCGTGCAAACGGGCCTTTTTCATTGGGATGTGGGATTGTTACCGAGAGCTGAGATGGGCTTCCCGTCCATGTGCAGATGTTTCCGCTCGCATGATGACTTGAAATCGATCAATTCTTGTCTGTTCGCACGTGCTGTGAGTTCTTGACGTGTAAGCCAAGGTTCTCCCTACTACTTGGCTTCGTCCAACTGGATTCCCGCGAGTGCAGTCATTGGGTCGGGAGCGAAGGCGAACATCTTCAGGATGCCGGTCACTGAAAAGATTGACTTGACCTCGTCGCTGACGCAGCAGAGCTTGAGGCTGCGTTTGCGTGCGGCCAGCAGCTTTCGCAGTGCGAGGAGTTGTCCGATGTTTGACGAGCCCAGGTACGACACGTTCGTAAAGTTCAGTACGACGTGAGGCGCTGATGACTCGTCGGTGGCCTCGATCCGAGCAACCACGTCAGCTAGTTCTTCTGACAGCGACGGCTCGTCCGCAAGGTCGGCGATCAAGATGTTGTCCGCCCAATCAATTGGCATCAGCCAGCGCTCACTTCCCAAGGCTCGGTCATCCTGCGACTACTCATCCTACCACACTTCTCAGAAAACGCGGCTCGAATTGCTGTCAAACACTGACATTTCACAATCTTCGCACGCCTGATACGCAAGAATCGTCGTTTCGGTTTGACGAACGTGATCCTCTCAAGAATTGTCGTTGATTTGTTCGGACTACGTTTGGTTTTTGGAACTGTGCTTTGTCTGAAACTGACAGCAAGTACACAGTGCCGTTCCGCCGCCGCTGCATGCACACAATTCGCTTTCCGTCTCAGTCTCGTGCGAGTATCATCGCCACGATGAGTCGACGTGTTACCCGCTCCGCGTCATGCCGCCACGACATGGGCGCTTTGTTGAGGAGCGAGCATCGCACCAGACTTGGCTGCACCTCGGTCATTGCGTGTCTCGCGGGTTGTGCGTCGCTGCTGATGCCGGTGTCGTCGCTCGTTGCACAAGTCAGCGATCAACAGAGCCAGGCGGCTGTGCAGTCGGAGGCATGGTCGCGCGCGTGGGGGATGCGGCCGATCGGCGGGCGTGCGTTCATTCGAGCTGAGCGAGTGACAACTTGGGTGGATGATGCCGGTGTGCAGCGCGTTCGCGCTGAGTCTGATGTGGTGGTTGAGGTTGGACCGTCAACGTTTCGCGCAAGCCGCGCTTCTGCTTGGGTGCGTCGTGAGCCGAGCGAGGACTCAACCGCGCATCTCGCGCTGTACTTTGTGCTCGAGGATGTTGGCACACCGACGGACGCACCGCAGAACGCGGCGGCGATCACGACAGATCGGCTGCTTGTCAAGGCCCTGGTTGCCACGGACGGGCTTGTGGTAGAAACTTTTGATCCTGCCGCCGGAGCACGGCCCGTTAATGCGAACTGGGAATCACTCGAGGCATTCGGTCAGGCCGGGCTTGCGAGATCGCTCGCAGCGCGGGACGAAGAACCGAGCGCGCCGGCGTTTGAGTTTCGTCCAAGTGGCGAAGGGCCATCGGGCGATGCAGCGCAGGTTCCGTTGCCGCGTCGGTATGACGCGCGAAACGCGGCGATCCGAGGTGCAACGACAGTTGAGCAGGTGCAAGTTGATGCACCGAGCGGGCAAGCGGTCAATCAACACAAGCCGCTGTCTCAGCCTCAGTCTCAGGCGACGCCACTGAAGCAAGCCCCAATCGAGCCACCGAAACAGCAAACGCCGCGGGAGAAAGCTGATCTGCCGGCAACACAGCCGCGTGCAAGAGAAGCTGCACAGCAGGTTGAGCCTCAGCCGAGTGCAACGCCCTTGTTCGCCAAGTCAGGGCGCATTGCGTTTTCTGCGGGGCACTTGAGTATTGTGCAGGGCAACAACGATGACGGGCGGGTGGCTGAGCCCATGATCATCATTTCTGATGGTCTGACGCTGTTGTACAACGACGCGACGACGGGGCGGTTGCTGCAGGCTCGCGCGCAGCGCGGCGTTGTGTTCCTCTCGCCCGGCACGGGCACCGCGAGCGTTGACTTTGGCGCGGAGCAAGTGCTGGGCGTGTTTCTTGAAGGCGATGTGACGATCTCGGATGGAGACCTCAACCTTCGCGCACGCGAGGTGTACTACGACATCGCTGAGAATCGGGCTGTGATGCTGGATGCGGCGTTCTGGTTTGTCGAGCAAAGCCGAAACCTGCCGTTGTACATCCGCGCGAAGGAGATTCGTCAGGAATCCACTCGACAGTTCAAGGCGAAGGATGTGCGGTTCTCGAACACGGCGTTTCTCAATCCGGAAGTATCGGTGGGGGTGTCGACGGCGACGCTGGAACGGCGAGAGGGCGTGGTGGAAGCGGAAGACGCGTCGGGCACGAGTGAAGGCGCGACGAGTGAGACACGCGAGGAGTATTCTCATCTTGCCGCGGACAACGTGACGCTGCGAGTGAACGACGTGCCGTTTTTCTGGTGGCCGACGTACTCGGGCGATCCGGCATCGCCGCTCATTCGCGATATTCGTGTTGAGAGTCGTTCTGGCTCCGGGCTTGCGGCGCGAGTGCGATGGAATGCGACGAACTTGCTTGGGCTTTCTCGAATAGATGGACTGAATGTTGATCTGCAGACGGATTACTACGTGGAGCGTGGCGTTGGGTTGGGCGCTCGCGGCGCTTGGGAGACGAAGCGGCACCTCGGCGGCGTGTTCGCATATGGCTTGCTCAACGACGAGGGCGAGGATGTGCTCAAGACGGGTGCGCGGCTCCAGCGAGACGGCGAGTTTCGCGGCATTGCAATGGTTGAAGATCGTTTCCGGGTGAATGACTTGTGGACAGTGCTGACGGAGGGCGCGTACATCTCAGATGAGACATTTGTCGACGCGTTCTTTGAGCAATCGGGCGAGACGCGGCGCGAATTTGCTTCACGGATTCGCGCCGAGCGCACGCAGGACACGACGCAGCTCACGATCGAAGCGAAGGGCACGTTCAACGACTTTACTGCCAACGAATGGCTGCTCGAAAGTCAGGGCTACGTCGTCAATAAACTTCCTGAGGTGAAGTACACGCGGCTCGCGGATGATCTGTTGCCCGGTGCGCCGGGCTTGCTCACGTACTTCAGTGAGTATCGCGCGAGCAGGATTGCGCTGGCGTTCGACGAAATAGCGATGCAGGATCGCGGGTTTGTGAACTCGTTTCAGTCGCAGCGGGTGTTTGGAATCGATCCCGGGCAGTCGCCGGGTGACTTGCTTCGCTCTGCTGGTCTTGATGAGAATGCCGTGACGCGCCTTGATACGCGGCATGAGTTTGTCTCGACGTTTGACGTTGACAATCTGCGGTTGGTGCCGTTTGTGGTCGGGCGGCTGACGCTGTACGACAATGAGTTTCGTGGGTATTCCGCAACGCCCGACGGCAACGACCAGCTGCGCACGTGGATGAGCGCGGGTGTGCGTGCGAGCACGACGATCGAGCGGATTCACGATGCGGTTGATTCGCGATTCCTCGATATTCACCGTTTGCGCCACATCATTCAGCCCAATATCACGGTGTGGGGTGCGGGGACCAATGTTGAAGGCGGCGACTTGCCCTTGTACGACAGCGATGTTGAAGCGCTGTCCGACGGCGCGGCTGTGCGGTTGGGGTTGTCGCAGACGGTGCTGACCAAACGCGGCGATGTTGCGCAGTGGCATGACACGGCGCTGCTGCAACTCAATACGGACTTTGTGTTTTCGACTGACGACACTGACCCGACAACACCGATCGGACGGTTCTTTGACACGCGCCCGGAGCGATCCGCACTCGGAAACTACTTCGTGGGCGACGCAGCGTATCGCCTCACTGACGCGACGAGCATCACGGGCAGCATGATCTATGACTTTGATTCGCACCAGCCCGATGTGACGACCGCGGGCATTTTGTTTCAGCACGAGCCTGGCTTCAGCGCACTCGCCGAGACGCGATTCCTCAACGCGCAGGACTCGTCGATCCTCGCGCTTGTGGGCAGCTTTGAGATTTCGGACAAGTACAGCATCGTCGTTTCGCCAAATTACTCGATGAACGAGGGCGAGTTCCAGAGTGCCTACGCCCGTGTCAATCGCCGCTTTGCATCGCTGCTCGCGGCGCTCTCGATCAACTACAACAACATTTCCGGAGAGACGAGCTTTGGGTTTGTGATTCAGCCGTACGGGGCGCGGGGCGCGGGGGGGCTTGAGGGGCTTGGGAGTGACTTGCCCGCGGCGTATGGTGGTGGGGCGGGTGGTTTTTGATGTTGGCTGCTGAGATGTTGTCAGTGCTTCACATCGCGCACGACATTCATCTTTGCCATGGCCTTGTTCGCGTAGTCGAGGATCGCCCCGACGTTGTCGGCTTGCTTGAGCCATTCCCGGTATTGCTCGACGCTGGTGTGGACGCTGCGGGTGGGCTTCCAGCCCAGGGCTTTGAGTTTGCTGACGTCGCTGAAGATATGGCGGGTGTCGCCGAAGCGGTACTTGTGGCAAGCCTTGGGAACGTAGCCTTTCACGCCGAAGACATCGGCGACGGCGCTTGCAAACTGACTGACGGTGTAGGCTTTGTCGCCGCCGACGTGGAACATTTCGTAATCGGCGCGGCTGTCGAGCAGGCACAGCACGTTGGCGTCAACGACATCGTGGATGTTGACGAAGTCGCGGATTTGTTGGCCGTCTTCGTAGATGCTGGGTTCTTGGCCCACGTGGAAACTAAGACAGAAAATGCGGCAAGCGCCGCTGTAGGCGTTGTAGAAACTCTGGCGGGGGCCTTGAACGATGGAGTAGCGCATGGCGACGCTGGGTATGCCGTAGCGTTTGCCCAGGTGCAGCGCGACTTTCTCTTCGGCGATTTTGCTGATGCCGTATTGGTTCTGCGGGTTCGCGACAGTTTCGTTGGTCGCCTGCCACTTGAGCGGGCCACGGAAGCCTTTGGGCGCACGGCATTCGAACTCGCCTTTGGCGAGTTGGTCGTCTTGGCGAATGTCAGGCAGGCAGTGCTTGCCGTCGGCGTCGAGGTAGGAGCCTTCGCCCAGCGTGGCTTGGCTGCTGGCGACGATGACTTTCTTGATTGACAACTTTTCGCGGACGATGAGTTCGTAAATGAGCGCGGTGCTGGTCACGTTCACGTCGAAGTACTTGCTGAAGACGGGCAAGTAATCCTGAAACGCGGCGAGGTGATAGACGGCGTCGACGCCGCGAAACGATTCAAGCAGCAACTTCTCGTTGCGTACATCCCCCTGAATGAACTCGATCCGCGGATCGAGATACGCAGGCTTGCGATGACCCGGATGAACGGGCTCTTCGAGTGAATCCAAGACGCGGACTTTGTGGCCCAGCTTGAGGAGGGCGTCCGCAGTATGAGAACCGATAAAGCCGGCGCCGCCGGTGATGAGGACGTGCATGTAAGACTCCGTCTGCGTTGTGAAGTGAACGTTACGCCTTCATCAAGCGATCGTGGAACATTTGTGCGGCGATGTGGCCGACGCTCATGTGGAGGTCTTCAATGACGCCGAAGTTGTCGCTGGGGACGTTGATGTGGATGTCGGACATCGGTCCGAGCTTACCGCCCTTGAGGCCGGTGAGGCCGACGACTGGAATGCCGATTTTCTTGGCGACTTCGACTGCTTTGATGATGTTGGGCGAGTTGCCGCTGCAGGAAATCGCGACGGCGAGGTCGCCTTTGCGGGCGTAACTCTCGAGCGGGAATGAGAAGGTGTCGTGGTACGACAGGTCGTTACCTACTGCGGTCAGCATAGGGAGGTTGTCGCTCATGCACAGTGCGCGGAGGCGGCGTTTGCCGTCAACCATCGCAGTTTTGACGAAGTCCGCGACGGTGTGGCTTGCGTTGGCGTGGCTGCCGCCGTTGCCAAAGATGTGGACGCAGCCGTCGCGCTTCCAGCAATCAAAGAGGGCGTCGACGTAGCGGAGGATGGCCTGCTGGTCGATGCCTGCGGCGGCGCGGGACATTTCGGTGAAGTAGGTGCTGGGGGAATTGATCATTGTGCCGGCCATGTGAATTTCCTATTTTCAACGCGAAGGTCGCGAAGAGCGCGAAGGGTTTGTTGAGGGAACGTTCTACTTTTTTCTTCGAGTTCTTCGTGATCTTCGCGTTCAAGTGCTAACTAATAAAGATGATTCGACTTCCCAAACGATCCACTCCGAACTTCAATTCGCGGGGGCGGCCCATTGCTTCGCGGATGGCTTCGTGTTTTTCGGGTGGGGCGAGTAGGAAGACGAAGCCGCCGCCGCCTGCACCGAGCAGTTTGCCGCCCTGGGCGCCGAGTTTGCGGGCTGTTGCGTACCAGTCGTCGATGAACGCGTCGGAGATACCGAAGCCCAGGCTGCGCTTGAGTTCCCAGCCCACGTGCAGGAGGCGGGCGAACTCGTCGAGATTGCCTCGGCCTGAGATGACGCCGCGCATTTCGCTGGCGAGGTCGCGCATTTCGCGAAGGACTCGCATTTTGTCGACGCTGGCGGTGCCTTCGCTCTGCTTCTTGAGAATGTCGTCGGCGTCGCGCTTCTTTTCCGTGTACAGGATGATCGCTCGCTTTTCGAGTTCGGCGAGCGTGTCGGGCGCGGTGGGCACCGGCTGGACATCGACGCTGTCGTCGGGATTGAAGCGAATGTAGTTGAGACCGCCGAAGGCTGCGGCGTATTGGTCTTGCTTGCCGATGGGCTTGCCCAAGATATCGATTTCGATTTTGCAGGATTCCTCGGCGAGTTTCTTGGAACTGGTGACGTTGCCTTTCATCGCATAGAGAGCGTTGAGCAAACCCACGGTGAGCGTTGAAGACGATCCCATGCCGGTGCCTGCGGGGACGTCGCCAATCGTGACGATTTCCATGTGGGGGCCGAGATCGACCATCTTGAGCGCGGCTTTGACGATCGTGTGTTCCACTTGATCGCGGTTCTCGGCGATTTCGGTTTTGCTATATGCAACGCGCACGGAGGGCTCGAAGCGTTTGCTGAGCGCGACGTACATGTGCTTCTGGATGGCGACGCTGATCACTGCGCCAACTTCCTGGCGGTAGAACGCGGGGAGGTCTGTGCCGCCGCCGGCGAAGGAGACGCGGTATGGGGTTTGGGAAATAATCATGTCGCGGCTCCTGATGTCGTAGGCTCGGCGTCTCGCCGGGCAGTGATTGGATTGTTGACGCTGTGATTGTTCGAACCAATGGGTCCGACGGGACCTATGCGGCCTGTGTGATCATCGGGCGGCCTGCCTTCCACAACACCTATTCCAGCGGCGCCCAGCGCGAAGCGATATTGCGCGATGAGCGGCTCAAGGCTCTTGGTGATGTCAAACTTCTCGAAGATGAACGCGCGGCCTTGCATCGCGAGGCGTTCGCGGAGTGCGGGATCTGTCATCATGCGTTCGATCGCGTCGGCGAGCTCGCGTGCGACCTTGTCGTCGTCGGCGCTCACGAGTAAACCAGTCCGCTCGTGAACGACAAGGTCGGGATTGCCGACAAGACGCGTCGTGATCGCCGGGAGGCCGCAGCCCATCGCCTCCATCGTGAGTTGCGGGAGACCATCCACATCGCCATCGCTTGCCCACACGCACGCGAGCGTGAACAGGTCGCCATCGTGCATGAACTCGGGGATTTTTTCCTGTTGGAGTGCTTCGCCGGTCATGTGGACGGCGTCGCCGAGGTCAAGGTCTTCGATCATGCGACGCAGCATGCCTTCGTCAGGGCCGCTGCCGGCGATGACGCAGCAGATGCCCGGCGCTTGCTTGCCCGGTGCGGTCTTGGTCATCCAGCCGCGATCCTTGAGAATCTTGCACGCATTGATGACGTGCGGGAAACCCTTCTTGCCGATGAGTCGGCCTGCGGAGAGGATGGTGAAGGGATGCGTACGTTTCAACGCTCTCTGCGTTTCGCTCGCCGGCACCATTTCGTCTGTATAGATGCCGCAGTATGCGACATGGATTTTGTTTGCGAGGTTGGGCGTTGCTGCCCCTGAACCGCCTGCCTTGTCTTCATCAATGTAGAACTGTTTGTGCCACTCGCTGATGGCGATAATGAACTTCGCTCGCTTGATCTTGTCGCGGAGTGCAACTCTCTGACGCGTCAGATCAACGGCATGACCAGTGAAACTGAACGGCACGCCGAGCAGCCACGCGCCGTACATCGCGATGCTCGCGCTGCTGAAGGCCCACTGGGCGTGGATGTGCGACACTGGCTCCTTGTCGCGATGCTTGCGCAGTGCCATCGCCCATTGACACGCAACAAAGAAGTGTGCGAGGCATGCGAGGCGGGCGCGGAGGTTTTCGCGTTTGCCGAAGAGGGCGTTCATGAGTGCTGAGAGCCACTTCGTGCCAAAGACAAACGGTGCGGCAAGGCTCGCGAGCATGATCGCCGCCGGGTTGATCGGATACAGCGCCGTCGAACCCGCCTGCATCTGCTTGGCCCAGTCGGCGTCAAAGTGAATCTTTGCCGGAGTGCGCATGCAGTGCAGCATCACCGGGATGCCTGCTCGGGTCACGATCCGCAACTCATTGCCCACCCAGGGTGAGCCGAGTCCTTCGCTAGTCATGTAGTGGATCATGAGAGTTCAATGGCGGACAACGGACGGCTGGCATACGAACGAAATCGCAGGAAACTCGCCGCGCTACTGGACGCGGAACGCGCACCGCATACCCACAGCAAGCCCGATTCACACAGCGTAGTGTTGAAAAGGACTCGCAGCGGGAATGAGGTATTATCGGCTCGTTTGGATTGGGACTTGGATAACAAGAATTGCGTGACTTCCGCAGCTTTAGGAGTCGGTGAGTTGCTCAATCGGTCGTGTCCGAGGAATGAGATTCATCCGAGCGGAAGGAAGAAGACGGCATGAGGCATTGAAGCGGCATCAAGGCATCCGGTTTTGATTGCGTTGGCTGTTTTACCGAGCAACGTCGGTCGATTCGATGCGTTTCCAGTGGGCTTCGAGAGTGGCGATAGTGGCGTCGATTTTGCTCTTTGGCACGGCTTCGGTCCCGAAGAACACAACGCGGGCTTCTTCGAGTTGCCAGCGGTAGTCTTCGACTGCTCTTGGGAGGTTGCCGGGTTGCAGGGCCCATTCGCCGGCGTCGAGGTTCACCGATGGCGCGACGCGGCGGGCTTGGGGCAGCGGGGCTTTGGTCTTCTGTGATTTCTGCTGTGCTTGCTCGCCGGCGGCTTCGAGGTCCCGGCGTTCCTGTGACATGGCGTTGGCGACCCAGCCTGTGAAGCGTTTCCAGTGTGGGAGGAACTTGGCGAGGGCGTCGGTTTCGGCGCGAGAGCCTTCTTCGCGCATGGAGAAGAGGCGATCGCGCATGAGGTTGGTGTACTTTGGGAACTCGCGGAGGCGAGCTGGCGGGACGTAGGAAAGGAAGCCGCGGGGCACGAGGTATGCGGCGTGTTCGCGGATGTCTGCGACGCTGGTGGCCCACGCGCGCGAGGTGCCGCGGCTGATGCGCTGGGCGACTTGGAAACGGGGTTCGAGCAGTTTGGCGACGAGGTCGCCTGTGTCGCGCAGCGTGGTGATGAGGCGGGGGCGTTGCTCGTCGATGCGTTCGAGGAAGTCTAGTTCGTCTTTGATGGGGGATTGGTTCTCCATGAAGACGCGTTCGGCGGTGATGGAGAGGAGCGCGTCGCGGAGCTGCGGTTCGGTGCCGAGGGCGGCGAAGTGTTTTTGCATGTCGCGCCACTGCGGGAGGGCGTCGATGGAGTAGTTGAGTTCTTCTTTGATGGCGAGAGTGAAGAGGCGGCGGAGGCCAAGGCGGTGAATTGCCGCAGCGCGGGGTTGGTTGTCGAGGAGGATGATGTCGACGGCGGATTCGCGGTCGATGAGGGCGGGGTACAGAATGTCCGCTTCGCCGGGTTGTTGTACAGATGAAGGCGCGTGGGCAGGAAGGCCGTGCCACGGGACTTCTTCGGAGGGCCACGAGATCAAGCCGGTTTGTTCGATGGTGGAGCGGACTGGGGCGTTGGCGACGGCAGTGAGTTGGGATTGGAACTTGGTGAGGAGGGCGTCGAGGTCGCGGTCCAGGGCGAGTTGCTTTTTGTGTTCGTCGACGACGCGGATGCGCATGCGGAGGTGCGGGGGGAGTGCGCGGAGGGGCCAGTCGGTGGGAGCAATCGTGAGTGAGCAAAGAGTGGAGAACTGAGAAGAGAGATTGGTTGGGAGATCGCCTTGTGCGAAGGTGTGAGGTGTTGCGAGAGCGTCAGCGATCCGTTCAGCGACGGTTTCCGGAGTGCCCTGTTTTTCGATTGTTGTGCGCGTGAGCTTCGGGAGGGCTTTGATGAGGGAGGTGATGGCTTCGGGGAGCAGACCAGGAACTAACCATGCGGCGCGCTGCTTCAGTTCAGCAAGTTGGGAGAGAGTGACGGTGATGGTGAGGCCGTCGGAGTCCTTGCCAGGGGCGAGGTCGTAGGAAAGGGGTGCGTGGTAGTTGGCGATAGTGATGGTGTCGGGATAGTCGACTTCGGTCAGTGTTGTTGCGATGTCGCTGCGGAGGACGTTTTGAAGTTGGAGTTTGAGGGCGTTGGGGCATTGCTGTCGTTGTGATTCGTACCACGCAGTGAACTCTGCTGGCGAAGTGATGTGCATCGGAACGCGTGCCTCAAACCAACGTGCGAGGTCTTCCGCGCTGAGCGCGATGTTACGCTTGCGCAGTTTGGCTTGGGCGGTGGTGACGCTCTCCAGAATGGCGCGGTTGTGTTGCTGAAAGTCCAGGTCGGTTTGCCAGCGGCACGCGGCGAGGGCTTCTTCGATGAAGACTCTTCTCGCAGCGGTTTTGTCGTGGCTGGCGAGGTCAGTTGCGCGGCGCGGCACGACGACGATGCCGCTCATGCTGATGCGTTCGAAGGCTTTGGGGTAGCCGGTCGCAGAGTCCAAGTGATAGTCGGACATCTGGCGGCGGAACATGTGTCCAGCGACCTGTTCAATCCATCCGGGGTCGATCGCGGCGACGGTTCTTGCGAAGAGGCGCGTCGTTTGCACGATTTCGGCGGCCATGATCCATCGCGGGTTCTTCTTGAAGAGGGCGCTCCCGGGAAAGATGTGAACGACGTTGCCTCGGACGCCTCGGTAGTCGTGGGAGGAGCCGTCTTCGCGGGCGGCGACGTTGGTGATGAGGCCCGTCAGGAGAGCGCGGTGGATGGTCTCGGCGTTCGCAGGTTGCGCGTTGGCGTGTTGCTTGAAGCCGAGTTCTTCGGCGACTTCGTGGAGTTGACGCGTGGTGTCGGACCATTCTCGCATGCGGGTGAAGGAGAGGAAGTGTTCGCGGCACCAAGAAGCAACTTGGCCCGCGCGGCTCTCGTCGGCGATCTCGCGGTACTGCGTCCAGATGTTGAGGAGCGTGAGGAAGTCACTGGTGTTGTCGCGGAAGAGTGACTGCGCGAGTTCGGCTTCTTCCTGGCGGCCTGACGGTCTCTCGCGCGGGTCTTGAATGGAGAGTGCGGCGGCGAGGGGGACGACTTCTTCAAGGCAATTCTCTTCTGCGCCGGCGATGAGCATGCGTGCGACGCGAGG
Source organism: uncultured Phycisphaeraceae bacterium (assembly GCA_964516725.1). GTDB lineage: Bacteria > Planctomycetota > Phycisphaerae > Phycisphaerales > UBA1924 > BJHL01. The sequence goes on from CAZEZV010000097.1 coordinate 12,947, forward strand.
GTCGAGGGGCATCTTTGCGATGCGCATGCCGATGTCGGTGAGGGTGCCGGTGCGCGAGGCGGTGGTGAATGCGCCGAGTTCGAAGAGGGTGTCGTAGCCGTCCTGGATAGCGGCTTGAGTCGGTGGATCGAGGAACGGAAACGTTTCGGGGTCGCCAAGGTTGAGCGATTTCATCTGGAGGATCACGCCGGCGAGGCTGGCTCGGCGGATTTCTGGGTCCGTGAGTTGTGGGCGCGTGTTGAAGGACTCTTGCGAGTACATGCGGACGCAGACGCCGGCGGCGACGCGGCCGCAGCGACCGGAGCGTTGATTTGCGCTGGCGCGGGAGATGGGTTCGATTGGGAGGCGCTGGACTTTTGATGTAGCCGAGTAGCGGCTGATGCGGGCGAGGCCGGTGTCGACGACGAAGCGGATGCCGGGCACGGTGAGGGACGTTTCGGCGACGTTGGTCGCGAGGATGACTCGGCGGGTGGAATTGGTGGGATGGAAGATGCGGTCTTGCTCTGCGTTTGTGAGGCGGGAGAAGAGCGGCAGAACTTCTAGCCCATCGTGCTGACTGCGCGTCGCGTTTTCGAGACGATTTGCGATCAGCCGAATCTCTCGCTCGCCGGGCAGGAACACGAGGATGTCGCCATCGTCGGCGTGAGTGGTGTGTAGCGAGAGGACTTCTTCGATGACGTCTTCGATGTTGACATCGGTGTCGTAGTCGCCGCGTGATGGATGATACTTGATTTCGATTGGATAGGTGCGGCCAGACACCTCGAGAACTGGTGCGATTGCGGGACCGCCAAAGTAGTTGCTGAAGCGAGCAGGATCGATGGTCGCGGACGTCACGATGATGCGGAGGTCCTTGCGGTTCTTGATGAGTTCTTTGAGGACCCCAAGCGAGAAGTCGATGTTGAGAGAGCGTTCGTGGGCTTCGTCGATGATGATGGTGCTGTATTGCGAAAGTTGTCGATCCGCGGCGAGTTCGGCGAGGAGCAGGCCGTCGGTCATGACTTTTATGTGCGTTGACTTTGTCGTAACGTCTTGAAAGCGGACTTTGTATCCCACT
>CAZEZV010000098.1:0-13937 GCA_964516725.1 uncultured Phycisphaeraceae bacterium
CATTTTGCACGAGAGCCATCAGCACACGGGTAACACGTGGTGCATTTATCCGATGTATGACTGGGCGCATGGGTTTGAGGATTCGATTGAGGGGATTACGCACAGCATTTGCACGCTCGAGTTTGAGATTCATCGGCCGCTGTACGACTGGTTCATCGAGTCAGTAAATCTTGGTCGCACTGCGAACAAAATCCACCATCCACAGCAGATAGAGTTCGCTCGCCTCAACCTCACCTACACCATCACCAGCAAGCGCAAACTCCTCGACCTCGTCGAAGGCAAGCGAGTTTCAGGCTGGGACGATCCGCGGATGCCCACCGTCTCCGGCATGCGCCGGCGTGGCTACGCGTCCGAAGCGATTCGGGCGTTCTGCGACGACATCGGCGTGACGCGCCAGGAGAGCATGATCGACTTTGCTCGCCTCGAGAACGCCGTACGCGATCATTGGAACAAGCATGCGCCGCGCGCGATGTGTGTGCTGCGGCCTTTGAAGGTTGTGATTGACAACTGGCCCAAGGATGCGAGCGGCAAGCCCGTCGTCGAGTGGCTGGACTTTGTCGTGAATCCGGAAGCGGCGGAGCGTGCGAAAGAGGCGGGTACGTCGGCTGTCCGAGCCGAGTCTGTGCCAGCGACGCGTAAAATTCCCTTCGCAGGCGAACTCTTCATCGAGCGTGAAGACTTCATGGAAGTCCCGCCGAAGAAGTTTTTCAGGTTGACGGTCGGTGCCGAGGTGCGGATGCGATGGGCGTACTTCATCAAGTGCGTGAGCATTGAGAAAGACGCCGCTGGAAACGTGACGTGCGTGCATTGCACCTACGACTCCGCGACAAAGGGCGGCGACGCCCCGCCCGGCCCCAACGGCGAGCCTCCTCGCAAGGTGAAGGCAACGCTGCACTGGGTGTCGGCACAGCACGCGGTGAATGGCGAGGTGCAGTTGTTTGATCGCTTGTTCAAGGAAGAGGAGCCCGGTAAGCGCACCGGTAACTATCTGGACGACATCAACCCCGCATCGCTCGACGTGATCAAGGACGCGAAGCTTGATCCCTATCTGGTGGATCACGCGAAGTACCACACGCAGACAAGGGACATCGTCGACGGGCACGGCCGAACGCACAAGATCGTGACGTCGTTTGGCGATGTGTATCAGTTTGAGCGGCTTGGATACTTTGCAGTGGACAGCGATAGTTTGCCCAAGGCTCTGGTGTTCAACCGAACGGTGACGTTGAAGGACAGCTGGTCCAAGGATGCGGGGAAGGCGTAGAAAGCGCAAGTATGGCCGTTCGAGCGAGCGAAACATGCCCAACATATTCACACGGTTTCAGAGAATGGCGGGCTGGCCACGAACTATCGTGTTCTGCCTTGTGTTTCTTTTGATGCTATCGCTGATGGTTTTTGAACTTGCGCGATTCAATCTTGGCTCTCCGGCCATCTGGTTTCTGCCCGGGCTGGTTTTTGGCGTTTTTTTGCGCCCGGTCATGCTTGCTCATCCGCCGATGACACTCAAGGTGATCAACGTATTTTGGTTCGTGTACTTTCTGCACGCCTTTGTCGGGCACAAAGTGCTGGGCAAGCCGCACTGGTCTGAATGCGCGCTTTTCGCCCTTGGCGGGCTGTACTTGACCGCGTCGTTCGTTTTCTATTCGAGCAAACTCTTGTACGTTGCAAGCCTCGTGGTCGAAGCAGAGGACGACGAGAACAAGCAAAACGAAGCTGTTCGCTGACGCGAGAGCGCCGACCCTACTTCAACACCTGCAAAATTTTCACATCGTCGAGCAGGATGCGATACGACTCGCTGATCGCTGATGCAACGAGCTCGAGTTTCGCGATGCGCCCGTCGTACGTCACGCGGTCGCCTTTGGCGATGCCTTGCGGTAACTGCGCGAGCGGGGCCTCAATGAAAAAGACGCCGCCCGGGGCTTCGGGGCTTGGGTGTGAGAATCGGAGGAGGTAGGACGGGGCGATTGGGGTGCCGGTTTGGATGACGCTTTCAACGACGCCGGACCACCCGCCGCTTGGAAGGTACATGCGTTGGTAGGCTTCGGCTTCGGTTTCGCGGGTGATGGCTGAGGTTGCTTTGGAAAACTGGCGCATGACGAGTTCGGGCGTGGTGCCCTGGCTCAGACGCGGGCCGACAGTGGGGTCGGTGGCGGGGATGATGGGTTGCGTTGAAGCCGGGTTGGCGGGTGCGCCGGCGGTTGCCGCGGGAGCGGGGGTTTTCTGGGCCTGGATCATGTCGTAGGTGATGATGCCCGCGATGGCGAGCACCAGGACGACGATGAACGCGGCGGCTCCTTTTTCCATGGGTAAATTTAGGCGTGGAGGAAGGAGGGTTTGAGGGAGCAGATTTCACGGCGGAGGATGCGGAGAGCGCGGAAGAAGATACGTGAGTGGTGCGGTTGGATTGCGGCTCGAAAGTTCGCAAGAATTGTCAATGGACTGCGGAAAGCCAGTCGCAATACGCTTGGATTATGCAATCCAAGGCCAAAACTGTTGCGGAATACATCGCGTCGTTACCCGAAGATCGCCGTCAGGCGATTGAGGTGATTCGCAAGGTTGTCAACGACAACATGAGCGAGGACATCGAAGAGGGGATGAGCTATGGCATGATCGGGTACTACATCCCGCACAGCGTGTTTCCTGCGGGCTATCACTGTGATCCGAAGCAGCCATTGCCATACGCGGGGTTGGCGTCGCAGAAGAATTACATGTCGCTCTATCTCATGAGCGTGTACTGCGGCTGCACGCCCGAGATGGAAACCAACGACGCGAAATGGTTCCGAGAGGCGTGGACCAAGGCGGGCAAGAAGCTCGACATGGGCGCATGCTGCGTGCGGTTCAAAAAGGTCGAGGATGTGCCGTTGGACGTGGTGGCTCAGGCGATCAGGCGTGTGCCGGCGAAGAAGTTTATTGACGTGTACCAGAAGTCGCTGGCGATGAACGAGCAGAACAAGGCGAAGCGGAGTGCTGCACGGAATGAGGCGAAAGGCTCGCCAGCGAAGCGCGCGGGGGCGAAGAAGGTTGTGAAGAAAGCTGCGAAGAAGGCTGTCAAGAAAGCTGCTGGGCGGAAGTGATGAGCGTGCCCGATGCAAAGTATGCGTTCACGCGCCTGACCTGAGCGAGTTTTCGAGCGAAGGTCAGGGTCGTCCGCGCGAGTCTCCATGATACGTTGAATGTATTGAATCACCCAGCTCGACGGAGCGTGTCTGCGCTGAGCCCGCATTCCGGGCAGCTCGTTGATGTGCAGGTGTCGTAGCCGCAGGCAGTGCATCGGGTTCGGGGCTGCACGAAAGCCGGGACTTCGGCGACGAGCCAGGCATTGGCACAGGTAGGGCACTCGATCGTGTGCGCCGTATTGCTGTGATCTTGCGGCGCAGGTCCGGTTCGGTGTGCGCCTGTACTTTGGCGCGCGGGGGAATCGATGGATGCAAGACAGCACGGGCAGCGCCGGTGCGCGAGCAGAATGCGTCGGCGGTCGCGCCACGAGGGATCAATGATCTTGTGCGCCACGAGCGAGCCGATCATGCAGAGCATGCCCAGCACCGCGAGAAAAGCGGGAATCACGGCGGGCAGCGAGAGCGTCGCGGGAACCAGCAGCAAGCCGTAACTCGCGCAGCAGGTGATGACGAGCGCGATGCGGGCGTGCTTGATGCGTTCGCGCGCGGCGGATTGCATGTCGGAACCGACTCGAGCGAGCACGCTCCACAAGTGACTGCGGCGCTGTTCCGATAGATGCAGCGCGAAGCGAGTGCTTATGAGCGTGCGTTCGCCTCGTGCGTCGATGTGCGGTTGACTGTGCCGCGTCAAGCGCGTAACGAGGTGGATGATTCTGGAGCGCAGTGATTCTGGAGTAAGAAATACAATCCCAGAAGCGTCAGTCACAACGCGCGGTGCGGGCCTGTCCACCTTTGGCGACAGCATTGCGATCGGGTTTGGGTGAGGGTCAATGGGCACGCATAGAGATCATGCGTGATGGCGGGCGAGGGGCAATCAAATTGCCGAAGTCGAAGCAATAGCGTGGGTGTACAGAGCGGATAAACGGAACAAGTGCCCAATACTGACGCCGATGTGCGTGTCGTCATGACGCGTCGGGTTCGTCTTTCGCAGCGGAATCTAGGACGTGTTCTGCGACGTAGATCGCGACTCCTCCCGCGATGCCCAATGCAATGGCGTCACTAGGGCGGCTGTCGATGCGCAGAAGTTCGCCATCGCGGCGGACGTCAAGCGTCGCGAAGAAGGTGCCTTCTTGAAGGTCGTTGATCGTGATGGATTCCAGCGTGCCACCCAGTTTCTCGATCACGTTGGCGAGCAGGTCGTGAGTTTGCGGACGCTTGATGGAAATGCCCTTGAGGCGGCGTTCGATCGCCTGAGCCTCTGGAAGGCCGATGACAATCGGGAAACTTCGGCCCAATTCGGACTGCTCGTCACTGCCTTTCGCGGGGTCGTCCGACGCGTCGCCAATCACCTCGCGGAGTTCGATGATCTGGTAGTCGTTGAACTCACGGATGAGGATTCGCGAGAGTTCCATGCGAACAGCCATATCGCGGCTCCTTTCTTGCAATGCGGGTGCGCGGTTCCTGGCACGGCATGGTATGTGGTCACGCGAGCGCGGCGCGTCAGGGAAAGACCCAGACGCCGTCTTTGCCGGTGTGCGTCCCTTGCCGCTTCGTGACTCGCGGGAGTGTGATCGGCACGCCATCCTGTGCAAGTGCGCCAAGGACCGCAAAGCACGCTGCTTCGCGGAAAACGGATGGAATACCAAGCGCGTCGCTGGTGACGACTTCAGCGGTGCAGTTTGCTCGGATGGCGTTGACCAGAGCGCGGTTGTGGACGCCGCCGCCGGCGAGAATGAGTTTCGTCGGTTGATGCTCGAGGCTGCGGATGCGTTCCGCGAGCGTCGCGGCGATGGCTTCGCAGGCGGTGCGGGCCAGATCAGCGCCGCTCACGCGGTGTCGCCAGCGGCTGATCCAGTCGTTCATTTCGTCGCCTGTTCCAAGGCTCCGCTTCGAGTGCGACTGGGCGCGAAGGACGCCCTCGACGTCTTCGAGCGAGTCTTCGTGAACGCTGCCGGTGCTGGCGGCGTTGCCGTCCATGTCATATGTCTCGCGGAGCACGACTCGCGCGACGCCGTCGAGGAGTTGATTGCACGCGCAGACGTCGGCGCCGCGCAGATTCGTTGATTGGAAGGAGCGGATGCTGTTGATAGAGTTGGTGGAGCGGTGTTGCTCTGACTTGTCAGTCGATGCGTGTTCGCCTGCCTGTGCTTGCGGAGTGTACTTTGGGATGCACGTGAAGTTGATGAATCCGCCCAAGTTGATGACGCACGATGTTTCTTCGGCGTTGCCATATAGGATGACGTCGGCGAGCGGTGTGATCGGGGCGCCTTGACCTCCCGCGGCGAGGTCGGCTTGTCGAAGGTTATAGACAATCGGTATGTTGAGTGCCTGCGCGAGCGGCCAAGGTTCGAAAAGTTGCCACGACACTGGGGGCGAGTGAAACACCGTCTGACCATGCACGGAAATGAGATCAGGCTCGACGTCGAGAGGCTTGTTTGTGGCGCTCTTCGCCGCTTGCGAGAGAAGTTGTTTGACTGCTTCAACGTGCAGAAGCGAAAAATCGCGTGCGAGCGTTGCGATTGCGCTCGCGGCGGCGGGTTCTTGCTGAGCGAGCAATCGCAATGGTTCGCGGAGCGTGCCGAGTGACATCGTTGCGCCGCGAACAAACGTTGCCTGCGTTGCGAGGCCGTGATCATCGATACGCACGAGGGCGGTGTCGATGGCGTCGAGGCTGGTGCCGGTCATGCAGCCGACGATGTAGCGAGAAGAGGCGGACATGGGGCAAGGTAGGTGGTTGTTTCCCCTCGCGAGGGTCAACGAGCGTGACGACGGGTGGCGAAGCATGTGAGGAAGCTGATGGCCGTTCCGGCGAGCAAGTGCCACCCGAATGCCCAACCGGCAAGCCAGTCAGTTGCGGACTTGGCGGTTTCCGTGCGAGCGCCCAGCCAAGTGAGAACTTGCTTCTGCGTCAGGAAGATGTACAGCGCACCGAGCAGGAGCGCGGTGATCGCACTTCCACTTGTGCCTCGCTTGGTAAACACGGCGCAGAGGAAGACTCCAAGCAAGCCCGCGTATGCAAAGGAAAGGATGCCGATGGCAAAGTCCAGGAGCGGGATACCGGAGATACTCTGCCACACTGCGCAGAAACACGCAACAGCACCGAGTGCCACTCCGCAGCTCATCACGAGCGTGCGACCCAAGGCAACCTCACGTGCGCCGCTCATAGGGTGTGATACTGCGCTCTTGCTGAGTTTGAGCCAGTCGTTCATCAACGTGCTGGCCATGCTGTTGAGCGTGGCGTTCACGCCGATGGGGCCGATCGCGAGGACGCCGGCGATCATCAATCCACGCGCGGCGGGGGGCATTTGCTCTAGTATGAACGCTTGAAAGACGTTCTTGCTGGGAGGAATGCTGCTGTGCTGAATGAGGTGATAGGCGTACAGCAACAGCCCGATCACGAGAAACAGAAAAATCACCGGCAACCCCAGCAACTGGCCGATCAGTACACTGCGCCCGGCTTGCTTCGCGTCCTTGCATGTGAGGCTTCGCTGCACGAGGTCCTGATCGACGGCCATGGTCGCGAGGTAGAGCGCAGTGAGGCCGGTGAGCGCGGCCCACAGCGAGTACGGACTGCCGCGATTCCAGGAAGCGTCAATGATGGTCAGTTTGTTGATTGATTCTCCGGTCGGCATCAGTGCCGCCGCAGTGTCCGTCGGCTGTGCTTTGAAAGCCGGCGCATCGTGCAGCAGGTTCAGCAGTTCCTCCAGCGAAAGCGGAATCTTGCTCCACAACACAATCGCCGCGACAATGCCTGCGCCCGTGTACACCGCGACTTGCAGCACATCGCTCCAGATGACGCTCCGCACGCCACCAAACAGCGAGTACATCGTGCCGACGACCATTATGGCTCCGATGCACATGCATACATGCCACGGTGCGACATCGCCGAAAATTGCCAGCGAGAGCGGCAGCGCACCGATGAACGTGCGTGCGCCCGTGCCGAGCAAACGCCCGATCAGGTATGCAACGCTTGAACCGATGCGAGCCCCGCGACCAAAGCGATGCTCGAGCATTTCATAAGGCGACGCGACGTTGAGCGCGTAGTAGCGCGGCAGAAACCACCGCTGCACGATCCACGCGGCGAGGATCGGCGAGATCGCCGTCGCGAGGTACGTCATGTTGCGGAGGTAGCTGTTTTCAGGCACGCCGATGAACGTCGCGGCGGACTGCGCGGTGGAGAGAATTGAGAAGGCGACGGCCCACGCGGGCATGGAGCGTGCGGCGAGGAAGTAGTCCTTGCCGTCCTTTGCGCCGCGCCGATTGGCCCACCAGCCGACGAAGAGAAGGAGCGCGAAGTATGCGGCGAGGACGAGCCAGTCGGGCCAGGAGAGGCCCAGGGAAGTTGGCGGAGTTGGTGATGCGTCCTGCATGTGGGGGGAGCGTACGGGAGTAGGCCCGGCGCCTCGCCGGGCACCGAAGTGGTTGGAGTCCATTGCCCGGCAGGGCGCGGGCTTACGCCTTTCCGCGTACAACGCGCGGGGTCTTGCTGTGAGTCGGTTGTGGTGTTTGCTGGGTTGTTGCGTGTTCGCACCATGTCGTGCCGCGCTCGCGAAGGCGCTTGCGCGTTGCCGCGATGCCGACTTCGCCTTGTTCGCAGAGCAGAAAGCGGCGGTTCGTGTCACACGCCGCGGCGGCGGTTGTTCCGGAGCCTCCAAAGAAGTCGGCGACGACGTCGTTGGGTTCGCTCGCCCATTCGATGATGCGCCGAAGGAGCGACTCGGGCTTTTGCGTCACGTAGCGCACGGCGAGTTCGCGTTTGCTGGCGTGGCGGACGGGGCGCACGCCTTCGTCGTCCCAGATGGTGTCCAGCGGCACGACTTTGTACCACTTGTCTTCGGTCGCACTTTCGCTCTCTCCCGCTTTCGCACTGTCGCTCCCTCGCACCTTCGCACTGTCGCGCTCCAAAAAGTACTTGACGTACACCTTTCCCGTTGGCGCAGTGTAAATCCGCCCTTCCTTTCGCAGCTTTTCGATGCTCGCGTCGGTGTAGTCGCCACGCGGCGCGGTCGTAAACCACGCATTCCTGGTCTCATCCCAACGTGCGCCCTTGGGTGAACCATTCGCGCCGAGTTGGACAGGTTTGCGAAGCTTGGGCAGTTGACCAGGAAAGTCAGCCTTTCCGCGCTTGGAAAAAACAAGAATGGAATCGGTGGTGCGCCCTAGTTGCCTGCTCGCAGCTTGACGACCAAGGTTTGGCGCGCGTCGCCAGACGATCTCGTTGCGGAAGCACTCGCGGGTGAAGACTTCTTCGAGGATGACACGCAGCCACGCGCTGGCGCGCCAGTCGCAGTGCACGAAAATGAAGCCGTCGTCGCGAAGCACTGTGCGCATGAGCGAGAGTCGCTCGAACATGAACTGGCAGTACGCGCCGTCTGTCGTCCACGAGTCGGCGTAGGCGAAGGTCGTGTGCGGGTCGGTTGGTGCAACCGCGCCGGGCTCACCCTTGTCCGCGACAACGCCATGGTCGACGTTCATCGCATAGGGCGGGTCGATGTAGATGAGACGTGGGAGATTGTGGGGCGCGATGTTGCCGGCGAGCATCCAGCGCAGCAGGTCCAGGTTGTCGGCCTTGACGAGCGCGGATGGAGTGAGCAGCGAGGGGCTGATCGCGTTTGCTATGTCGCGCGACGGCGCGTGCTTGCCGGGCCACGCGAGCGTGACGTCGTGGCGAACAGAGGTTGACGGGGTGGCGGCGTGGGGCATGGGTTCAAAGCCGCTGGAGACGAGGCGTCAAGCGTGAGGAGTTCATCAAGATATGCGGTCGGTGGCTGGACCTTGCAAGCTAGGTGCGGGGAGGTGCAGGTAGTTCCTATAGGACCTACTTATCCCATGAATTGAAGCGCGCTTCCAGTTTTCTAAACCATTGTTTCCAAAGCATTAACAACAATTCGAGGGAAAAAGGAGTTGATTGTCCTATATCAGCACTATATACTGACACAAACGTCCGTAATTAAGTTGATCTCTCACGGACTTTGGCTTTGACGCGACCCGGTTCCGGCGGCTCGCGACTTTGAGGAGTTCACAATGTCCACCTGCACGGGCTTGAAAATGTTTGGGATACTCGCCGTCTGCGGAGGCGCTTGCTTTGTTGCGAGCGGGCAGCCGAGCGAGGGTGATCAGAGCGCGACGACTGCGGCGGTGTCCGCCGCGATGAGCGAGGACGCGACGTTCGCGTTCCGCAACACGCGCATGCACAACGAGCCTGAGTACTGGAAAGGCAACCCAGGATTCCTGAACGGCCTTCGCGGCTTCGAAGACTTCTATGAGCCCATTGGTCAACCCCTGTACTTTGAAAGTCCGACCAACACGTCGGGCGTTCGCCTGTTGTTCCTGCACCACCAGTTCAATGACGACTCACAACTCGCGGGCGGCCAAGTCAACGTCGTAGCAGCGCAAGCCCGCCTCGCGCTCACCGAACGCCTCGCCTTCATCGCGACCAAGGACGGCTACTCATGGTTTGACTCCGGCGCGATCAGCGACCAAGAGGGCTGGAACCAGCTCGCCGCGGGCTTCAAGTATGTCTTCTACGCCGACAGAGAAACCAACACGCTTGCGACGGCGGGTGCTCGCTTGATGCTCGTCACGGGCGAAGACGCCGTGCTACAGAGCGATACCGAAGAACTGAGCCCATTCATCAGCGTTGCCAAGGGCTGGGGCAAGTTCCACGCAATGGCAAGCCTGACGTATCGCCACCCGTTCGACGATGACAAGGGCAATCAGGTTCTGCACTGGGACCTGCATGCGGACTACGAAATCGCACCCGAGCAACTGCCAGGGTTCGCGCCGGTGGTGGAGTTGCACGGCGTGCATTACCTGAGCGACGGCACTCGCCTGCCCTTGTCGGTGGGCGGGCTTGACTACACCAATCTGGGATCGGCTGACGTGTCAGGCAGCAGCGTGGTGTGGCGGGCACGGGCGCCCGCTGGAAGCTGTGCCCGCACACGAGCGTCGGCGCAGTGTACGAGTTTGCGTTGACGGACGCAGAGGACGACATCATGGATCAACGCATCACGGTTGACTTCCAGTTGAACTGGTAAGCCATCGAACAAGGGAACAATCGCTCGCGGCGTGTGCGGGCGTGAAAGACAACTGAAACGGCTGACTTCAGCACGTTTCGACAAGTAGAGAAGGAGATGGTCTCCTTCGAACATTCGGCGGCGTGACGTAGCCCGGAACCTGCGTCATCCGCCGAATTGCTTTTTTGAAGTAGGCGATACACGGCTAGTCTGCTTCAGTCGGCGGCTTTTCCTGCAACGCCTGCTCACTGATAGTTTCGTAGCAACTCGCAAGCAGCCCCACGAGCGGAAACTTCGCCTGTCCCGTCCAAGGGCTTTGGCCAAGCCGTCGCAGCAGCGGCTGCGACACTTCCGGCTTGGTCATGGGCATGTCCAGGTCCTTGATGCTGCTGCCCAGTTCCCAGAACGAATTCAGCGTTTCTTCGAGCTTGGGCGTTTGCATTTCCGAAACACCCGCGACGCGCTGCTGATAAATCGGTGTGCTGCCCAACGCAGCACCGACAACCGCGCGGCGCTGGCGAAGTCGCTCGACCAGATCATGCGTGTCCAAACCTCGCAAGGTGAATATCAGAAACGGATCTTCGGTGAATCGTGCCGCGAGCAGGTACGCGAGGCAGCACGCGTGCTTGCACCAGCGGCCAGTGTGTACAACATCGCCAGTTGGCTGAAGCGCAGGCTTCTGCACTTGCTCTGCAACTTTGGTGACGGAAAGTCCACTTTCCGCAACTGCCGGCGCGGCGGACGGGTCGCACGTACACCTGGGCACGATCTCCGCCGGCAGCGTCGGGACGAGTTTGATGCCCAAAGGTGAAAACACATCCTCGATGTTGGGCGGCAGTTCGCCCGAGAGCAACTTCGCAGAATACATCGCGCCCTCGGACATCGCGTTGACGGCTTTGTCCCACTGCTCGGGTGTGAATGTTGAGATCGTAAACGTCGTCGTATATGGCCTGAACGCCCGGCCTTGAATCGACGCCTCAATCTTTCCTGCGTTGGTGGACCACCGCTTCGTCTGGCCTTCGCGCGCGTATTCCTGGCCCTCAACCAGCCGCTGGCCTTCCGCCGCTTGCTCCAGCAATCGCAACCAGCGCTGCGCGATCCATGATCCCGTCGTTGCGGCGTCTGAAATCGGCGCTCGCACGCCCCCCTTCACTTTTCGCGGCTTGATTGGCAGCGGTGCGGCGCTGCGCATCTCCGGGCGCGGGCGCATCGTCTGATACTTCGGCGGCGGGGCCATCGGCGGCGTGTGCTTTTGGCGGCCGTTGAATGGGGAAGGATTGGATGGTGTGGCGTTTTCTGACAAGACCCGATTCTATGGTCCGCCGAACGAGCGGGCGAGTGCCTGCACGTTCAGCGCGTTTAGCGTCGAATCGGCAGTACGGGCGAAATCTCGATCATCGCCCGGTCGCCCACCGCGAAGTACTTCAGCGACACGCCGCGGCTGACGCGGAACAGCAGCGTCAGGCGGGCCTCGGGGCGGCTGCGGCTCATCGTGCCATAGACCTCGATTTGGTTGAGCGAGGTGAACGGGTCGGCGGGCGTGTAGCGGATCTTCACGATGTTGTCGTCTTTGTAGATGAGACCGATGGGCGAGTACTTTTGGCCGTTGACGTCGACCAAAACGACCGGCGAGGTTTTCGCCGCGTTGGCAGCGATGGGCTTGAGGAACGAGAAAGGCGACTCGGCGCTGACGTCGACCTTCACAAGTTGCACATCGCCATCAACGAAAAAGTTGGAGATTCGCAGCTGGCGATCGACGTTGCTCATTTCCGAAATTTCCCTCGGCGTGAAGGACTTCTCGCCCGACAAGAGCTGATTCTTCTCGTCGATTTCCATGGGGGCGTGCAGACCCTTCTGGAGCGTGTAGCCGATGGCGGTGGTCACGGTCAAGCCCTGAATGGGCGTGTTTTCCGACCAAGTCACGGCTTCGGCGCTGGAGACGTCCAGTTCCTTCGTGTCGTTGAGTTCGACGGCTTCGAGTTTGCCGCTCTTGAGCGATGCCGCGAGCGACGGAATGACCGCATCGCGCTCGCGTGCGGACTTGAACGTGCCGAGTTGTTTGATCGACGAGTCGATCTTGACCCGCACGCCGCGAGCGTACAGCGCGATGGGCTGATAGCCACTGGGCATCGGGAATTCAAAGAGGAAAAACGCTTCGGACGCGCCGCCCACGCTTGAGATGAACGTGTCCTTCGAGTTGAAGCGCCAGCGTCCGGAGCGAGGATCAGAACCGTCGGCCTGCGATGAAACCGCGAAGGGGAACAGCGTTTTGCGCTCGCCCGCGTCGTTCTCCGCGATCAGGCGATACTGCCCGTTGCCGATCACGATCTTGCCGCTGCTCTCGCCGCCCGTGCTGGAGAAGCGAATCGCGATCGCCTCGATGCGAGTGTCCTCGGGAAACTTCGCGCCGGCAAGATCCTCCACAGTCTGCGGCGTCGGGTCCAGCGTGTCCTTGAGCAGGTCGCTGAACTTGGGGGCTGTGATCGTCACTCGCCCCACAACGTCAAAGTCCTTGGGTTTGATCGTGTTTCGGAATGTGCCCAACTTGCTCTCCGGAGCCAGTCGCAGCACGTAGCCGGACTCGCCCGCGTCCGGGTGCCACTTCGCAAGAGGCGTTGATGTTCCCAGCGCACGCTCTGACATCATCCCGTACAGCCCCGCGACCATCGTGTCGAACGGCACGAGCAGCTTCTCCTGCCTCGTCATGCTGCCGACGGCCGAGCTCTGAATCGGCGAGATGCTCGCCAGGCCCGGCGCAAACCGCAGGTTGCTGATGGAAATCGTGAAAATCCCGACCGCGATCATCGCCGCGACCAAACCGCAGATGCTGGCCCCGATGTAGTTCACGGCCGTCGACACGATGATGTTGAAGCCAAGAATCGCGTCCGCCGCCAGACGCAGCAAAGCAAGCGACACGGCAAACGGCACCGCGAGAGCTAACCCCCACGCCACGCCGCCTAGGGCGCTCATGGCACCGCGCTGAGGCGATGCGTCGATCAGCGCGTAGGCGATCGGTTCCCACACGCCGAAGGCGATTGCGCCAGCGGCGATGGTGCAGACCATGTGGATCATCGCGCTGTAGAAGCCGCGATTGGCCCAGATGAACGCGAGAAGGGCGAGCATGAGGATGGTGATTGCGCTCAGGATCATGGGAGGCTCGGGGGTGAAAACGTGACGGAGTGACTGAGTAACGAAGTGACGAAGTGAAGAAACGTGTAGAACGAATTACTTCTTGGCGGGGGCTGCTGCAGCTGGCTTGGGTGCTGGCGGCGCGCTCGGTGCCGCCGCGGGCGCAGACGCCGGAGCCGCCGCAGCGGGTGCTGCTTCTGTTGTGACGCGAATGACTTCTTCAACGCTTGTGATTCCATCCACTGCCTTGCGGAGCGCGGCTTGCTGGAGCGTCGGTACTTTGCGCTTGCGGAGTTCGAGCTTGAGCCCATTCCAGTCGCCTGCCTTGATCATCTGGCGATCGCCATCGGTCAGGGTCACGACCTCGAAGATGCCTTCCTGGCCGAAGTATCCGCCGCCGTCGCATGCCGGGCAGGTCTGGACCTTGTCTTTGACCATGACTTGACCGCCCTTCTTGTAGAGCTTCTTGACGCCGCCCTCGGGCAGGCCCAGTTTCTTGAGCATGTCGGGCGTGGGGGCGTATTCGGCTTTGCAGTTGTTGCAGAGCTTGCGAAGGAGTTTTTGGGCGATGACCACGCGCAGACCCTTGGCCGCGAGGTCTTGCTCGCCAACCAATTTCGACCAACCCTGCAGCGCCTGCAACGCGCTGTCGGCCTTCACGCACACGTAGAGACGAGCA
>CAZEZV010000099.1:0-13609 GCA_964516725.1 uncultured Phycisphaeraceae bacterium
GTCGTTGTTGAAGTCATTGTCGTTGCAGGTTGCCGTCTGCGGAACGCAAGGCCCCTCGCTGTAGACGCTCAGGAAGGCGTCGATGTCCTGAGGGTCAAACACGGAGCCGTCGTTGTTGAAGTCGATCGAGTCGCACGTCGGGCCGACCGGGGCGATCGAGCCGCGAACATTGTCCGCGAGGTAGATCGTGCCCAGACCCTGCGTGCCAAACTCGTTGTCTGTGCCGATACCGATATTCGGAGAACCGGCTTCGATGCCCGTGTACTTGTCGTTCCACAAGCCGTTCGCCGGTCCTGCGGGGCCGCCCGCGACTGCTGCGAAGTCAACGAAGCGCAGTGTCTCGAGGTCCGCCTGCGTCATACCCAGCGTCACATAGTCAATCGCGATTTCGACGACGGTCGGGTCGCTGGGGCTGACGCGCTGCCACATCACGAGCTGGCCTGCGCCGCCGTTGAAGATGCCGTCGCTGAGAATCACTGCGGCGTCGTAGCCATTCATGCCGTATTCCTCCAGCACGTTCTGAATCTTCGTGACGTTCACGCCCGACGGGCCCGACTGACCGTGGATGGGGCCACCCCGCCCGCCCACGTCCATATCTGTGTCGCGCCAACCTTCTGTCTTCGCGTTCGTGAAGACGGAGTTGGGAAAGCCTGCAAATCCAGGCTCATCGGCGAGGAAGTAGAAGGAGTTGCGGCCGTCAGCATCATTGCCGAGCCTGACCATGTACTTTGCCTTGAGCCCTTCGATGTTGTTGACGCCGTCTTTGGTGCGCGTGTCGAGCCCTTCGAGGTCGATCGACGCGTACAGATACTGTGAGTCCCATCCGATGCGTGCCTGGGTGATGTCTACGTACGCGTGGTACTCCTCGCTGGCGTAGTTGCCCGCGATGAGATTGAACCCCTGCGCGATGGGGCGCTCGTAGATGTCGTTCTGATATCGGTCAGCGCCGGCGTCAACGGTGTAGTATCGGAAGCCGCCGGCGTTGAAGTTGTTGTCGCCGGTCACGGCGTCCTGGAAGGTGTGAAAGTAGACGGGCGTCGCGGGCTGCGCGAGCGCTGTGCCAGCGAGGCCGGCGAGAGCAAGCAATGAACAAGCGGACTTGGTTTTCATAATATGACTCCAAAAGAATGCCGACTCTTGCGACGCGACACGCGTCATGCGAGAGAGAGAGGCTGTGCGAATCGTCTCGCGTGGTGCGAGGCGTGTGTCGTTCAGGAGGCCCCGTTCACGCCGCAGATACACGTGCAATGCAGAGATTTGTCGCCTCACGCTGCAACAAAGAACACGCAGGGCGCGCGCGAACCCCCGCGCTTGCACGCGGGGGTTCGTTGGGAAGAGGGATGCGCCGGCGTTCGCTGCGTCGCAGGGGAAACCAACGCAGCGCGCACCGGACGCGGCCCGAGATACGTCCGCACGTCCGCATTGTGACAATCGCTGAAAAGGCACACATGCTCTGGCTTTCCGTGCGGCAACAAAGCAGTCAACGTTCGTATCTGATATGCCGCTCGGATACCCTTCACCATGCCACGCGACGACGAGCAAGCACAACCCGGCCAAACGCCTGAGCCGGATCAGGTCATCGCGCTTGTGCGGGCGTGCGAGGCCGGAGATCGGCGCGCGTGGAATGAACTGGTGGCACGATACTCTGGGCTGGTGTATGCGATCGCCCGCGCGCACGGCTTGCGTGAAGACCAGTGCGACGACATCGCGCAGTCTACTTTCGCGGCACTCGTGCGACACCTGCGCACCATCCGCGACCCGCTCGCTCTTCCTGCATGGCTGTCTCAAACGACGCGGCGCGCCTGTTGGCGCGTCGTCGAGTACGAACGCCGCAGCGGTTTTGTTCAGCAGACGGACAACGACGATTCGGGGCGAAACCTGGCTGTTCTTCGCTCAGCCCAGCCCGATAGCCAGCAGGCCCTTGACGTGATTGCAAGTATTGAATCATCTCATCGCGTTCGGCTCGCGCTCGACGAACTGGGCGGCAAGTGCCGAGAACTGCTTCGGGCTTTGTTCGTCGAGACCGATCGCCCCGATTATGAGGCAGTTTCCCGCCGCCTCTCCATGCCGGTGGGCAGCATTGGCCCCACGCGCAACCGATGCTTAGGAAAGCTCGCTCATTTGTTGGAAGACGCACAGGGGTGAGTGTTTCGTTTGCATCACGACACTTGTGCAATGTGTCATGTATCTGTCCGGAGAAATCGTGCTCTTGATGAGGGCCTATGCCGCATATGGAACACCAACCCCCGCATCCCGAACTTGCGTCCCTGCCCGACGAGCAAAGCCTTCGAACCGCGGAACGGCTAAGGTCGCTCGCGAGCGTTGACAAGCTTCTGTCAGTGAGCGTCGAGCAGCGGCGCAACCTTGAATCGCTGTGTACACCTCAGCAGCCGGGCTGGCTGGAACGGGTCTTGGCTGGAGCGGATGAGGTTGCGGTACTGCTGTTTGACAGCGCAAGGGGTTTGCAGAGAGGGGCGGTACCTGGGTATCGATCGGGCGCGGGGCCGGTCGCACGAATCATGCAGTTTGCGTGTGAGGGCGGAACGATCGACATTCGCATCGAACTTGTGCCGCACAGTGATCAAGTGATGGTGACGGGACAGGCATCGCCTGAACTGGGTTGCAAGTCCGTCCGCGTACTCGCTCCGACCGGGGCGAGCACTACGGCTGACGCGACAGTCGCAGATGATGGATACTTCGAGCTGACGGTGCCCATGTCAGACTGCGGCGTGGAGTTCTCGCGTGAGAAGCAGAAGTCCGTGTTGATCGAGCGGATCGGCTTTGGCGACGGGGTTGGGAGCTGAGTGTGAGCACGATGGAGGCGCAGTTCGGAAGCATTGTGCAGCGCGTGAAGGCGGGCGAAGAGTCGGCGCATGCCGACGTTTTTGCCTGGATCGAGGACGCCGCGCTGCGCGATCTGACGGCCTGCATCGCAGAGGTTGATCGCGAGATTGCCCCCCTTTCGCCCGACGATGCGGTTCGCATTCCATGCCTCAAGGGGCTGGCGCATGCGTTGTGCTATGAAAATAGATTTGAGGACGCGCTGTCGTATCTCGACGAGGCGATTCGCATCTCCCGCACGCGCGGGCTCGCGGATGACGAAGCATCGCTGCAACTGACCCGGGTGCAGCCGCTCGAACGCCTCGGGAGAACCGCCGAAGCCGAGGCATCGGCGCGGGGTGCGCTCGCCGCGTTTGAAGGGCGGGGTGACGTGTTCAATGCTGCTCGCGCAATGGTAAACCTCGGAGTGGTGCGGCGCGTCCGTGGTGACGCAGCGGAGGCTCTCGATTGGTTTGACCGCGCGGCCCCAGCGTTCAAGGAGCACGCGCTCGCAAGCGGCACCGTTGCGACGAATCGGGCGGAGGCGCTGCTAGACCTTGATCGCTTTGACGAATCCGCTCGCTCGTTCGAACACGCGCGAACCATCTTTGAATCGGCCGGGCACACGCTGGGCGCGGCGATCGCGCAGGGAAACCTCGCGGACCTGTACAGCAGACTGGGCCGCGCCGACGAAGCCGCGCTCGGATTTCAAGCCGCGCGTGAGCTCTTTGCGTCTGCGAATGCACCGGCGGACGCAGCACGTCTGCTCGCTGAGGAAGCGGAGGCGTACGCAACGGTCGGCGCCCACTGGCGAGCGCTTGACTTGTTTGCAAGTGCGCGCGTGGCCCTCGATCAACCGGGGATGCGGCTTGAGCGTGTGCGTGCGATGATGGGCGAAGGGCTTGCGCTGCTGCGGGTCGGCAGCCCGAAGGCGACTTCTGTTCTGAGCGAGGCGCGCGAACTGTCTCGCAATGAGGACGCGAGCATTCTTCACGATGACGCGTGCCTCGCGCTCGCGCAGGCGCTCCTCGAGCTTGGCGACCTTGCGAAGGCGCGTGCCGAGTTGGCGGAGTTGATTGCTCGCCTTGGAACTCGCCCGCTTCGGCTTGCGCAGGCCCGAATCATGCTCGCGAACACGGAACTGAGCCTGGCGAATCACCAAACGGCTCTTGCTCTTCTCAACGACTGCGCCGCCGACTGCGCCCTGTTTGCCCCGCTGCGGAGCGCGCACCTGCACGCATCGGCGAACGCGCTGCGTGCCGCCGGCAATCCGCACGACGCGTGGCAACGATTTGAACAGGCTTTGTCTGCCGCCGACACCGCGCGAGCCGCGTTCCGCTGCGAGCAACTCCGAGCCAGCTTTGCCGAGTCGCATCGTGGCATGATCGCTGACGCAACCCGATTGGCCTGCGAGCTTGGCGGCCCGCAAAAGCACGCACGCGTCTTTGATCTCATCGAGCGCATCCGCGCGAGATCGCTCGCTGATTCCTGCGCTGGCCGGCGTGTCACCGGCGCGACGGGCGAGCGGTCTGAGGCTGTTGACGCCCTGTCGTGCGCGCTCAACGCCGCGTACAAGCAGGCGGCGAGTGTCTCTGGCGAAGCACCGGCGCAGCACATCGCGCTGCGCGAGAAGATTCGAATTTTGGAAACACGGCTTGACCAGGCGACACACCTGCAGCGGGCAAGCGGCAACAGCCTGGTTGCAATGTCGCCGATTTCACTCTCGGATGCGCAGGCGCAGTTGAAGCCTGACCAAGGCGCGCTCATCTGGTATCGGCGAGGCGACTCGCTCGACGCGCTGCTCGTGCGGAGCGCCGGCGCGGCTTCATTCACGGGAATTCTTGCAGTGCGCGACGCCGCGGCGCTTTCTCGCCGGCAGACACTCGCGATCGACGTCGCAACCCGCACGCCCGGGTCGAATCGCCCCAACCCCGCGTTTGACGCGCTCTGCACCGTGCTTTCGAAGCACGTCGCGCCAGAACTTGCGGACCTGAACGAGTTGCTGGTCGTGCCGTGCGCCGAGGTCGACGCTCTGCCGATCTGCGCTGCGCTACTTGCAATATGCCCTCGCCTCACAACCCATGTTGTTCCCAGCATGACGAGCGCAAGCATTATTCGACGGCGAAACGAGACAGCGATGAGTAGTCCCAGCTTCACAACGCTGATTGTCTCCGCTGCCGACGACGTTGCGCCGCAGATTGAACAAGAAGCCCGCGAAGTCGCGCGCGTGCACGCAGCCCCGACAGTATTGTTCGGCGAAGGCGCTCGCGCCGACGCATTTCTCTCGCTGCTTCCCAGCGCCGATCTGGTCCACATCGCTTGCCACTGCGATTTTGATCCGCAATTTCCAATGTCCTCGCGCCTGCGCCTTGCAGATCGATGGGTCGCGGCCCGCGAGTTCTTCGGCGTGCTTCGTCCTGGCTGCGTCGTGGTGCTCGCGGCGTGCGAATCGGGCCGCACGTCGGACACGACCGGCGAAGACCGTTTCGGGCTCGTCCGCGCAATGCTTGTTGGCGGTGCGTCCATGGTGGTCGCGTCGCGCTGGCGGCTGCATGATTCCGCCGCGGCTCAGCTCTTTCCTCGCTTGCATGCGGGCATCGTGGAGGAATTGTCGCGCACAACCTGCAAGCGCCATGCATCAACGCTTCCGGCCGCAGCGTCGCGAGCGACTGCGAGAGTTCAACGAGAGTCTACCCACTTGCCGTGGCACGCGTGGCAGGGCCTGTTTGCGATGGGAGGATTGACATGAAACGGCACTTACTACTTCCGGCATGCGCATCGCTCGCACTGGGCGCTCCCGCGTTTGCCGACGAGCCAGTGTTTGAACCCGATCGCGTCTTCGTTCGCCTTGCTCCCGGAGCCGACATCGCCGCGATCAACGCGACATACGGCACGTCGCTGCGCGCGGGCGACTCGATCCCCTCGCGCGGGCTGTATCTTCTGGATCTTCCCGACGGTGCCAGCGAGAGTACCTATGTCCATCTTCTCGCCGCCGATCCGCGCATCCTGAGCGCCGACTTCAACTTCTACACGTCCGATGAAGGCCTAGGCGGAACGACGCGCCGCATGTACCTGAGCGTGCCACCATTGGACTACGACAACGACCCAACGCCCGGCGTCATCGGCGCGCCCTCTGCAACGGAGCAGAGCACCGGGCTTCGAACCAAGGTCGCCGTGCTCGATACCGGCGTCGACGCGACCCACGTTCGCCTTGCGGGGCGGATTGCTCCGGGCGGATTCAACTTCGTCAGCAACAGCGCAAATACGCTTGAATCGCTGCAGAACGTGGACACCAGCGGCAACGGCGAGTTTGACGAGTTGTACGGGCACGGCACGTTTGTTGCCGGTCTCATCACGCGAGTCGCGCCGCAAACCACAATTCTGCCCATCACCGTCATGGACAGCGACGGCATGGGGACGATTTTCCGCATCTCGCAGGGCCTGTATCACGCGCTGGATCAGAGCGCCGCCGTTGCGAACGTGAGCATGGGCATGGAGGCTGACCCTCAACTGCTGCGCGAAGTCATCGCTGACGTGGAAAGCCAAGGGCTTATCGTCGTTGCATCCGCTGGCAATCGCGCCAACAGCAATCCGGATTATCCCGCCGGTGCCTCAGGCCCCATGCTGCTTGCAGTCGCGGCGACAACAACCGCCGACGGACGGGCTGAGTTCAGCAATTATGGTCCCTGGGTTTCCCTTTCCGCGCCGGGTGTTGACATCGTCGGGCCAGTCCCTGGAGGCGGCTACGGCGTCGCCAGCGGCACGAGCCTCTCCGCACCGCTCGTCAGCGCCGCCGCCGCGATGGTTCGCAGCATCTGCCCGTTGGTTTCGGGCGAGCAAGTCAACGCCATCGTGCGTTCGCGCGCGACGCCCATCGACGCGATCAATCCAGGCTTTGAAGGCCAGTTGGGCAGCGGGCGCCTGAATGTTGCGGCTGCCGTTGGCGTTGGCGCGCCGGCACTGCCCTGCGACTGCGACCGCAACAACGACCGCAGTGTCACGCTCGCTGACTACTACCTGCTGCTCCAACAGCCCAGCGACGTCAACGGCGACGGCGTCGTGAACAGTCAAGACACCCGCGACCTTCGCAACTGGCTGCGCCGCAAGGAATCGCATCAGCTCATCGCTCGATGAGGCTGCTGAACACTCAGACCACGCTTGAAGCTGAACTCAGGGCGCGTGGACGGGAAGCGTTGTGAAACGGCGAGCACCATTATCGGGCGAGAGAGCCGCTCAAATGCAAGGTTTTTTGAGCTGTCGCGTATCTTCCCGCGTGAGCTTTGCTCTAGACATCGACGGACCTCTCGCGCCTGCGTGGAAGCGCGCGGGGCCGTCGCTCAAAGGAGATCAGATATGTTCCGTTCATCATTCATCGCGTCACTCATCCTGCTCTGCGGCACCGCAACCATCGCGGAGGCTCAGTTCTGGCGCAGGACCACCAACACCCGCCCTCAGCAGCAGCAGAACCAGCAAGACGATCGCGATGACCGCGACGACGACCGCGACGAGGGCGACGACGCGAGCGACAACCGACGCACCAATCGCACCTCGGCGCGCAGCATCGCGCAGCCTTCACGGTCCAACGTGTCGCGCCCGGGCGCCCCGGCCAGAGTCGTCCGCAACGCTCGAACCACGCCGAACGCGCCGGTCGCCGTGGCACCGCGCCAACCCAATCGTCAGGCCACCCGGCAGACTCCCGCCGCACCGACGCAGCGCGCGACGCGCGGTCAGTCCCTATCGCTGACGACAAACGACTCGCAACAACAGATCGAAGTCGTCATCGGCCCGGCGCAAGGCGTTGTGAAGGTTGTCGGCATCAACGGCGGCTCGGAGCAGAACTTCAGCAACGTTGGCGCGCTCAGCCTGACCACCGGCGCAAACCTCGACGCGATCACCTTCACCATCCGCACCGCAACCCCGCCGCAAATTGTCGTCAACACAGGTTTCGGCGATTCGGACGTAAAGTTTGTGTACGCAGTAGGCCAGGGCGGCACCGGCGCAGTGACCGACGTGCTCGTGCTGGGCGGCCCCAACAACGACAAGGTGCTGCTTGAAGGCGTCGTGCTCGCCCCGTCGCTCTCGGCGCTCTGGACCGCGCGCCTGGGCGATGGCGACAACGAAGTCGTCGCGAAGGTCGAGCAGCCCAACGCGGCAGCGTTCACCAACGCCTGGGTCGTCGCCGAGACCGGCGCGGGCATCGACAAACTGGTCTTCGATGTGATATCCGCTGCACGCGGGCAGGACCTTCGCGTGTCGGCCAGCCTGGGCGACTCCAACGACTCGGCGATGTTCAAGTTTGACGGCCAACGCGCCGCATCCACATCGACGTTCCTCGACATGAACATGGGCGCAGGCCAGGATCAGGCCGAAGCCGTTCTCATCAGCCGAGGCGGGCAGGTCAGCATGACCGGCGGCATCCGTGGCGGCAGCGGCGACGACAATGTAAGGGTGCTCATCGAGGGCGCTGGCGTTGTCGATGCCTCGCTCGAAGGCGACGAGGGCGACGACTACCTCGACATGGAGCTCAAGGGCAACGTGCGTGGCGCAACCCGCCACTTGGGCGGGTTCGGCAACGACTTCCTCAAACTCGTGGTCGTCGGCCCGCGCCGCCTCACGCCATTCATGGACGGCGGCCCGGGCATCGACGCGGCGATCGGCTTCGGTCAGATCGTGAACGTCGAGCAGGTGGATCGGCAGTAAGCAAGCTGCACACGACGCTCCGAGTTCAGGAGCGTCGGTGCAATTCACAAATACGAGAACGGCTCCGGCACGACGCCGGAGCCGTTTTTCAATCGCGTTGAAGGCTCACAGCGGGCTTCGATGACAGCGGTCAGAGACCATCTGCGACATGTCGAATTGCCAGCGTCAACACTCGAATCGAGCGAAGGAACTCGTCGAGCGAGAGATGCTCGTGCGCAGTGTGGTCGAGCGAACTGTCGCCTGGCCCGTACGCCGCAATCGGGCATCGCCACACCGGCGACACGACGTTCATGTCGGACGTGCCCGTCTTGAGCTTTGGATGCGGGCGCATGCCCTCCTCGCGGATCGCGGTTGAGAGCGACCTTGCCACAAGGTCGTTGCGGTCACTTGCGTAGGCGGACTCATGACCTTGAAAGCTGACCGCGACGCCGTACTCCGTCGAGAGACTTGTGAACACCAGTTCCAGTTCGTGCGGAGTGATCCAGCGGGGCAATCTGAAGCCGCCGACGAGCGTGGCTTGCGAAACGAGGCCATCGCTCGACGAACTCATCGATTGCACCGTGCTCTGCACCTGCTCGAACGCGCCCATTCTGCCCTCGTTGATTGCGGCGCACTTCGCTGCGCACGTCTGCCAGAACGCCAGCATCGTGTCCGATGCTGATCCATCCGGCCCGGAACTGTGCCCGCACTCGCGGCGAACGGTCGCAGTCATCACGAGGCGCCCTTTGTACCCGAGCGTCACGCCGTCCACATGGCTTGGTTCCCCGATGATGCACGCATTCGGACGAAGCGACGCCGCGATGTATCGTGCGCCGGGCGAGTATGGCGTTTCCTCTCCAACCGCAGCGACAACGCGCACCCGGACATTGCCGGGCAGATTTGTTCGCGCAGCCGCGGCGAGCATCGCGCACAGCGGTCCCTTCGCGTCAACGCTGCCCCGCCCGTGCAAAACGCGATCTTCAACGCGCACTGGAATCTCCCCAGGCACTGTGTCGATGTGCCCCAGCAGCACTACTTCCTTTGTGGAGTCATCCTCGACGCGTGCGCGGCGCAACGCGACGGCGTTTCCGACCTCGTCGACGTGGGCTTCGAAGCCCCATTGAGCGGCGACGCGTGCGAAGACCAGCGCTGCGGCGGACTCACTCCCGGACACGCTGGGTGTGCGGACAAGCTCGCACAGGAGCGAGATCGCTTCGTCGTCGGTCGGCATCGCGGCGAGCGCCAACGCTTGGGCTGCATCGCTTCGAATGGTTGAACTCACGCGAGTGCTCCTTCAAACACGGTCCCGCGTCCGGAGCGCGCGCTTGCGATACTCCGCTCGCCGTTCGCGCTCCCGATGACAACACGCCGCACCCCCGCGCTGATCGCTTCCTCCGCCGCGAGCACCTTGTTCTTCATGCGCCCCTGCGCCGCACGGCGCACCGCGTCGATCGTCCCCGCATCAACGCGCGAAATCAATGAGGAAGAATCCTTCGGGTCGCGCAGCACGCCCGGCACATTGCTCAGTAGGAGCAACTCGTCCGCACCGATCGCTCCCGCAGTCTTCGCCGCGGCGCGATCGGCATCCACATTGATCGCAACACCATCTTCGCTGATCGCGGGGGGCGTGAGCACCGGCGTGCGCCCGTCTGCGAGCAGCAAGTCGATCAACTTCGCATCGACTCGCTCAACAGTTCCCGTCAGGTCGTCACGGATGATCACGGTGCGGCCATCTTCGATGGCGCGGATCGCGTCCTTGCGACGCCCCTGCCAGAGCCCGCCATCAATGCCCGACAAACCGATCGCGTCAATTCCCAGTTGTCGCAACTGCTCCACAATCGCCTTGTTGATCTTCCCGCAGTAGACCATCTCAAACACTTCGAGCGTTGCCCGATCCGTGCGCCGGCTCGTGTGACCGGAGGGGCTTGTGATGAAACGTGGCGGCACGCCTAAACGCTCCGAGAGCACGTTGGTCTCGTGCGATCCGCCATGGACGAGCACCGCCTGCACGCCCGAGCGCACGAGCTCCGCAAACTCGCGCAGCACGCCAGTCAACTCGATGCCCTCGCCGCCGCCGATCTTGATCACGATTCGTTGCTGCACTTGCACTTCTCCTTTAGCACGGATGCAGGCCCGGAAAGCCCAGTCCCGCGGTTTCATCAAGCCCGAGCGCGATATTCATGCACTGCAAGGCAGAACCCGCAGCACCCTTCATCAGATTGTCTATCGCGCTCATCGCAACGATTCTGCCGCTCGACGGATCGAGCTCAAAGCCCACATCCGCGTAGTTTGATCCGGCGAGGATCTTTGGGTCTGGAAAGCGGTGCAGACCCGTACGCTCGGCCACGAGTCGCACGAACGGCTCGTTCGCGTACGCGGCACGATACAACTTCCACAGTTCTTTCTGATCAACACGCCGATTCGGAATCACGTGCGCCGTACACATGACCCCGCGCACCAGCTCGATTGCAGTCACCGTCACATCAAGTGGAAACTGGCCCAGTTCCTGCATGACCTCGGCGCTGTGGCGATGCGACACTGGCGCGTAGGTGCGCACGGCGCGGCTGCGCTCTGGATGGTGCGACCCTTCGGTTGCTTCGGCGCCGGCTTCGGAAGAACCGACCTTGATATCACAAATCACTCGCTCAATCAGCCCCGCCCGCGCAAGCGGCAGCAGCGCCAGGTTCATTGCGGTTGCATTGCAGCCCACGCCGCTGATGAGACGCGAGCCTCGCAGTTTCTCTCGGCTCAGTTCGGGCAGTCCGTAGATCGCTTGCGAGAGTCGCTGCGGATTGGGATGATCAGACTCGTACCATCGCTTGTAGACAGCGGGGTCGCGCAGGCGGAAGTCGGCTGAAAGATCAATGACCAGCGGCGCAAGATTGAGCCATCGCTCGATGTCGCCCGCCGCGCCGCCGTGGGGAAGGCACAGGAAAATCACATCACATGCAGTCACCTCTTGCGGCACCGTGAACAGCAAGCCGCAGCGCTTTCGAAGGTTGGGGTGCACTCGATGGACAGGCTGCCCCGCCAGCGACCGAGACGTGACGCTCTGTAGTTGCGTGTGCGGATGATCGAGGAGCAAACGCAGAAGTTCGCCGCCGGTGTAGCCGCTCGCACCGACGATTGAGCAGGAAAACGATCGCTGCGAAGTACTCAAGCAATCCCCCCCACCGCTGCCCGCGAGCGAGCAAGTTCCAGAATGTGATCAACCATCAATCCCGGAATGTCAACGCCACTCGTCGCAACGCTGTTGCGGAACTCCATCGAGTGATTGACTTCGTTGACAAGATATCCGCGGCGTGGGCACTCGAGGATGTCGATCGCGCAGATGTCCGCACCGACACTCACCGCCGCACGCTCGCACAACACGCGCAGGTCATCCGGAAGCGCAAGCCCCGCAGCGACCGCACCGCGCGCTGTATTGGTAACCCAGTGCTTGCTCGAGCGCGTGATGCCCGCGACCGCACGCCCGCCCACGACGAACACGCGGATATCTCGCCCGGGCTTGTCGATGTGCTCCTGCACGTAGTACACGTGCTGCTGCGCGGAGCCCAGCGTGTCGCGGTGTTCGATGATCGCCTCAGCCGCGTCTCTGTCATTGACGCGCGACACAAGGCGCCCCCACGAACCGATCGTGGGCTTGAGCACGCACGGGTAGCCCAGCTCCTCGAT
Source organism: uncultured Phycisphaeraceae bacterium (assembly GCA_964516725.1). GTDB lineage: Bacteria > Planctomycetota > Phycisphaerae > Phycisphaerales > UBA1924 > BJHL01. Next base: position 12,175 of record CAZEZV010000099.1, read on the forward strand.
CGCTTCGAGCGCACCCTCGGGCGAGGTCGCGACCAACGTCCGCGGCACGGGCAGCCCCGCCCCCTGGAGCGCAAGCGTGGTGCGCAGCTTGTCGCTGCACACCTCGATCGCGTGTGCGCTGTTGACACAGCGCACACCGAAGTGCTCGAGCACGCGGACATTGGTGAGCGAAGCGGTGAGGCTGACGCAGCGGTCAAGCACGAGCGAGCACTCTCGCCAGCGCTGCGGGTCGGCGACGTCGAATCTGATGTCGCGAGCGTCGAGCATGTCAATGTCGACGCCGCGAGCCGCGAACGCGTCGGCGAGCATGCGCTCTTCGGTGCGCACGCGTGTGTAGAGAAGGGTGATAGTCATGGGAACTCCGAGAGACAGCGGGACAATTGCATGAGCACTACGAAGCGAAAGGTACCGACGCGAGATCACTCGCCCCAGTCTTCTTCGACGTCGGGCGCAAGTTCCAGCGTCAGGGGTTCAACGGAGGTCACTTCGAGTTCGACGCCGCAATCGGTGCAGCGAATGACCTGCCCGCGAAGCGGCGCGCGATCAAGCGAAGTGCTCGCGTCGCATTCTGGACAGCAGACTGATGTGGCAACGGAGGCGGAAGCGGGTTCAGACATGTCTAACTCCTTGAAAAGTGCATCAACGCATCAAGCAAGAGTCAAAAACGAAAAACCCCAGACACGCGTCCGGGGTTTGCTGTTGCTCTTGGCTCTGGCACGACACTCGTCATGCCACCCAGAAAGCACGCAATCGCCCGGACGCGCTCGCGCCTTTGGCTTTCACGGCTTTGAGGGATTTCATCATCAAGCGGAATAACTCTACGAACAGGATCGACACGTGTCAAGCCAGCGTCGCTGATTTCTGCTCGGCGATCCTTTTAGTTCATTGGCGCTGCGGCGGCATAGATGACACTGCAACGTGGAGCCGTTTCCCAGCGAGCGACGGGGTTCTCGGCACCGGCACTCATACAGAAAAGAGCCTGCAGAACGCGTGTTTTTCGCAACTCACGCAAAGCACAGAATTCATCGTTCATCCCTGCAACACCGGGCGCGCTTCCTGCGAACAGTCTGCCCGCGGCTGTTCGTGCGCCGCCGTTTTTCATCTCTACACTGGAGCCGTATCCTTGAGCAGTACCGCAACCGAACCGAAACCTCATTCAGGGCATAAAGCAATGAGTCTTGACAGCGACAGCGCACCATCCGCAGCAGCATTGACCGGGCACGTGGCGATGAGCCGGCGCAAGAAGAGCGATCCGCACGCGACGCGTTGGGGAAAGTTTCTGCAGGCGGCGATCAAGCTGAACGCAAGCGACTTGATCATGAAGAGTGATCAGACGCCAAAGTTGCGCCTGCGCGGTGCGCTCAAGCCGCTGGATTGCGAGCCTTGCTCGACGGAAGAGTTCTGGGGCATCGCCGAGGCGATCCTTGATAAGGAA
>CAZEZV010000100.1:0-13515 GCA_964516725.1 uncultured Phycisphaeraceae bacterium
ACATGATAAGGATCCCCCCTCCGCCCCCCTTCGCCCCCCTCCTCCGCAATCATTTTTCCCACAACGACCACGTTTGTGCGCAACTTTCAAGTCATCGCCCGTTTCCCTCTTGCATTTCCCCTGATCTTCCCCGATCATCCCCACATGCTCGCGGAAACTCCCACAACGTGGCATCGGCTTCCAACCGATGCGTCTCATGGCCTTCGAGGCCATGCGCACAACTCTCTCCCCACCCTCACCCCAGAATCGCGCCACATCCTGACGCGCTTCTTCGCCCTGCACCAAGACCCTCTCGCCCTCGCGGCGGACCTCAACCAAGACATCATCGAAACGATCGAAGTCCTCGCCGACGAAACCATCCTCGCCTGGATCGCCCACTTCCAAACCCTGATAACCACCCGTCGCCACGAATTCGCGCTGCAGACGTTAGAACAACTCTGCAAGACCACCCAAGACCCCATCGAACAACGCCGCACCGCCACGCGATTGCTGAGCGCCACGCGACTGACCAAAACTGTGCCACAATCTGCCGCCGGCTCTGCCGCGGCTGCCTGTGCGACCCCCAACGACGCCCCGCTCCTCAAACCCAACCCCGCGCGCAACGCCCAACAAACCCTCCACACCCTCCTCGAAGTCATCAGAACCAAGTCTCGCAGCCATACTCAATCGCGCGCAACCATCGACGCCCACTGCGCCGCCGAAGCCAACATCAACGGCTCGACAATCCAAGACACCTTCGCAGACTCCGAAACCCAATTCGAGAACGACCCCAGCTTCGCCCCGCTCGCAATCATCGACCGTGACGTCGAAATCACGCACGAACAAGCCACCCAAAACTCCAGCTCCACCTTCGAACAACCCATCACCTTCACACATCAACAATCCACCACCCGCCTGACCTTCACCCTCAACCTCACCGGCAACCTCTGGCTCATCACCAAAATCACGCTCACGCCAAACTCGGCGACGACCGCCGCGCCGGCTGATGCATCATCACCGTCGTCGCCACCAGGACCAGACCCGCCAAACCCACAATGACATACACAGCGCGGCTCATCGCAGAGCCCTCGCCGAAAATCGAATCAACCAAGTTGAACCGCGCAGCACCCACCAAGCCCCAGTTGATCGCGCCGACGACAACCAACACCAACGCGACGAGATGAACGATTTTCATGATGAAGCCTTTCAGTAACCCACTCGCTCATTATGCTGCGAATGGGCCGGCCCAACATGAAAACTCAGAGTTTACTTGCTTTTGCGAGTCTTCGCCGCGGCATCCTTGCGCTCCGCGGCACGCTTTCGCTGATCGCCGACCTTGTCGTTCACGTGCGAAGGCTCAACCCGGCTGCCCTTGCGCGACGTGCTCGTCGCCGACCGCCCTTTGCGTCCACTCGCACTCGACAAGTTCCCACGCTGCCCGCCTGTATTGCTCGCCATAAGCCACTCCTTCGAAAATCCCCAAACTACCCTTCATCCTACGCCGCATCAACCGGAGGCTGTTTCGCAGAAAGATCAAACCACCAATAGATACTTGTTGATACTCGCTCCGCCGCATCCCAGGCTCGTGCCATCAAACCAACCGCAAAGCCGGCTGGATTCATGGCACATGGTGTTGCACCTACCGTCTGGCATGAGCGACCTGCTCTTTCCAGATGCCGCGGCTCCACGAAGCACCGAAGACGACGCCCTCATAGCCGCGTACGTCAAAGTCGGTCGCACGCTCGACGATCTCGCCTACACCGACGACTTCAACAAACTCTACGACTGGCTCCCCGAGCCCAGAAAGCACCGAGCCGCAGTGATCCATCGCCTGCAAAATCTCCGCAAGGCAAACAAGCTGCCGCGGCTGGGCAGAGCCGTCTCCCAAGCAATCAAAGTGACCACCGACGAAGAATCCATCCTCGCCCAACTCGTCATCACCGCCTGCGGCACCATCGGCCAGCGCGACCAACTCCTCTACGACGACCGCTTCGACACCATCGTCAACACATTCAACGAAAAAACGTCCCGAAACCTGACGCCGCACGATGTCTGGCGCCTTGTTGCGAAGATCGCGAAGTGAACCCGGCGTCATAAACAGATTACCCGTCTTACCCCATCCGCACAACCGTCAATCGCACCCCATCTTCACCCTTGCACTTGCGTTTTCGCGGGCATGGTGCATGATGTTGATGCGGGGCGGCTGAAAAGAGTGGACGGGTCGTACACAAGCCCCCGATCTGGACACTCACGCCGCTCCGCAGCTTTTATGATGATGGAAATCAAATGGGCACCACAAACACCTCCCGATTGGCAGAGTTGGTGGTGGGTAATCGAAGTTGCGTCTGTCACGATTCTCAAAGTGAAGTTGAGGAACACATGGCCTCGCCCATGACCAACAGGCAGTCAAATGTCCTCTTCTCGTCGGGTGACCGCACGTACGCTCTGCTATGGACTACGTGCGAGTCACCGACGTTTCGCCAAGAGACGGCTTGCAAAACGAGCAAGGCATCATTCCGACTCAAGACAAAGTGCGCCTGATCGAACTGCTCTGCGAAACAGGCGTTGACGAAGTAGAAGTGACGAGCTTTGTGAGCCCGAGGTGGGTGCCGCAACTCGCCGACGCGGAGGATGTGTGCGTTGAAGTTTCAAAGTGGAAGTCGCAGCCGCGAAAAACGCGACCCAACATGCACTTCAGCGCGCTTGTCCCGAACGTGAAAGGCTTAGAGGGAGTTGCCAAGGCCAAGGAACTTTCCGGGCCACGTCCGGCAATCGACACGATTTCATTGTTCACCGCCGCGTCGGAAGAATTCAGCAGGCGGAACACAAATGCGACGATCGCAGAGACACTTGATCGTTTCGAAGACATTTATTATCGAATGAAGCACGGCGGGCCAATGTTCTCGGTGCGCGTGTACGTTTCCTGCGTCATCGCGTGCCCGTTTGCGGGTGCGATCGCTCCGGAGCGTGTCGCAGATGTTGTTGCTCGGGTGTTCGAATCGCCGTTTGTCGACAGCATCGACCTCGGCGACACGATCGGCGCAGCGACACCGAAGACGACCAAGGAACTGATTCACGCGGTGCATCCTCGAATTCCGAAGAACAAGGCCCTCACGCTGCACTTTCATGACACGTTTGGCAACGCGGCGAGTTGTGTGAAAGCCGCGCTTGATCTTGGTGTTCGGTCTTTCGATGGATCGGTTGCCGGGTTGGGAGGTTGTCCGTATGCGAGCACACCCGGTAGGCGGGCACCCGGGAATGTCAGTACTGAGTTGCTTGTTCGGACCATTCACGAAGCGGGGTACAGGACCAATGTTGATCTTGAGAAACTTGAAGTCGCCGCGGAGTTTGCTCGCGAGATTGTTGCGAAGTCGCGTACGTCTATCTGATGGCATCAACGACCCTGGCCATGGCTCCAAGACTCGCTCACGTCCGGCGTGCTTTACAGGCGCATATGAGCGGACATCGGCACCACCATCAGCGTGCGCCAAAGCACTCTCTCACTTCATTCCTTCTTTGTGCTCTTCGCGTCTTTGTGGTGATTCCTTTTCCTGAGTCGTTCTACCATCACGCACAGCAGACAAACCATATAGCCTGAATGTTCTCCCGTGATCACCCTCACCTACGACAATCACCTCGCCACCATCGCACTCGCCCGCGCGGATAAGCGCAACGCGATGACGCCCGCGATGATTGCCGATCTTGCCCGAGCGATCGGGCAAGTGTCTCGTGACGCGACTGCGACTCAACAGAAAGCCAACGCGGTTTTGCTGACAGGCGAGGGCGACGCGTTCTGTGCGGGCTTTGATCTCACGCTGTGCAAGGATGATTCCACTGCGCTTGAATCGCTTCTGACGGGCCTGAGCACTTGCGTCCGCGCCCTCCGCGCGTGCCCGCTCCCGGTCGTCATCAGCGCCCACGGCGCGGCGATTGCCGGTGGCTGCGCACTGCTGGGCGGGGGCGACATCGTCATCACGAATGACGCGGCAAAGATCGGGTATCCCGTGGTGCGGCTTGGAATTTCACCCGCAGTGTCCGCGCCGAGCTTGATGCTCGCCGCTGGCGCAGGGCACGCCCGCACTCGCATGCTGGACACTGCGCTTGTGTCGGGGATTGACGCGGTGCGGATTGGGATTGCACATGAATCTCTGCCGAGCCGTGCGATGTGCGAAGAGCGGGCGATACACGTCGCGAAAGACCTTGCATCCAAACCACGCCAAGGCGTCATCGCCACGAAGCGGTGGCTCAACGAAGTGGATGGCTCCGACAATGTTGAGCGTTTCGACGCAGCGCTGCGAGCGTCGCTCTCGCTCGTGAACGGCCCGGAAGAGCGAGAGCTTCTGCCGCAGGTGTGGGCGAAGCGTTCTTAACCGGATTCGTTTGCTCTCGAGCGAAGTGTGCCGGCCGCGGGCTTTCCCTACCATCACTCGATGTCCAACGACCTCGCCACAATCTCCTACGCCGGCAAAGTCGCCACGCTCACGCTTCAGCGTCCGGACGCTCGCAACGCGCTCTCGATCGACCTGCTGCGCACGCTGCACACCTGCGTTGATGAACTCGCGACCAAGAGCGAAGCTCACGTCTGCGTCATCGCTGGCGCGGGCAAGGCATTCTGCGCCGGCATGGACCTGCGCGCCATTCTCGATGACGATCGCGCTGCGCACACACTCCTCCATAGTCTCGCCGAATTCACGCTGAAAATCCGTGCACTGCCCATGGTCACGCTCGCAAAAGTGCAAGGCGCGGCGATCGGCGGCGGTTGCGGCCTCGCGTGCGTCTGCGATATTGCCATCACGCACGCGGACAGCAAGATGGGGTATCCGGAAGTGGATATGGGGGTGTGCCCCGCCGTCGTTGCGCCGTGGTTGGTTCGCAAGATCGGTGCCGGGCGGGCTCGCAAAGTGCTTCTGTCGGGGGGGCTCATGTCAGGGCAGCAGGCGTTCGACATCGGGATGGTTGACCTTGTCGCTGCCACGCTTGCAGAACTTGACACACTCGCGGACACGACGACACAGCGCCTCTCGCAAGGCGGCCCGCACGCGCTGCGAGCGACGAAGGATCTGCTCAATCGGATTGATGGATCAAACGACGCAGAGATCGTGAAGCGTGGCGCGGACCTGTCGGCGAAGATTGTGAATATGCCGGAGACGCGGGCGGTGCTGCGAGAGAAGCTGGAGAGAAAGTAAGGCGATCTACTCCTTTGCCCTCAGTTCCCGCTCCATCGCCTCAACCTCATCGATGATCCTCAAGAAACGCGTACCAAACTCGGTGAACCGATATTCCACGCGCGGCGGTACTTCTGGAAACGACTCTTTCTCGAGAATTCCAAATCGAATCATCTTGTCCAATCGCTCGCTCAGCACTTTCGCCGTTAGTCCCGGCGCTGCTTTCTCCATCGCCCCGGGCCTGTTGATGCCGTTGCGCACGCACGCCAGAACATGCAGCGACCACTTGCACCCGACGATCGACTCGACCATCGACGCAACGGGTGGTACATCGTCAACAGATCTCGTGTGAAGAGCCATGCTTGATTGTTCGCTGCGCGACAACACAAGATTTTGTAATTCTTTTTCACTGCAAATACGCGATTACCTCCCACTTTGTGCATGGGTTACCGAAAAGTGCCCGTCCTGCGCGTTGCATCGGTAGCCGCCAGCGTGCATCACAGGATCATGCCCCGGCGATTATGCCGTGGCCTCTTTAGGAGAATGACCATGAAGTCCAAAGCAGTGTTTTATCACGCCGGATGCCCGGTGTGCGTCGAAGCCGAGCAAATGGTGGCTCGCTCCATCGACCCGGCGAAGTATGACGTCGAAATCGTGCACTTGGGTCAAGCCAAGGGTCGCGTTGCTGAAGCCGAGCGGGCGGGTGTGAAGTCTGTTCCAGCGCTGGTGATGGAAGGGAAGCCGTTGCACATCAACTTTGGTGCACCGATGAGTGCGTTGAAGTAAGTTCGTGTCACGAAGTCGGTGGCACGACATTCCGGACAGCATGTTCGGAGTGACGGTCCGGACTGAAGACCAACTTTGACATTTGAAGATTTTTGTCAGGAACGAATGCGAGTCGATAGGCTCGCGTTTGTTGTTATTCAGACTCGCAACTGGCGCATGTCCGTTTATACCGCCTAGGAAACCCTTCCGGCCCGTCCGCGTTTTTCGTACTCGTCACGCCCTGAACTCCCCCGCTTCCCGGACCGATGCTGATACGTCCGCTCATCAGCATACCGGAGGAAGCCATGGACCTGAATCAACTTCTCAAGACGGCGTACGAACTCGGCGCCTCGGATATTCACCTTATCGCCAACAACCCGCCCGTCATGCGCGTCAATCAGGTCATGACGCCTATGGAAAAGGTCGGCATCATCTCCAAAGAACAGGCTCGCGCCTTCTTCGATCAGATGAGCGGCCCGGAGACCAAGGCGACCTTTGAGCGTCAGAAAGACGCCGACTTCTCGTACTCGATCGAGGGTCTTGCCCGCTACCGCGTCAACGCACACTTGCAGAAGGCCATGGTGGGCCTTGCAATGCGTATGATCAAAACTAAGGTTCCGCCGCTGCAGGCGTTGAACCTTCCCGAAGTCATCGCACGTTTGACGTACCTCCCCCGCGGCCTCGTGCTCGTCACGGGCGACACGGGCTCTGGTAAGTCCACGACGCTCGCCGCGATGATCGAGGCGATGAACCAGCGCTATCGCAAGCACATCATCACGCTCGAAGACCCGGTCGAATACGTCTTCGAAAGCAAGCAATGCGTTCTTGAGCAGCGCGAACTCGGGCAGGACATGCCCAGCTTCGCCAGCGGCTTGAAGCACGCTCTGCGTCAAGACCCCGACATCATCCTTGTGGGCGAAATGCGCGACCTTGAAACCGCCGCGCTTGCGATCTCAGCCGCTGAAACAGGCCACTTGGTGCTGAGCACGCTGCACACCGTGAACGCCAGCCAGACAGTGGAACGCATCATCGATATGTACCCGAGTGGTCAACAGAACCAGATCCGCTCGATGTTGGCGAACACGCTGCAGGCCGTTGTTAGCCAGACGCTCTTCAGCCGCACCGATCGTCCGGGCATGATTCCGGCGGTGGAAACACTGCTCTGCACGCCTGCGGTTCGCAACTTGATCCGCGAAAACCGCACGTTTGAAATCCCCAACGTCATCGAAACCAGCCGCAACATCGGCATGTGCAGTCTGGACAGCAGCATCGCGGAACTCTACTTCAACGGCTACATCAGCCGAGACGACGCGATCGCGCAGGCCGCGTTCCCGGACAAGCTGGAACGCCAGTTGGCGGCGTGATGAAGAAGAGTGACGAAGTAACGAAGTGACGTAGTAACGAAGTGAAACACATTGGAACGATGCACGCCGGATCGCGTGACACAGACAGGAGGACGGGAAAGAGAACAAGTCACAATCTACGTTGGTATCGATTCACTTCGTGCCTCCGTGCCTGCGTGCCTAAGCCCCTTCCCCACCATTATGCCCAACTACAAGTTCCAAGTTCGTACCAACAGTGGTCAGGTGCAGACAGGCATCCTGTCCGCAGACAGCGCCGGCACCGCAGCGACCATCCTGCGCAACCAGGGCGCACACATTCTCTCGCTCACGTCACAGCAGCAGTTCGGCGGTGCTGGCGGCTTCCTTGCCAAGTTCAAAGAAATGAACGCGGGCAAACCGAGCCAGAAGCAGATTCTCGACTTCACAACGCAGCTCGCTGTGATGATCCGTGCCGGTATCAACCTGCGAGGCGCTCTTGACGGAATTGCAGAACAAACCCAGCATCAGGGCTTTCGCAAGGTGCTGATCCAACTGAAGCAGGATGTCGAAGGCGGTAAGCAGTTCAGCGAAGCCATTGCTAAGCATCCAAAACTCTTCAACCCACTCTACATCAGCATGGTGAAGGCGTCGGAAATGTCTGGCTCGTTCAGCAGAATGCTCGATCGAATCGCGACGTACATGGCGCAGGAAATCGAAACCCGCAAGATGGTCGTTGGCGCCGCGATTTATCCGGGCATCATCGGCACGATGGCCGTGGGCGTGACGGTGTTCCTGCTCACTTTCGTGTTGCCAAAATTCGCGGCCGTGTTCGCGGGCAAGGAAGATGTGCTCCCGTGGGCAACCAAGTTCCTGCTCGCGCTCAGCAAGTTCATGGTGGGCAACTGGTACTTCATTCTCGCCGCCATCGTTGTCTTTGGCGGCTGCTTGTACGCGTTCCTCAAGACCGAAGTCGGCACCTTCTGGGCGGACAAGACCAAGCTCACAGTCCCGGTTGTCAAGACCATGTTCCGCTCGCTGTACATCTCTCGCTCGCTCCAGACTATGGGCCAGCTCATCAACGCGGGCGTGCCCATGCTCGACACGCTCTCGATCACCGCTGAAATCGCGGGCAACGCGATGTTCACGGGCGTCTGGAAGAAGGTGCACGCCGCCGTCAAGCAAGGTCGCAAGATCACGCAGGCGTTGCAAAAAGACAACACACTCCCGCGTAGCGTCGTGCAAATGATCTCGGCGGGTGAAGAATCCGGCAAGCTGGGCGAAGTGCTCGACGAAATCTCGGCCTATTACCAGCGTCAGTTAAAGGACCAGATCAAGGCAGTTACCGCCATGATCGAGCCCATCATGATCCTCCTTATGGGCACAGTCGTTGGATTTATCGCAATGGCCATCATCTTGCCCATCTTCAAGATGAGCTCCATCGTGAAGTAATGGATAATCCAGGGAGGCTCCTCCGGGCGCGGCCGATACGAGGGAGGGGCCAACCGCTCAGGACAGGAACCGACCTATGGGACTTTGCAAGGCGAACACACGAAGGGCACAACGGCGCGGCAAGCGCAGCGCGTTCACCTTGCTCGAAACGATGATGGCCCTGACCATCGTCGGGATCGGCGTGCTCGCGTTCGTTGACGCGCAGGCGAGTTTCCATCGCAGCAACGCTTGGTCAAGCCAAGCCGCGACGGGCATGTATCTCGCGAACGAGGTCCGCGCGTTCTGCGAACATCTTCCGCGTCACGATCCCGTGACCGGCCTGACCACCGCTGCAGGCTGGGGGCGCGAAGCCAACGAGGGTGCAAACAACATCGCAGACGTTGACGATCTTGACGACCTCGATGGCGTCACGATCAGGAACGGCGGCACATTTGCGGGTCCGATCGACGCGTTCGGCGGGGTGATTCCGCAGATCAACATAGACGGCACGATCGTGATGAGCGGCGGGAACCAGGTCTCGATGGAAGGCTGGTCGCAGCGCGTGATCGTTGAGAAAGTCGACCACTACAACTTCACGACAGTTCGCGGCGACTACTACCAGCAGGCATCCTCTGCGTCGTTGCCTGCGATCGCCGTTGACAGTTTCCCGGTGCGCGTGACGGTCATCGTTGAGTTCACTCCGGTGAGCAGCGGCGCGATGCAGGAAGTCACTCGCACGAGTTGGATTGTGCCGCCAAAGACTGTGAGACCTCCGGCACCGTAAGAAGCAGAACGAAGTCGATGAAGTCAGGCAATCGCGTTGGACACCGACGGACGGACAGCAATGAGCATGAAGTCAAGCACAACCCCGAAGTTGATCGGCATCATGAGCCCCGCGGCTCGCCTCCGCGCCAAGGCTGGTCTTGCGCCGCAGCACAAGCGCCGCAAGGGCGTCACTGCGCTGCTCAGCATGATGTTCCTCGTCATGTTCGGGTCGCTCAGCGCTGCGATGGCGATCGCGAGCAAGGGCAACATCACGACTGCTGCGACGCACCTGCACGTGCTTCGGGCGCAGAGCGCCGCGGAAACGGGACTGCAAGTTGCAGAGGCGCGACTGAAGGAAGCGGCGGGTCGCTTTCTCATGTCGCGCAGTGAGGTTGACGCGAACTTTGGCTGGGACATGTGGCGCGGCTCACTTGGCTCGTACGGCACGTACGACGTGATTCTGGGCAGGTCAGGCCCGCAGAACGTGAGCGACCCGGCGGGCCTTGCCGCGGCGCTCGCGCAGGCGCACACGCTCGAAACCAACATCGTGAGCGAGGTGGGCATCTCGACCGTCACCATCGGCAACGCGCCCGCGGGCACGAGCTCTGCACTATACAAGACGACGCAGTGGCTGTATACGCCCGCCGTCGCGGTCGCCGCGCATACGGCGATGGATGGCGTAACGCCTCCGGCGCTCTGCTATCAGATCACGTATGCACCGCTCGCCAACGGCACGCAGGTGCGCGCGATTGTGACGGGGTATGACTATTCGTACACACGGCGCGGGCAGCCGATTTCACGCACGATCTCGAAGGACTTTCAGCTCGCGAAGCGCGTCGACCACGCCATCATCAGCCCGACGCGCATCATGCTGGGCAAGAACGTGCACGTTCAGGGCGACCTGGGCATCCGATTCAATGACATTAGCTTCAACAATGGCGATCCGCTGATACTCCGCAGCGACTTTGCGGGGTTGGGCGCCGATCTTGACAGCAAGCTCGACTCATTCTGGGCACAGATCGCCGAGGACGATGTCGATGGCGACAACCGCTTCCGCGTGGGGCACTCTGTCGAATCGGGCGGGCTCGACGACGCAGAGCAAGACTACTCCGATGGCGGCGGGCCGTCGGTCAACGGCTTTGAAGATGCGACGGGCGACGGCTACGTCGACGAGTTCGACATCTTCATCAATCACTTTGATGCGGACGACGACAATCGCGTGAGCGCGGCGGAGTTTACCAGCGGCGGCGTGATGTACGACGCCGCGCTCTTCAACCTGATTGACTCGACTGACCCAGACCGCAATCGCAACAACGTATACGGCTTTATTGACGCGAACGGTAACGGCAAGAGGGACGGCACGGAGCCCTTCGTTGACGTCACGAGCGGCATTAACAACGATCAGGTGCTTGGCTATCTGGACGGATACCTCGACCGGCGCGACCGCTACGTGAAGGTTGCGGGCGGGCTCATGTTCAAGACCGACCGCGAGGATTGGGCGACTGCGCGGGGCGACCTAGGCGACAAACTGCACGGGGCAATCCGCCCCAACGAAGGCACGCCGCCCCAGCAGTACAACCTCTCCGATGAGGATCTGCCGACCATCTCCGCGAACAACTTTGTGACGGACGCGAACGGGCTTCAGACCGCGGCGAACGGCACTGCGTTCTCGTCGCAGGTGTCTTCTCCGACCGCAGTGCCGGGCCAGACCGCCAGCGTGAGCTTGTTGACTGCGGACACGGACCTGGACGGCCTTCCGGACAACCATGCGACGGCGTACTTCGAAAAGATGCCGTTCAACAGCCCGAACTACTCGGACTATTACTACCGGCCGGTGATCCGCAACGTCGTTTTCTATGACGTTGAGATCCCGATGGGGACGAATGCGCTGTTTGAGAACTGCTGGTTCATCGGCGTGACATGGGTTCGGGCGCATGCGTCAAATTCTCACATTCTGTGGAGCGAGTACGGCAAGCTTGATCTTGACCCGTCGACGGGGCGACCCAAGCTTCGCGTGCCGCGCCGCATTTATGGCAACGACGCGGGCGAAACGTCGTACCCGACGATGCTGCCAAACACGGCGATCCCTCCGACGCAGATGATCCTTATGGCCAACCAGGCGATGGACAAGGGCGACGTGCCGGAGAACCAGATCGGTACCATCGTTGAAGTCAACGGCTTTGGATATGACGATTTGCCGGATCCGCTGGTGATCGGGGGCAGCCGCGTCACGGACACCAAGCCATACTCCAACAACATCCGGTTTCACAATTGCCTCTTCGTGGGCAGCGTCGTGAGCGACTCACCGGTCGCGTACAGCCAGTCGCGCAACAAGATTCAGTTCACGGGCAGTACTCGCTTCGCGCAGACACACCCGGACTACCCCACCACTGCGTCGTACAACCCGCAGAGCGCGGATCGGGCTCAGATCGCTCGCAGCAGCATGATGCTGCCGGGGTATTCGGTGGACCTGGGCACGTTCAACAGCCCGCAGAGCCAGAGCGTGCAGCTCAAAGGCGCGATCGTGGCGGGCGTGCTTGACGTGCGCGGCAACGCGGACATCGACGGTGCGCTCCTGCTGACGTTCCGCCCGCAGGAGGGCCAGTTCCCGCTGGTTGACGTCATGGGCAACGCCATCGGCAACCCTGCGAGCTTCAACACGACTCTGGGCTACTTCGGCCCTGACGACGGCGATGAGGAATCGCTTGACCCCAGCACGCTGCCCATCGTCGGCGGTCAGCGCATCGTGGGGTATGACACGAATGGCGACGGCCTTGCTGATGCACCGGCGAGCGGCCCGCAGCCATCAGGCTCGACCGCCGTGCCCTTCAACGGGTATGGTCAGGTCTCGCTGCGCTGGAACCCCAACATGCAACTGCCTAACGGAATCATGCTGCCGATGCAGTTTGTGCCGGTCGCAAGCACCTATCGCGAGGGCCACTAATGAGCAAGCGAACTTCGAATCGACATCTGCGGGCTGCCCGCGCCGCGTTCAGCATGGTTGAGGTGCTGGTTGCGCTTGTCATCAGTTCGCTGGTGATGACCGCGGCGATCACTGCGCTTGACACGTCGTTCAAGGCGTACAAGGTGACAACTGAGAGCGCCTCGACGAACGTCGTGGCCCGCATGGTCGTGACGCGCGTGGCGTCGCTCGTCCGGACGGGCACAGACTTTGGACCCTTTCCCACGGACGTTCTTGACTCCGCCCTCAACCCCATGACGACCACGTTCATGGAGTTTCGCACGGCGAGCGACGCGGCGACCAACTCGGCGACGATCATTCGACTCGAACGGCGCGACCCAGACGCGACGGCCGGCGGTCCGTATGAACTCTGGTACGTCGAAACCAAGATCGTGGGCGGCGTCGTGACAACGTCTGATCAGCGCCCGCTGCTGACGGGGATTGATGACCTGCGCTTCACGCTTGAGTACGACGTGGGGCCGCGCCTGCGCAAGGTGACGATGGACATGACCGTCCAGCCCAACGACTACCAGGATGGCAGGTTTTCGAGCCAGGTGGAGACACCGACGATTCGTCTTGTGACGTCGATGTCGCCGCGGAAGCTTGATATGACGCAGCGATAAGGTGCGTGCATAATCACCGACCGCTCAAAGCAGCACCCCCCGGTCGGTGGCACGAATCTAGCCGCGCATTTCTTGAAGTGTGGGCGGAATCCGCTCAGCGAGTTCGCTTGCGAGCATTCCTGCGTCCGCTGCGTGTTGCTTGGCCCAGGCTTCGCCGGCTCGCGCGTGCGCCTCGACGCCCATGCAAGCCAACTCCAGGAGCGTGAGCGGCTTTATGCCTTCGTCAAGGTTCGACGAACTGACTTGTGGGCTCGTCGATTGTGGAGCCTTTTTGTTCATTCTCGCTGCGGCCAGCGCCATCAACTCGTCCTTGGACATCACTCGGGCGAGTGAGGGGTTGTCGTCCGCTGCTGCAACAGGCGTCCGGACTGAGCCGAGGGCGCTTGCAGGAGCAACCGGAGTTTCACGTGACATTGCGGATTGCGTCCCGGCTCGCACGAGCCCGCCCGCTTTCCATTGCGCGACGAGCCCCCCCAGCAGACCCGCGAGCACGTCGCCGGTGCCCG
>CAZEZV010000101.1:0-13515 GCA_964516725.1 uncultured Phycisphaeraceae bacterium
GATGGCACGTCCCCTCACTTCGTCTCTTCATCTCATCGTTTCTTCGTCTCTCTCTTCAAAAAAGAAAAACGCACAAGGAGCTCTATCAACTCCGCGTGCGCCGTTCCCCCCGACGCAGAACGAGTGTTCCGCATTCAGTGCGCGAGAAACCGTGTCCTCGCGCTGCTCGCGGCGGAGGAGGCCGCGAGAGCGCGAGGACAGTTCCGCTCATGGTGCTTTCAACACCACTCGCGACACCTCATTTGCCATTGAATGTCCAACATGCTTCCGTGCGTTCCTGAGCCGGTGCTGAACAACTCGCACGCTCAGAAAAGTGGGCGAGAACCGCCCACACACAATTCGCCGCACCATCATCAGGTGTTCCGCAAAAGTGGTGGTTTTCCCGCAAGCGGTTTGGGACCAGCGACATATCGCAAGCACCTGCAAGCACTTGCGCTAAGCATGATTTTACAGTTTGTGATCGCGGCGACCGAGTTAGAACGCGAATCCGAGGACAAGGAAGTAGTCCACCGTGTTGATCCGATCCGCCGACGCGTTCGAGTCGTGCCGGTGCTCCACACCCAGCCGCAGGTTCATCTGCGACTCCGGATCAATCTGCCAATTGACTCCAGCGCGCGACACCGCGAAGTAATCGTCGATGTCAATATGCCGACCGCGCGCATTGATTTCAGTATTCGCATACAGACTCGCCTTCGGGCTCAACTTGTAATCAATGCTGAACGCCGCAATCGGAACGTTCGGCACAAACGCATTCTCGCCGCCAATCTCGCGTACTCCCCCGATGCCAAATCGTGATTGGATGACGAGGTCATTGTCCTTGTAAATTCGGTACCCGACTCCAGTCCCAAGCTGGACACGCGCATCCCATCGCTGGCGATCATCTATGTCTTCACGCGTACTCACCCACCAGTTCCACCGATTGTCGCTGAAGTTCCATTCGTTGCGTGCTTCGAACTCGCCGCGATCCTGAGTTTCACCGTTGTTGTCCTGCCCATACACATACTTGAGATGCGCGCGAGTGTTCATCAACTTTGTGCCACGAGTCAGGTTCAAGAACGCATGAACATTCTGTGCATCGCGAGGCCCAGTCGTCCCGTTGAACCCCAATTCCAAATTCCGCTTCCACCCATCCCAAAACGCTTTCTCATCCTTCGCAAACAACGCATCAAACGGATTCTTCGGCGCGACAAACTCCGCCGGCTTGAGCTCAGCCTTTGGCTGTGGTTTCGGTTCAGGTTTCGGAGCGGGTGCTGGCGGCAGAGCGGGCTTCTCTTCAACCTTTGGTTCTGGCTTCGGCTCAGGCTTTGGTTCCGGCTTCACCTCAGCAGGTTTGCTATCCGCCTGCAACGCAGGCGGCGACAACACCGTGTTCAACGACGGCTCCGTCGAAGCAATCCCGACCCGCGGAATGCGCACGTCGCCCAGCACCGGATGCCGCAGAATGATCGCCGTCTCTTCGACCGCCTTCAGCACGCCCTTCATCACCTCGCCCGAAGTCAGCGTCACTGCAATCGATGGCCCCGTGATGTCACCAACATTGGACGGAGGCGGTGCAGTCGGGGGGGGAGGCACGGGTGCATTCTGCCCGCGCGCAGAGCCACAGACCATCGTCAAACCGGCAATGCCGACGACGATCGCCACCCGCGCACCGTGCTGAGGCCGGCGTGGCATCACAATTCTCCCTGGCACAAACTCCAAAGGGTCGAACGCGGCGGGAACACTCCCGCACACCATCTTATCGGAAACCCCAATCCCCGTCACGAGGAAAATCAAATTTCTTGCGACAAGAGTCCGCTAAGCACGTGATACAGGCAGAACCTGCCTGCGGGTGATCAAAACTCAAGTGCGCTCCGTCACTCGCGAATTGTGCTTTGGGTGGCCTCGGGATCGAGTCTTTGGCCAGAGTCAATTGCACTCGAAGAACTCGCCGACGGAGACCGTCGGCGAAGGCGGCGGAATTGGCGGGGACCGCCCATGTACACTGAATGAACCGAAACCTCGCGGCTCATTCGGCATCTATTGGGGACCGTGTATGCTCGCAAGTCACGCCACACATGCCTCCTAACTCTCAATCCAATCTCCTACGGTCTGCCTCCACAGCGATCGCATCGCCTGTGGTTCTGGAACCGATCATGGCCGCCCGATCAACACAAACATCCAAACAAAGAGCAACCATCGCAAAGAAAAACGCCGGATCGGCTCGCGCCAGCACGACCGCTACTCATAAGCCCACTGAAAAGTCGGCGATGAAGGACGTGCAATCGTCGCACGATCTGCGTCGCGTTGCGATCGATCGCGTTGGCGTCAAAGACGTCGTGTATCCACTCACGCTGCGCAATAGGGATGGCGGCACACAGACCACAGTTGCAAAGATCAATATGTACGTCGCGCTGCCTCACCATCAAAAAGGCACGCACATGAGCCGGTTCCTCGAAGTGCTCAACGCGGAGACCAGCGAGCCCCTGACGCCTGAACGAATCCCGAAGGTGACAAGCGCAATCTGCGAACGCCTGAACGCTGAGAAGGCACACTTTTCCTGCACGTTCACGTACTTCATCAAGAAGCCAGCGCCAGTCACTGGCACGCCCGGCCTGATGGACTACGAAGTCACCTTCGAATGCACCGCCAACGGTGCAACCGACTTCACCATGAAAGTCGCCGCCCCCGCCGCTAGCCTGTGCCCGTGCAGCAAGGAGATCAGCGAGTATGGCGCGCACAATCAGAGATGCCGAATCGAAGCGAAAGTTCGATTCAAAGGCCGGCTGTGGATCGAAGACCTGGTCGAAGTGCTTGAGAAAGCAGCGAGTTGCCCGGTGTTTGCCGTGCTGAAGCGCCCCGACGAGAAGTACGTCACTGAAGCCGCGTACGACAACCCCAAGTTTGTCGAAGACATCATCCGCGACCTCGCCGTGTCGCTCGAAAAACACAAGCAGATCGAGAGCTACGAAATATCTTCAGAAAACTTCGAGAGCATCCACAACCACAACGCCTACGCCGAAATCTCACGCGACAAGCGTGAGTGATTCGCAAGTCCCGGCGATCATCAGTGCAACAATGTCGCATGGCGGATGCGATTGACAACTCGATCATGCAAGCTGCGGCAGTCCTGCGATTGGCGAAGTTTGTATGCGTGCTCACGGGGGCCGGCGTATCCGCTGAGTCAGGTTTGCGAACGTTTCGAGGCAGCACAACAGATCATCTGCCCGAGCACCTGAAAAAAGACATGACAGCACTGTGGAAGGAGTTCGATCCAGCCACGCTAGCAACACCCGAGGCGTTCGCGGAGAATCCAGAACTAGTCTCACGCTGGTATGACTGGCGTCGCTTGGGATGTCTCGCTGCCGAACCAAACGACGGACACATCGCAATCGCCAAACTTCAGGACCACATCACACAGCAAGGCGGCTGTCTGACGCTGCTCACGCAAAACGTAGATGGCCTGCACCAGCGCGCAGGTGCAAAGGGAGTCGTCGAGTTGCACGGCTCAATCACTCGCTGGCGATGCACAAAAACACATCGAACAGTCACACCAGAGCCAAAGCCCTTCGCCGAGTTCCCGCCAAAAAGTGAGTTCGGCGGATTGTTGAGGCCCGACGTCGTGTGGTTCGGTGAGCAGTTGCCGGAAGAGGCAATCAATGCTGCGTCTGAAGCAAGCCAGACCTGCGATGTTTTCCTGACAATCGGCACTAGCGCAGTGGTGTATCCTGCCGCTGGATTTATTCACCTGGCAAAGCAACGTGGCGTCCCGGTCATCGAAGTGAATCCAGACGACACCGGCGCAACAAAGATCGTTGACGTCGCGCTTCGAGGCCGAAGTGCAGACATCCTGCCCCGATTGGTCAACGCAATGATCGCATCATGACACCCCTCGAAGTTTCGCACGCATCCAAGCACACACCACCAGCGCATGATGAATTTGCCCGCGCTGGATCAATCCACCAATCTCATGCAGCGGCACCAGCCGCACCGCGATTTCTTCGTTGCCGTCTAGCTCCTGCTTGTGATTCAGTTCGCAGTCGGTTACAAGAATGCTGTGAACATGATTGTTGAAGATCGCCGGGTTTGAAGACACTGTCCCGATGATGCCCTGATTCTTCCCGCTGTATCCAGTCTCCTCGACCAATTCCCGCTCGCCAGCCTTCGCCGGATCCTCGCCCGGCTCGACGATGCCGCCAGGAAATTCGAGCGTGACTTCCCCCAATCCATGCCGAAACTGCTCGATCAGCACCACCTGCCGATCCTTCGTCACCGCAACGACGTTGCACCAATCACTCGCATCAAGATATACATAGTGTCCCGCCTTCTTCGAGTTCGTCGGCGAGTCGCACCATCGCTCCTTCAGCGTCATGACGCGCGTCGTCGCAAGCGTGCGAGTCGGCCACATGTGCCAAGGTTTGACGAGCGAGTGAAGTTGAGAGTGTGACATCGTTGAATAACCCTGACTGCTGTTTGTAAACGAAAACGACCCACAGGACGTGGGTCGTGAATGAGGCTTGATTGTTGCACGCAGTGCGTGCGATGTCCGTCTACAGCTTTGCATTGCAGCTAGCACACCGCCAGCAATCGCTAGCAGAAATCCCTCTCCGTGCCCTCCGTGGTAAACAAGCCACCAAGGAAACGGACTTACGCCTTCGGCGCAATGCTCGCGACATGCACATCCTTGAGCTGATCCGCAGGCACAAAGCTCGGCGCCTTGGTCATCAAGTCGCTGCCGATCTGCGTCTTCGGGAACGCGATCACATCGCGAATGTTGTCTGTCCCGATGAAGTTCATCACGAGGCGGTCCAAACCAAACGCGATCCCCGCGTGAGGCGGCGCGCCGTAGGACAACGCCTCGAGCAGGAAGCTGAACTTCTCCTTCGCGCTCTCAGGCGTCATGCCCAGAAGCTTGAACACCTTGCTTTGCACGGCTTGATCGTGAATACGCACGCTGCCGCCAGCGATCTCCTGGCCGTTCAGCACGATGTCATACCCGGCGCTCACGATGCCTTCGATAGTGACCTCGTCGTCGGTGTCGGCGTTGAGGAAGGCTTGCATCTGGTCATCGCGGGGCGACGTGAACGGATGGTGCATCGCGACCCACTTGCCCGTTTCCTTGTTCTTTTCGAACATGGGGAAGTCGACGACCCACAGGAAGTTCCACGGGCCACCTTCGGCTCCCGGCTTGGGCACGGTGCCCATGTCACGCGCCGTCTTCTGGCGCAGTTCGCCGATGGCCTTCGTCGCGATCGAATAAGTATCAGCGACAAACACCACCGTGTCACCAATCTGGCAATTGAGTAGCGCAAGGAACTCAGCCTTCAGTGGCTCAAGGAACTTCGCGATACCCGTATCAAGTTTCGGCGAACCATCTTCGCCCTTGATGACCTTCACAACCGCGACGCCGCCCGCACCGAAGCCCTTGACGAACTCGGTGTACCCGTCGGTGATCTTGCGCGTCAGCTTCTCCGCGCCGCCCGGCACACGCATCGCCTTCACGACGCCCTTCTTGCTGTAATACTTTGGCCGATCCTTGCCCTTCTCAAGCACGGTCTTGAAGACGCCAAAGTCCATCTTGCCCGCAAACTCGCTGATGTCCTTGATGCGCAGGTCATACCGCGTGTCGGGCCGGTCAATGCCGTAGTCCTCCATCGCCGTGCGATAGTCCATGCGCTGAATGGCCGGCACATCCACCCCCGCGATGTCCTTCCACAACCGACGCACAAATCCTTCCATCATCTCCATGATCTGGTCGCGCCGGACAAACGACATCTCCAAGTCGATCTGCGTAAATTCCGACTGACGGTCCGCACGCGGATCTTCATCGCGGAAACAGCGGCAAATCTGCATGTATCGATCGCAGCCCGAGACCATCAGAATCTGCTTGAACAACTGCGGCGACTGCGGCAACGCATAAAACGTCCCCGGCACATGCCGGCTGGGCACGATGAACTCTCTCGCGCCTTCAGGGGTGCTCTTATAGAGAATCGGCGTTTCGATTTCGAGAAACCCGTTTTCGTCAAAGTACTTTCGCGTCGTCTGATACAACTTGTGGCGCGTGCCCAAGATGCGTTGCATCGAAGGACGGCGCAAATCGATATAGCGATGCGTCAGGCGTAGTTCTTCATTGGGCAGCGTGATCTTGCCGTCGGCGGTTGGGTCTTCAGGCAAGAAAGGCGGGTTCGCTGTCTTCGCGAGGACTTCGAGCTTCGTGATGACAACTTCTACCTTGCCCGTCGCCAGCTTGGGGTTCTCGCCACCGATGCGTACACGCACAGTGCCCTCAACCGCGAGAACATCTTCATTACGCAGTTTGTCCGCCGCATCCATGATGTCGCGGGCCATGCCGTTTTCCGGATCAAACACAAGCTGCGTGAGCCCGTAGCGGTCACGCAGGTCGATAAAGATCAGTTCGCCATGGTCGCGGTAGCTGTTGACCCATCCAGAAAGACGAATGGTTTGACCAACGTGTTCGGTGCGCAGCTGACCGCAGGTGTGAGTACGAATGAGCATGTCATGTTCTCCGATGGCCCAGTGGACAGCTGGGACCGGGTAAGGGGTGCGAGCGTCAGTGTAGTCGAGACCTACCGTATTTGCGAGTGACTCGTACGCTTGAGATCAAACAAAACGATTGAAGACTTGGGAGAAACGATCATGTCATGCGATCATCCTGATCCCGAAGGGCCGATGACCGTTGAGCGATTCGATGCGCTCGGCAAAGAACTGAAAGTGAAGTGGCCCGAGTGGTTCCGCGAGTTGGTGCACAAGTTGCAGCCGATCGCGTGGCAGGTACCTGAATACGAACGATGGAGTCCGTTGGACATCTACGACACCGCCGATCTAATTCGAGATACTACTTTGGGACACCGAGAGGAGCAGACAGAGATCTGCGGCTTTGTGTTCGATGAAGAGAAACCAGGCACATCATGGAATAAGTCCTGGGTCGTGGTAGGATCAACTTCGCTCGGCGACACTGTGCTTGATACTTCTTCCTCCGACATGAAGTTGTGGGTGTATCAGACGGACGAAGGGATGTTTGATCTCTTTGTCGATATCAAGGAACATTTTGGCAGCGTCGATGCGTTGATCGCAAAAGAGCTAGAGAGTCATCGCAAATCAGGCGCCTGATCGGCGTATGTAGCACGGCTGCTTCTTCTATACTCGCCCATGTCGCCCCCGACACGTCTCCGCACGCTCGCTCGGCTTCTCCTCATCGCCGCCGGCATCGCCGTCCTGGCCTGGCTCATGAGCCGCGGCTTTAAGCACACTGAAAACCGCTTCGCCGACTTCTACGACTTCTACTGGGCCGCCGACGCCGCACGCAGAGGCACGGACATGTACGCATCAGGCGATGGCGGCTACGTGTATCCACCGCTGCTCGCCGTCATCCTGATACCGCTCTCACTGCTCGATCCGCACCTTGCGATGCGAGTGTGGATCGTCGCGAGCGCCGTGCTGCTCGTCTGGTGTTTGTGGCGAAGCGTAAAGCTTGCAACAGATTCGGTCGGCGTGAAGGACTCGAGTTTGGGCACCGGCGCGCTGAGTGCGATCGTTCTCCTCATCCTCTTCGACAGTTTCCGGGGCGAGTTCGAGTGGGCAAACTGCAACATCCCGATGATGGCCGCGATCGTGCTGGGCATGGCGTGGCTGCGAACCAAACCTGTGCTTGGCGGCGCGGCCCTCGCCCTCGCCTGCGCGATCAAGTACATACCGCTCGCCTTCCTGCCATACTTGCTCGTCCGCCGCCAATGGAAAGCCGCCGGAGGAATGACCGCGGGTCTCCTCGCTTGCGCGCTGCTGCCCTCGCTATGGCTCGGTTGGAATCGCAACTTGGAATACCTCTCAATCGCGATGCGTGGCATGGGCGTGATGTCCGGCGCATCGAGCGCCCCCACTGCTTCGAGTGGAAGCAAGCCCGCAGCAAGCGTCATCCCCATCGACGCCGAGTACAGCCTCAGCATCACCAGCGGTATCGCCCGAGTGCTGGGCTCCGACCGATCATTCGCATCGCTTGCACTGTGGACCGGCGGAGCGCTCGTGATAGCAGTAGGGGTCGCGTGGGCGATGTACCGAGCGAGGGGCATCGGTTTTTTCACACTGCGCGATCGAACAAGCAAGGATGCTCGACGCGGTGCGTCACTCAGTTCCATGCCCTCGCTCTGGCTCTCCGAATGCTGCGCCGTTCTCGCTGCAGCACTAGCCTTCGCCCCGCAAACCCAAGAGCGCCACTTCAACTTGTTAGTACCTCTCATTGCTGGGCTCGTCGTCGTCTCCGGAAGAGTTCCCGGCAAGTCTCGCATCTTCAGCATCGCCGCGCTCCTTGTCTTTGCCGCAGGCGTCACGCCCATGCTCAACCTGCCGGGCACACGCGAGTTTGTCGATGGCGTCTGGAAGTGGAGCGGCGCGCCCGGCTGGCTCACGCTCGCAGTGGCGTACGTGTTCGTTTGGACGAGCATGTCAAAGCCTGTCACGTCCGATCACGCTCGATGAGTCGCGCACTTGCCCCCCAACAATCACGCGTGGACCGTCGTTCGTTTCTCAAGTTCCTACCCCTCGCCGCGACCAGCAGCGCTGCCAGCATGCATGTATTGCTGTCGCGTCGAGCAGAAGGCGGCCCGAATGCCGCGTCGTTGTCATTGCTAGCCTGGCGATGCGCGGACTTGTCTTTCCTGCCGCAACTGGAAGCCGCCGGCGCAGTCTTCAAAGTCGCTGGTGTGCCGCAAGATTGCATCACCATCCTTCGCTCGCAAGGCTGCAATCAAGTCCGTCTGCGACTATGGGTTGACCCAGCCGGCGGCTGGTGCAACTTGCAGCGCACCATTCAAATGGCCCGGCGTGCGAAGTTGTCAGGCATGCAAGTCCTGCTCGATATCCACTACAGCGACACATGGGCCGACCCCGGTCAGCAAACCAAGCCCGCATCCTGGGCCGCACTCGGTTTTTCGGCACTGACAGTGCGAGTGCGCGAGTACACCCGCGATGTGCTGATCGCCATGGGCTCAGCGGGTGCTCTACCAAACGCTGTACAACTCG
Source organism: uncultured Phycisphaeraceae bacterium (assembly GCA_964516725.1). Classification (GTDB taxonomy): domain Bacteria; phylum Planctomycetota; class Phycisphaerae; order Phycisphaerales; family UBA1924; genus BJHL01. The sequence goes on from CAZEZV010000101.1 coordinate 9,013, forward strand.
GCAACGAGATAACAGACGGCATGCTGTGGCCATCAGGCAGAATTTCAAACGCCGCCCAAGGCGGCTGGAGCAATTTCGCCACGTTGCTCAGCGCTGCCCGACAAGGTGTGGATGACGCGTGCAGCCCCGCCCGCCGCCCCAAAGTCATCATTCACATCGATCGCGGAGCCGACTTTGCCGCCGCATCGTGGTACTTTGACAACTTGAACGCGCGTAGCCTGCGCTGGGATATCGCAGGTCTCTCCTATCACCCATGGTGGCATGGCTCGCTCGAACAATTCCGAGCAACAGCGCACGGCGTCGCAACCCGATACTCAAAGCCAGTCTTCCTCGCAGAGACGGCGTACCCGTGGACGCTCGGTTGGAACGACAACACCAACAACCTCGTCGGATTGCCCCAACAGTTGCTCCCCGTCTACCCCGCGACCCCCGCCGGCCAAGCCGCATACATGCGTGCGATCTGCGAGATCTTGCATGAGACACCCAACGGCCTAGGCCAAGGCGTCGCCTGGTGGGCCCCGGATTGGATAAGCACCCCGATCGGCTCAGCCTGGGAAAATCTTGCGTGGTTTGACTTCACCGGAAACGTGCTTCCTGCCGCCGCCGCGATCGCGACTCCCGCGAACTAAGGCTGAATCACATCGGCAATGCGACTCGCCTCGAATCAGTCAGACTTCTGCACAATTTCTTTCGTTTTTTCTCTCTGTGCCCTCCGCGTGCTCCGCAGTGAATTTGTCTTTGGAGCGGCTTTGAAACCCGCGAAACACCCCGACTCCCTACGCTCGCCTCATGTATCAGTCGCTGCTTGTCCGCAAGTATCTCCTCAGCAAAATCATGCCGCTCTTGGCATCGGTTGCTGTACTGCTCATTACAGCAACGCTGCTCGTGGTCTGGTCTGTCATGGGCGGCTTCCTCAACATGCTCGTGAGCAGCGGCAGGACGATGACCGGAGACGTGATTGTCACTTGGCCAAATGTCGGCTTCGCACACTACGAAGACCTCGTCAAGCGATTGGAAGCCGACCCGATGATCGCGGGCGCGTCGCCCGTCATCGAAACCTATGGCTTGATCGGCCTGCCCAACGATCGCAAAGACATGGTGCTGGTGCGCGGCATAGATCCCGCGACGTACGCGAAAGTGACGGAGTATTCAAACATCCTGTGGTGGAAGCAGCTCGACAAGCCGCTTGAGAAGGATGATAAAGAACTCGATCCACGACTCGCCCCCGAAGCCCAGTCGCTGCTCACCCGCACAGAGCAGGCTGGAAGGACGTTGGAGCGATTCAACCCGGACACCGGAAAAAACGAACCGGCCATCGTCATAGGTATCGAGGTCTCGCAACTCAACTACCGAACCGCCGAGGGGTTCTACATCCCCAACTACGTTGAAAAGCGCGACGGCTCGGGCAATCGCGTGGCGATCGATAGTTTCCTTCCCAAGGATGGAAGCGTGATTCTCAGCGTCCTCCCCATGGATGGCAGCGGCAGGCTCGTAGGCGAGCAGGCAAGCGTGAAGTTCCCCGTCGCCAACGAATTTCATAGCGGCGTGTACGAACTCGACAGCAAAGTGGTGATCGTGCCGCTGCCGACACTTCAGAAACTGATGCGCATGGATGAGGTGAAGGCGTCGGGCGCCGAAAAGAAGCAGCCAGCAGAAGACGACGACTTCGCAAGCGGCATCGGCACGTCAAAGGGCTCGCCCGCGCGAGTCACGCATGTACTCGTCCGAGGCAAAGGCGACTTTGGCAAACTTGGCACATCAGTAGAATTGCACGATCGCGTCGCGATGATCTATCGGGACTTTGCAGCCGCACACAAGGGGCAGGTGCCTGCCATCGGAGACATTTCAGTCCTGACGTGGGAAGACCTCAACCGCACGATGATCGCCGCGGTCAAGAAAGAAACCGGCCTCGTGATGTTCATGTTCAGCATCATCTCGCTGACGTCGGCGTTCCTCGTCTTCGCGATTTTCTGGTCGATGATCGCCGAGAAAACCAAGGACATCGGCATCCTGCGCGCGCTGGGCGCAAGCCGCTGGGGCGTCGCGGGCGTGTGGTTGTTCTACGGCATCGCCATTGGCATCGTCGGCGCAATCCTCGGGCTTGGCCTTGGAGCTCTCATCATCCACAACATCAACCCCATCCACGAATGGATCGGTAACGCCTTCGGCCTCACCATCTGGGACCCCAGAATCTACTACTTCACCAAAATCCCTAACGACCTGACGCTCGACAAAGCAATCATCGTGTGCGCCGGCGGCGTCCTCTGCAGTATCGTCGGTGCACTCATCCCTTCCATCCGGGCCGCCAGAATGGACCCCGTTCGTGCCTTGCGATTCGAGTAGGACTCGTATCAACACCCTGAACCGAGTCTCGCGTTGAAGTTCACTTCTCACACCTTCACCTGTTTCGCATTTTCCTGTTTCTTTGTGCGCTTCTTGTCTTTGTGATGAACTTCGTTCTTGATAGGCCCCAATTCACGCTCCCTCTTTCCTAACCTCGTCAACCACCACATGCCCCTTCTCGAAGCCACAAATCTCCACAAAACGTACACGCTGGGCAAGGTCAAAGTCCCGGTCCTTCGCGGCGTGTCGATCTCAGTGAACGCCGGCGAAATCGTCGCCATCCTGGGCGCTTCAGGCTCCGGCAAAAGCACGCTGTTGCACCTCCTTGGCGGCCTTGATCGCCACGACGCGGGCGATGGCGCGATCCTCGTCGACGGCAAGCGCGTCGACACGTTCTCTTCCAGCGAACTCGACAACTATCGCCGACGCGACATCGGCTTTGTCTTCCAGTTCTATCACCTGCTGCCCGAGTTGTCCGTCCTGCAAAACGTCCTCATCGGCGCAATGATCCGCGATGGCCTGCGCTATTCAGCAACGCGAGGCGACGCCACCACGCACGCAATGCAACTGCTCGATCAAGTTGGCCTGACGCACAGACTCACCCACCGCCCCGCCGAACTCTCCGGCGGCGAACGCCAACGCGTCGCTATCGCCCGCGCACTCATCAACAAACCTCGCGTCCTGCTCGCCGACGAACCCACCGGCAACCTCGACCGCGAAACCGGCGCGAAAATCCTCGACATGCTCATGGATCTCCGCCGCACGCTGGGACACACGATGGTGGTCGTGACGCACGATGAATCAACCGCCGCACGAGCTGATCGCGTCCTTCGCATCACCGACGGCGTGATGAAGTAGTCGTGCCACCGACTGCCGCTTAGGGCGGTCGGTGCGTGACTCATGTGATCATTGAACCGCACGACACTGCGCGATAAAGCCTCAGCCTGTCACGACCGAGTACCCATGCCAGACATACGTACCGACCGCCTTGGGCGGTCGGTGGCAGGTTCGCCCTGAGAAGTTATCGGGAATTCGCGGGTCGTGCTTCAGTCCGGTTGTGCGGATTCCGATGCTGTTTTTATAGTGTTTCCGTGTTTCTGAAGTCAGACAGGAGCCCGCAGTGCAACCCGCCGCGAGTGAATCCTCAGATAATGTTCAACCTCGCGCGAGCGGTGTCGCCGAGAGCGAAGCCCTGCAACTCGCGTACGCCCTCGCGCACGACTTGCAAACACCTCTCACCGTGATCGCGGGCCAGTTGTCAATGGCTCATCGCGCGATGCTTCAAGGCGCGGACGCCAAGCCACACATCGTGAAAGCCAACCTTGGTGTCCATCGCATCGCGTCACTGCTCGAAGACCTGATGGCATACGCAAAGGCAGGCTCCGAGCACTTCGCGCCGGAAATGATCAACGTCGCCGACATCACTCGGCAACTCGTAGATGAACTGCGCCCGCACGCCGAAAGCAAAGGCGTCAGCATCCGTCAACCCGCGTGCGAACGCCAACTCTTGCTTTTCGCAGATCGCCACGCGCTCGAACGTTCGATTCTCAACTTGTTGAGCAACGCCATCAAGTTCACCGCCGCGACTGATGGACCGCACGAAGTGATCGTGTTCGTCGGCGAAGTCAACAACCACATCCGTCTCACAATCGCAGACACAGGCCCCGGCGTCCCCGAACACATGCGAGCGAACTTGTTCCAACCCTTCAAACGCGCCCATCCAAGCGTCCCCGGCACAGGGCTGGGCCTCGCCATGGTCAAGCGCTGCGCCGATCAACTCGGAGGCAGAGTCTGGCTCGAAGACAATCCACCGCGTGGCACGAAAGCAGTCCTCGAACTGCCGATGGAGGCACAACAAAGACTTGCGGCCTGAGCGACCAACCCCATCGCGCAAGCGTGGGCCACCGTCACACGCGTCCATGAACAGATGCGCGTCCATCCTGCGGTAGAGCGGTGGGCTCGTTGGACTCTCGCTACCATCCCTTCCTTCAAGGAGTGCCCCGTGTTTCTGATCCGCCAATCCAAACCAGAAGACACACCTTCGCTGGTCAAACTGGCGCGGACGGTCTACTTCATCAACCTGCCGCCCTACGAAAATCTGATCCATGCAAAGATCGAACACTCGCAGCGCTGCTTCAAGAAGTTGATCGCGGGCGGGCA
>CAZEZV010000102.1:0-13304 GCA_964516725.1 uncultured Phycisphaeraceae bacterium
CGGATCGCCTGCGTGAACTGCGATTCAAGCTGCCTGCGAACGTCTTCGACGACTTTGCGGACAAGATCGCGAGCCGCTGCCTTTGCCTTCTCGGGCACCATGTTTTTCATGGCGAGCACCGTTGCCGCGAGATCGAGCGAGGGTTCGACGTTTGCGAGGATTTCGGGCTCGAAGAGGAGTTGTTTGAGGCCGCGGCGTTCGATCGCGTCTTTCTGGAGGAGGACGACGACGTCCTTGGGGAAGAAGGTGCGAATCTGGTCGAGCCACTTGGCGACTCGCGGGAACGTCTTGCCCTTGGCGGCGCCGTGGGAAGCATCAGGAGATTCCCACTCGCTGCGTTCGATCTCGTCGCTCGAATAAATCGCTTCGAGGGCTTCGTCTAGTTCGCGCTGGTCACCCCCCAGCAGCGGCTGCGCGTCCGCACCCGTGCCAAGCATCTGCTTGAGCGGTTCCTCGGCGGACTTGCCAAGGATGAGTCGCCAGCGCATGAGTTGAGTCGGGTCGAGGGTCATGGGTGGATCATCTACAGATCGTCAAAGTTGAATTCGTTCAGGTCCTTCAAGGTTTTCTCTTCTGTTTCTGTCAGCTTCGCTTCAATGGCTTCCGCAGCCGCGTCAACGCTCACGCCCCAGTGCTCGGCGAGGTTTTCAGCAATCTGGCGCTTCTCGCGCGGACTGAAACCGCCGAACGCGCGGCGCAGGAAAACTACGGAGCGCCGGAAGTGATCCTCATCGAGTGAAGCGATGTAGTCGGCGAGCTGCGCCCACAGTACTTGCCGAGCGAGGAGGGCGTAGCGATTGCGTTTTGAAAGCCCCTCGAACCAACCCGCACCCAGGTCTGCGGGCACGCCCGGCGACAGCCGGCGCGACACTTCTCTTGCGAGTTCGTCGTTGGCCATCAAGCCCCGCTCCACCAGAATCGCGCACGCGTACCCAGACAACATCGGATTGCGATCGTCTACGTCAGAGAGCCGGCGTAAGCGCTGAATCCAGAGCGGTTCATCCACGCGATCAGCGTGCTCGAGCGCGAGGTCGTTCATCTCGTTCATCGCGATGATCACTTTGATCGCCTGCTCGTTGTCACAGCCCGCCGCGCCGTGCAGCGCAAGCGCGCCAGAAGTAAACAACTGCTCAACCAGCGGCAAGAGTGGCTCTGGATCAAACCGCCGAACGTCTCCATAGCGAACAATCAGTCCAAGCACATGGGCCGCGTGCGCGATCGCCGTCATTTCCGAGGTCTCGGTCGAGAGTTCCTGAAGCCGTTTGCGAGCCGCTTCCATCGATGCCATCATGCCGCACTGGCACGCGTCGCGAACGACGTCCGCCGCTTCGCCGATGGACTTGCACGCTTCGAGCGTGGACTTGAACTTGAACCCAGTTGCGAGCTCAACGGTTTCACCCAGCAACACGGCCTCGACGAGTTGAATCTCACTCTCCGGGCTCCATTGCATCGACCAGCGCTCTGCCCACGTTGCGGATTGCTGCGAGGTGCGCAAGGGTTGTGCGAAGGCAATGCCCAGCACGCGGAGTTTGTGCAGGAACGAGGAGCGAGCAAGATCAAGGAACGCTGAATCTTCTGACTTTGCTTGACGATTCTCGCGGAGATCGAGGCTGAGTTCCTGCTTGACGGTAGTTTTGTACTTTTCGAGTTTCAGGCGCACAAGCTCACGCTCAAAATCGGTTTGAATCGAAGTCCGGCTGACGCCTGCGGGCAATTCGCCGATGGCGGTGCCAACTTCGACGCGTGCAATCGCTTCAGAGACACTGGAAAGCTCACCGTGCCCGATCAGCGTGATCGCAGAGTCGCGCAAGTCCGCAAGCGTGGGCGCAAGCCCATCTTTCATGGCAGAAAGCGCGTTGGCAAGGCGTACGCCTTCGATCGCCTCTGCGGTAGAGCGATGCGTCCCCGCTTCGCGCAGGTTGCGAGCCACCAGCGACAAGTAGCGTGAGGGCAGGCCTTCAAGATCATCCTCGCGTAGCGCGTCCCAGAGCAGTTCGTAGTAGGCTGGCGCGCGATTGCCGGCTCCGTATCCAGACTGCGTCGACAGCTTGAAGTACGAGTACGGCATCAACGTGAGTTTGCTGGATCGCCGGCGCAGCGACGCGAGTTCGCCGTCGCTCATCGCTGCGTAGTCGCTGTTCAGTACCGGCGCATGGAACGCGCCGACGACGGCGACGATCTTCTCCGGCTTCGTGCCCGACGCAATCGCCTCTTCGATCTTGCGCCGCATGTACGCTTCGCGCACGAGGTTCTCGGCTCGCCATCGAGGCTGGTCCTCTTCGAGCTCTCGCAGCGAACTGCCAAACTCGTACGCCGCGAGCCGGTACGCATCGTCACTGAGGTTGTGCTCGAAGTGGCGTTCCCAGTATGTTTCATAGTCTGCTTCGCCCGAGCGAGCCGCGTATTGATCGTAAATACTCGGGCGAGGTGGTTGCGGCGAGTCGCTGCGCGGAGTTTCGCTTGCGTCATCCTTCGAAGCAGGCGTCGATTTCGTGGCAGCCTCTTCGGCTTTGCGCCGCTGCTTTTCCTCCAACTCCGCCTCTATGTCCTGCAATGCGAGAAAAATGTCCGAAGGCAGGTCGATGAACTCCGCCCTCGCATCATGCTCATCCGCCCAGCACATGGCCTGATACTCTGGGCTATACCGCGCCATCGGATACACAAGTGTGCGGACCGGAAGCGAATCGGTGTACGCGAGCATCGCAATGGGCGGCTTCGTGCCCTTGCGAGTCATCTGCGGAATCAGTTCGCTCGCGTCCGCGAGGCCTTCGATGAGCACGAGCGTCGGCTTGATCGTGTCCAGGTATCGGCGCAGATGCCACGCGCCCGCTGGTGACAGGTGCCGCACGCCAAACACGTTGATACGCCAGGGCTGAGGCATAAGAAAACCAATAGCAGCGTCGATAGTGTCAATCGTTCTGCTCGGCACACGCCGAATACAAGGGCCGCCATTCCGCGCCGCGCTTCTTGAGCACGTTGTTCAGGTACTCCTGCCACACGATGCGATCCTTCTCTTCGTCCTTGACCACAGACCCTTGAATCGCCGACGCGAGGTCCTGTGCGCTCACATCACCATTGCCAAAGTTCCCAGCGAGCGCCATGCTGTTCGCAAGCACACTGATCGCCTCGGCCGTCGAAAGCACGCCGCTGGGCGTCTTGAGTTTGGCCTTGCCGTCGAGCGTTTGGCCTGTACGGAGTTCGCGGAAAATCGTGACGACTTTTTCGATGGCTTCAGCGGTCGGAACCTTGGCCTTCAGTTCGAGGTTTGTGGCGAGATCACGTACGCGCTTGGCGACAATCTCAATCTCACTCTCAATCGTCTTCGGCGTTGGCAGCACAATGATGTTGAACCGCCGCTTGAGTGCGGCGGACATGTCGTTAACGCCGCGGTCGCGGGTGTTAGCGGTTGCGATAACGGAGAAGCCGCGCTTTGCCGGCACCTCGCTCTTGAGTTCCGGAATCGCGATTGACTTTTCCGACAAGATCGAGATCATCGCGTCCTGCACTTCAGACGCGCAGCGCGTGACTTCTTCAAAGCGCGCAATCGATCCCGATTCCATCGCACGAAGGATCGGGCTTGGAATCAGCGCCTCGGGGCTTGGCCCGCGCGCGATGAGCATCGCATAATTCCACGTATATCGAACATGCTCCTCCGTCGTGCCCGCCGTGCCCTGCACAACCTTCGACGAATCGCCGTTGATCGCCGCGGCGAGGTGTTCGCTGAGCCAGCTCTTCGCTGTGCCGGGTTCACCAATGAGCAACAACGCACGATCCGTCACGAGCGTTGAAATCGCGATTTCAACCAGCCGCTGATGGCCGATGTACTTGGGCGTGATCTTCGTATCCCCAACGCTGCCGCCCGTGATGTACGTCAGCACGGCCCGGGGAGACATCCGCCACCCCGGCGGCTTCTCATGCTTGTCAGCGGCGATGATCGTGTCGATCTCGCGAGCAAACATGGTTTCAGCCGGCGCACGAAGCACAGCGCTCGCCGATGCACTATTGCCCCGCGCTGATTGCTCTTCGTGATTGTCGTCAGAAGCCCCCGCAGGTCGTTTGGCCATGTGTTGTCCCTCAATCCGGTTTGTTCTTGAGTGCGAATACTGATTCTATGAGTTGGTCGACCATCTTTTCAGGGAGAGTTGGGAGCAGGGCTTCGAACTTTGGTAGTTGGGTCTTGGGAAGTTCCGGAATCATGCGGCCAAACCAATATCCGACGTACCCGTGATGCCCTGACTTTGATAGCTTGCCGATCGCGTCGATGATCGCGTCTCCTGCCCCCGGATGCCAAGCCCGCACCATCGCCTCAAGTATGATCTCGCTGTCCATCAACTTGCGATCCGCCAACTGTTCCGACAAAAACGTGTTGAGCCTCGCGTGCCCGGGTCGTGCAAGGTGACACGCAAGTTCAACCGCCTCCTCATCCAGCGCGGCGTCCAACCACTTCGGATCCAACTCCGGCCGCTTCGGCTTGTTTGCCAAGTCGTCAGCCTCATGCTCAATCCACACGTGGCTGAATCGCCAATACGTACGCGACATGAGCACGTTCTGCAGCGCCGCAGCACGGTCGTACTCAGGAACCTTCTTTTTCCGCTTGCCCGCAAGCCCTGCAAGCACGGGTCGAAACTCCTTGTAGAACTCAGAAGGCGTCATTGTCTCGCGCGCCGCTTCATAGGCTGGCAAAAGCATACCGACTGGCAGAGACTTGTGCGACGCCGCGAGTGCTGTCCGAGTGTTTGCGGTTCCTTGTGCGAGCACATTCGCCAAGAGCTCATTGAAGTCACTGCCAGATGGCGACGAGGAAATCTTCGCAAGACTGGCTCTGTCGCCCAAGCACCGCAGCAAAAACACCTCGACTTGCGACTCGGTGCGCCCCCTCATGCTCAGCACCAGATGCTGCAATCGCGCGATCGCCGGGCCCTGCACTTTCGGGTCCTTCGCGGCAAGCGTTTCTGCAAGTTGGTTGTTGGCTTTGGCAAGCACATAGTCGCGCAGTTGGGAGTTTGGGGTCGTTCTTAACGCTTCAACTATCAACTCAATATCCGCCCCATCAATCGCACGCTTCACAGCATCCATCACATCCGTCGCCGGTGCTGCCGATCCAATCAGCGCCCGCAGCGCCGCCGCACGCACGTCTTTCGCTTTCGCCTTAACTTGCTCGAGCAAGTAGCTCAGGTCGCTGCCGGTTGTGTCGAGGCACTCGATCGCAACAACTCGCAGTTCTTTCGAACCTTCATCAAGCGCTCTCCGAACAAGTTCGCGCGTGCCCTCTGCATCAAGCTTGTGCAGGAGCCGCATGCGGTGCAGGTGTCCGCCGCGGCCTTTAAGATCGATCGTACCTCGTAGGTGCGGGACAATCGCCTTCCCATACATCGGCAGCACCTTGGTCGCGATCAATTCTGCGATTTCCGGATACGGATCGTCAATCGCGTGCAGCGCGGGTTTTACAAGCCGCAAGTCATTGAACACATTCCGTTCAATCGCGTCTTTCACAACTTCAAGTCGCCCGGAGCCAGTCGACTTGAGTGCATCCAGCAGCGGCTTGAGCACTCGCGTGCTTGTCTTCGTGTCGCTGGTGCCAAGGTCAGTCGTTTCGATTTTCTGGAACTCGCCCGCAATCCCCGTCTCGCCCTGCGTGTACAAAATCGCGTTCACAAGTGTCGCAAGTTCAAGCAGCGCAGCCGACACGGTCTTTTCCGTGCTGTCAACAACAGCCTGCACGGCCTGAGCAACTCGGGCAAACACGGGTGCCTTCGTTCCGGCTTGTTCGAGCGGCGCGACCAACTTCTTGAGCCGGAAATCACCAACCGCGACCGCACTGCCCGCGATCGCGAGCCGCCTGGTTTCGCCGTACACCTGAACAAGAACTGCGATGCTCATCGTTGATCCTGTGATAAGTTTCCCAAGAAAACACCGAGGCCTATCCCAAAACCCAGAATTGAGAGTTCCATCGAAGTTCGCCCACTCCTTCTCTCTCTGAGTTCACACGCCCTTTTTTCTTTGTGCTTTTCGTGTCTTTGTGGTGCATTCAGTACTGCGATTATTTCTAAAGCGTAAGTCGAAATATGCTCGCGATTGTCACAATGCTCAGCGGCTTGATCCGCAACGTGCGTGAATCTAGATCATGCCGGAATCTCGCAATCAGCGTCTGATTCTCGTGAAGGCTGGGCGACACCAGTTGCAGCAAGTGGCACGTCGGCGGCTCTTCCGTCATGCCCACATCCGTCATACTCAGCCGCTCGCCCTGCGCGTCTTCCACGATCGGCACTCCCCCAATCTGACCGATGCGTTTGAATCGCAACGCAACAATCGGCTGCTTGTCCGCAAGCGGGGCCTTGAGACTGTTCCTGACTTCCTTGATGACGCCCGCAAAGTCCGCCCGTGCATGCTCACGAATGCGCTGAAAGTCCCGCGGCTCCGTCGGTCGAGGCGTCATGCCCTCCCAGCGGACGCGCGGGTTCACATCGCCCGGATACACGCACAACTCCTTGACCTGCGCAACCTGAAAAAAACTGTCATCGCTGCGGATGTGCCTGACCGCCTTGTAAGGCCGAAAGTTCTGCGTGACTTGAATCTTCCCCGTGTTCAGGTTCATCCACGCGCCCGTGTCCACATATTCCTGCCGTGCAATGTCGTCGTAGGTGTTGAACGCCAACTGCATCAACTCAACATCAGCCTGCACAAGCCCCGCAGTTTTCAGTTCAGCAAGCTGCCAGGCATGCCCAAGCCACGCCGCGATTGCCGAGTCAGTTTCCGGCTTGAGGTCCGGGTCAGCGAGCCGCTTTTCAAGATACATCCGCCCCTGCTTGACCAGTGAATGCAGTCGCGAAAGGTGATCCAGCGCCTCACTATACATCGCTTCACCCTTGGTCGACGCTCCGCCAGTCGCCGAAGCATCCTCATTAAACAACTTCGTGTATCGATGAAGTGCCGCTTGCGCGCCAGGCAGATAAGCATTGCCCAGTTGCTTGGCCTTGTCCTCAATCTCCCTGGCGGCTTTCGCATTCATGTTGCCAATGCCGATGCGCGTCAGGTCAAGCGTCAACTTTTCCAGCAACTCAAGCCCATCCAATTGGGCCCTGATCTTCTTTGCGAGTGCATCCTTGTTCACAACCCGCGGCTTGTCCGCCTCTTCCTTCTTCTTCTCAACCCGGCTCGCAAGCTTCTCGCGTTTCTCAGCAACGTCCTCGGGCACAACCGCCGTCGTGAATGACGACTTCTTGAGCACATACGCAAACATCAGCCCGATGCAGTGCTTGCACGGAAACTGCCGACTTGGGCACGAGCATCGATACGTAGGCTGATCCGCCCTCGCAAAATCGCACGACACCCTGTACGGTTCCTTGCCCGATCCCGCGCACTGCCCGAATATGATGGTCTGTTCACCATCAATATGCAGCCCCGACAACTTGCCCTTGACCACAAGCGCACGCCCGTTTTTGGCAGCGTCCGCGTTCGGCGCAGCCGACTCGATGTAGGCTTCATCGATGCTGATCGTACTGATCATGAAGTGTGCCCCTGCGAAACCGTGATTCAATACTCGAACGCTCCGAGAAGAATATCTGCCGAGTCAAACATTGGAGTCCTGTGTGAAAGCGCGTTTCCTATGACGCGTTTGGCACGCCCAGAGTAGGTTTGGACTTTCGAACGCAACGAACTCTGCGGGTGCCAAGTATCCCGCCGGTACTTGCATGTCCCTCGCGCCGCCCATCCCTCACGGACCCATGATGCAACATTCCATCCATTTCTCCCGCGACGACCTGGGAGTATTAGAACACCGCTGTAGCATGAACGTAGTGGTTCGTAGGTGTTTTCATTACTTTCGCGATGCGTGCTCTGCGCTCTATTCCCTGGTAACCAAGTATGTGCGAACAGAAATCCGGCATACTCACACCCGATAAGAAAACAGAGAAACCGTTCGAGACGATTATGGATAGGGAACGCCCGCATTGAATCCCTTGAGCGGGATGCAGAATGCAACGACGACGGGAGGAACTGGTGATGAGCAAGTTCGCAACAAGAGTTTGCAAGATAGAGGTCGCTAAACGCGGCAAGCACAACCCCAACTGGCACATCGTGGATGAAAGCGGCCATCACCTGCATGTGGACTTGGTCGAGAACAATCCGGACATGCGATTGTTGCAGCAGTGTGAGACCGATGTGTACACTTTCGCTCGCATTCAATGCACGATTGCGTACGCAGATCGGGACGAACAACTGCTCAATCGGGGGTGAGCACAGTCGTGCAAGCCAAAGTCACCACGCCTATCGTCGCAGCGTGCGGCCGTTCGCGTCTTGCTCTCTGGCTTGCGGTTTGTGCGGGACGCGATCAGCTCGATTCCCTCATCAGCAAGATCGTCAGCGAGTTCGTGGTTGTCATACACCTTGTTGCCGATGATGCGCTCCGGCTCTGGGTGAACACGGATCGAACAATCCCTGCACCAAGTTGTGTGGCGTTACGCCGCCCTTTGTCACTGCAACGGGCACACCACGCGCATCCACAAGCACCACGATGTTCACGCCCTTTCCCGGGTCTTCATGTTCGCTTCATCAGCAAGTAAGGCGGGGGTGCCACTCTTGAGGTCACGGTGACTCGTACATGTCGCTCGTGTTTTCAATGCACAGTACTCTCACAGAAAGTAGTCATGACAACGATCGCAACCACGTTCCAGCCAGTGGACCATGATGGACGTTTGGAAAGAAGGCTCGGCAGAGTTTCTTGGGGCCCGATCATGATGGGGGTGGTCATTGCGATCGGATTACAGTTTATTTTTACTGTGCTCGGGTTGGCAGTCGGGGTTACCGCTGCAGATTCAGACTCAGATACCCCAGGTGAAGTGCGGACTATTGGTGTGTTGGCGGGCGTGTGGTGGCTTGTGAGTGGAACGTTGTCACTGGCGGTTGGCGGATACGTGTATGGTCGATTGTCCGGGCTGGCCCGGTCACTTCCGCTCAAACTTGAATCCGTGGTCCTTTGGGGTGTAGTAGCATTGTTCGGATTTGTCGTGCTCTGGTCTGGTTCCGGCATGCTGGCCCAGAGCATTTCTCCAACGGGCAGCATGTCCCTGACCTCCATGCGTTCTGACCGTTCTTCCTCTTTGAGTGCGCACACTGGTGAGTCGTTCAACGAAGCCGGAGCCGATGAGTCAGTGTTGTCGGCGGGTCAAGCGACAGACAAAGCAGTTCGGCAGGCCACACGCACTGCTGCGTGGTGGTCATTGATTGGGCTCATGGCAGGTGTTGCGGCGTGCATGGGTGGTGCATGCGCGGCTGTCCCCGCCGAAATGAACCACCGAACGAGGTAATCTAATAGTGTCAGTCAGTGTGTACAAATAACTGTTGTTCGCATCAAATAGAAGTAACTAAAGGCTCATACCATGAAAGCGCTTTGTTGGCACGGCACAAAAAATATCCGAGTAGATACAGTGCCAGATCCGATTATTCAGGACGCGACTGACATCATTATTCGAGTGACTGCCTCGGGCATTTGCGGGTCTGATCTGCACCTTGTCAACGGATTTGTCCCGTCCATGAAGGACGGTGACGTACTAGGTCACGAGCCGATGGGGATTGTCACGGAGGTTGGAGACGAGGTAAGATCCGTCAAGAAGGGTGACCGAGTTGTCATCCCGTTCAACATTGCCTGCGGCTCGTGCTTCTTCTGCCAGAAGGAGCTCTTTAGCGCGTGCGATGTGGCGAATACGCCAGAAGGCCGGGAAATTTCCAAGAAGGCACTTGGTCATCCGGGAGGTGCGGCGTTCGGGTTCTCGCACATGACAGGGGGATTCGCTGGGGGACAGGCAGAACTCCTACGCGTTCCTTTCGCGGACGTTGGGGCCTTCAAGATTGAGTCCGACTTGCCTGACGAACAAGTACTTTTCTTATCTGATATTCTACCGACCGGGTATATGGCTGCGGAGAACTGCGGGATTGAACCCGGTGACACGGTTGCGGTGTGGGGCTGCGGTCCTGTGGGACAGTTTTGTATTCAGTCTGCGTGGCTATTTGGCGCGTCACGAGTCATCGCGATTGATCGAGTTCCAGAACGTCTCGACATGGCCAGGACTATTGGTCGTGCAGAGACGCTGAACATGGAAGACGGCTTGATTCCAGAACGATTGGACGAGATGACAAAGGGACGGGGTCCTGATCGGTGTATTGATGCGGTCGGCGCCGAAGCCCACGGCATGGGCACCTTTGACGCGGTGATGGATAACGTCAAGCAGAAAGTTCATTTAGGCACGGATAGGCCTCACGCCCTTCGCGAGGCGATTATGTGCTGTCGCAAAGCTGGCACAGTATCGGTGCCAGGCGTGTACATTGGAATGCTCGACAATGTACCATTTGGCGCAGCGATGAATAAAGGACTGACGATCAAGACCGGACAGACTCATGTTCGCAAGTACATGCAGCCACTCTTTGACCTGATTTCTCAAGGCAAGCTGTCGCCGGCCAACATTATCACGCACCGCGTTTCCCTCGACGAGGCACCAAAGATGTACGACCTCTTTCGTGAGAAGAAGAACGGCTGCGTGAAAGTTGTCATTCGCCCGTGAGGAAGCATCGCGTGCGTTTGTGCATCTGCCAAGCATGTCCTGACCTGATGGTGGAAACGGCGGTCGGCGGTGCGATCGTTCATCTCAGTAGCTTCGCCGCTGGATTGCACTTTTTTAATGCTGCACGTTCCGACCTTCTGACGCGATGCGGCGCAAAGCGCTCGTGTTTGTGATCGCGTAGCCGTCGCGATCGGCGCGCCGCGGACGGGGGCTTGCTCGACCAACTCGACAAGGTGATTCCGTGGGCAACGCTCATGTGACCGATCCCCGAAGCAGACATGAACTCGAAGACGGCTTTGCGAAGATCAAAGTGCAGGGCGCGCGGTCGAGTGACACTAGTCTGGCGCAAAGCGAAGACGGTGCCAAGCTGGGAACAAGCTAGCCGTCGGCTACGGCATGTCGACCTTGCCAAAGCCACACCCATAAGTACGAGCGCTCGTGGGGAGGGTTGGACGCGAAACGCTCCATCGAATACGATGCCGCATTCTGCAGGATGCTCGATGAGCAAGGTCATAGTCGTCATCTGTGTGCGATTAATCTGTCAGGGGATCGCGCGACGGTCGAGCGCGGGCTAGCGCCTCACACTTGCAGGTCTACGACCGGAGAATACGAAGAGCCGCAAAAGTTCCTCTCCGATGGCGTGCGTGAGGTAAGCGCGGCTGCGGTCGATGTAGCGTCGTATGCATTTGGCAACGCGCTGGTTTCAATTGCGTGGGCGAACGCACGTCTATCTTTCACGTACTGCTCCTTGACGACTGAAGTCACATGCACATGACACCGAACACCTCCAACCACATCGTCGACGTTCCCATAGTCCTCGCCCGCGGCCTGACACGTACATTTCGCTCCGGTGATCGCACGATCACCGTTTTGGACAATGTCGACCTGTCTATCTCGCACGGCGAGTTCGTGGCCATCATGGGCAAAAGCGGCAGCGGTAAGTCGACACTGCTGGCTTTGCTCGCCGGCCTAGATCGGGCTACAGCGGGCAGCGTCGCAATCGAAGGCGAGGTCATCGATGCAATGGATGAGGCGACGCTTGCTCTGCTGCGCCGCCGCAAAGTGGGATTCGTCTTCCAGTCCTTTCAACTGCTCTCCAACTTTACCGCCATCGAGAATGTGATGCTGCCGCTTGAATTGTTGGGCGATGCTTCGCCTCGCGCCAAGGCGGAGGATTTGCTCAAACGTGTTGGCCTTGACGGACGGGGGCATCACCATCCCTCGCAGCTCTCTGGTGGCGAGCAGCAGCGAGTGGCTCTCGCAAGAGCCTTTGCTCCTGATCCGCCGCTTTTGCTCGCCGACGAGCCGACTGGAAACCTAGACGGTGAGAACGGTCAGCGCGTGCTTGACTTGATGTTGGAGTTGAAGCGAGCCCGCGGATCAACGCTCATCCTCGTGACCCACGATGCTGGCTTGGCTTCGCTTGCCGATCGAACTATTCGTCTGCAGGACGGACGAATAGTTCCTTCAGTTGAGATTGCAAGGGGAGCAAAATGAGAGTGCGCGATTACGTCCGTTTGATACGCCGCGAATTTCGTCGGTCGTGGAGCCGAATCGTTCTTTTCGTTCTGTGCGTTGCTGTTGGTGTAGCTGGTGTTGTCGTAGTCGAGGGGTTGTCGCGAGGCGTCATTGATGGCATCCGTGGCGAAGGTCGACGTTTGATGGCGGCTGACGTCGCGGTTGAAGGGAATCGGCCTCTGCCGGTAAATCTTGACGACATCGCACGACGCTTTGGCGTTGTCGCTCGCGCGGATGTACGCGAGTTTGTCAGCGTTGCCCTTGTTCCCAACAGTGACCGATCGCAACTTGTAGAAGTCAAGGTCGCGAACGGCGACTATCCGTTCTACGGACAACTTCGCACCGACCCGATGAGGTCCTTGCGTGATATGACAACGGCAGATGCAATCATCGTCGCACCTGAGATTCTGACCCGACTGCAACTTGTGGTCGGTGACACATTGTCACTTGGGGGTATTGAATTTCGCATCGCGGGCGTTGTGATGGAGGAACCGGATAAGCTGGGCGTCTCGTTCACCATAGCGCCTCGCGTATTCATGTCAGCCGATGCGCTGGCACGTACGTCGCTCGCGAGCCAAGGTGCTCGCATCTCCTATCGTGCGCTTCTGAAGTTGCCTGATAACGCTACCGCTGCCGACGCCCAACGGTTGCAACAAGCTCTTGAAACAGAATTGGTCGACGCACCGTTCTTCCGTGCTCGTACGTTCATGTCGGCGCAAGCGTCGCTTCGTCGCAGCTTTGACAACATCGGTCGATATCTCGGTCTCGTCGGATTGCTCTCGTTGTTGGTTGGCGGAGTGGGCGTCGCTCAGGTGGTGCGAGCGTGGATCGCCGCCCGTGCGGATGACATCGCAATCATGCGGTGCCTAGGCGTGACGCCAGGTGAAGCGATCATCCTTTTCACCATTCAAGTGGTCGTGTTGGCGCTGCTGTCAAGCCTGCTTGGCGCGGCGATAGGTGTTGGTCTTCTCTTCGCGTTGCCCCACCTGGTAAGCGATTCCTTATTGCCAACAAACTTAATACGTGGTTGGCAACCTACTGCAGTCGTGCGAGGCATCTCGCTCGGCATGGGAGTAGCGATGATTTTCACCCTGGCGCCATTGCTCGCCTTGCGCAACGTTTCACCCTCGCGGGTGCTTCGACGCGATGCCGATCCGGTGAAATCCGGACTCATAGCAACGATCGGCGGCATATTGGTTCTTCTTATTGGAATCTGGATGGCCGGATCGC
>CAZEZV010000103.1:0-13275 GCA_964516725.1 uncultured Phycisphaeraceae bacterium
AAAGGAAAACGGCGTCGCGGCGTTCATCGACGCCGAGCACGCGCTCGATCCGTCATGGGCTCGCAAGATCGGCGTCAACATCGACGACCTACTCGTGAGCCAGCCCGACAGTGGCGAGCAGGCCCTTGAAATCTGCGAACTGCTCGTGCGCAGCAACGCGGTGGACCTGATCGTCGTTGACTCGGTTGCAGCGCTTGTTCCCAAGGCTGAAATTGAAGGCGAAATGGGCGATGCGCAGATGGGGTTGCAGGCCCGCCTCATGAGCCAGGCGATGCGAAAGCTCACCGGCATCATCGCGCGCAGCAGCTGCACCGTCGTGTTCATCAACCAGATCCGCGAAAAGATCGGCGTGATGTTCGGCAGCCCCGAAACCACGACGGGCGGGCGCGCCCTCAAGTTCTACTCCAGCGTGCGCATCGATGTCCGGCGCACCGGCGCGATCAAGGAAGGCGAAGCGACGGTGGGCAGCCGCACCCGCGCCCGAATCGTCAAGAACAAAATCGCCCCGCCCTTCCGCGACGCCGAGTTTGACATCATGTACGACGAAGGCATCTCCAGCAGCGGCGACCTCATTGACCTCGCCGTGGACGCGAAGGTGATCCAGAAGTCGGGCAGTTGGTTCAGCTATGGCGACACCAGAATCGCCCAAGGCCGCGAATCCGCGAAGCACTTCTTGAAGGCCAACCCGGACCTGTTCAAGGAAATCAGATTGCAGGTGTTGGCGGCGAAACTCGCGGTGGCGCAGGACGCCGGGCAGCCGGGGCCGGGCGAGGGGGATGATGATGCGGATCCGTATGCGAATGAGTGATGGAGAGAAATAGATTTTCGTGGCACGGACATGTCCTCATGTCCGTGTTTTTTTGTACTTGTTTGTGATCGCACACTGGTACACAACATTGCGCACAGCTATCTTGCCGGACCGTGCGTGTGCGCAGAGAGACGGTGAGTGTGGTTTTGGGGATGGGATTGGGGTTGACTTTTTGTGGTGACGATTTGGAGAGGGGTTTTCACGAGCCTCATCGCGCGAGCGTGGGCGAATGTCAACGTGCTTCGATGACGCATGAGGCATTCGCCCGCGTTGGCGAGAATACGATTCAACATGGCCGATCGAATTTCTCCATTCGAGTTCAAGGCGCTTTACTACATCAACGACCTTAGAAGCGAATCGCTTGGACGACTCACAAATTGCACTCGGGAATTTCTTGATAGCTCATACTACGACGAAGACGAACACCAACGCAAGCAATGGTGGAGCAACTCACGGCACCGCGATCTTGTCAATCGAATGACCGGCTACGTCGCCGAACAACTCATTAGAAAAGGACTTGTCAAGTTCGCCTATGGTCTAGATGACACAAATGAAGGCGACGAGCATGCCCGGCAAGTTGGGCTGACGGCAATTGAATCACTGCAAGAAGGACAAGAACCAGAAACCATGGGTTTTCTTGGCGCACAACTTCATGTGACGCCCGCAGGTTTGGAAGCAATGCGCAGCCACCAAGCTGATTCACGATCATGAGCGCACGCCCGGGTTGCAACGAGCCCCGTCGCGCAAGCGTGGGGCGATGTCAACGTGCTTCGATGGCGCGTGTGGCGTTCGCCCACGCTGGCGCGGTGGGGCTCGTATGAGTCGCTACGCCGCTCGCAGGGAATGCTGTTCGTTCGCTCTTGGCACCGGCGGCATCCATGGGGCGATGACTGGTGGGGTGTCGTCGCGGCGGTTCAAGGGGGCGTGAGTGCGAGTGAACATTGCGTCGATGAGTTTGCCGGGTTCGAGGGTTGCCAGGAGTAGTGCGTCGGGGTGATCGGCGGGGGAGACGATTGAGGCGCCGAGTTCTTGCACGACGCGTGCGAGGAGGGGGGCGTCGTCGGTTTCATTGATAAGTGCGAAGCGGGTGCAGCCGGTGGTGGTGTGGGGGAGGAGTGCTTCGCGTGCGGCGGCGACGCCGGTGAGGCGGTCCCAGAGGTCTTGCGGGAGGGGCGAGCGTGCTGCTCGGGGGGTGGTTGCGAGGCGCGAGTTGATGACGCGCAGCCAGTGTTCGAAGTCTTCTTCGCTGATCCAGCGGCCGGCGCGGCGGAGTGCTCCGCGCAGCATCGTGCGCATCGCGTCGACGCGTTCGTGGTCGGGTGCGTAGATGTGGGCGACGCGGAGGCGGTCCATGAGCCAGCGGCCAACCTGCTGCGCGTCGCGGCGGCGATCGCGGACGCGGCGGATGGTGATGAGGCGGGGGTCAAAGACTGTGGAGTAGCCGGCGCGGAGAACGTTGGCGGCGAGGTCGAGTTCGGCGGCGAAGCCTCGCAGGCCCGGAGTGAGTTTGTCGCAGGCGAGAAGTGTGTCGCGACGGATTGCGAAGGCGGCGCTGCGGGGGACTTCGGGGAGGCCGCCGCCGGCGCGGACTGGGGCGGCGCCGGTGTAGCGGTTGTAGATGTCAGCCGCGACGATACCGACTTCGGGATGCCACTCGTTGAAAACGGATTCGAGATCGGTTTCGCGGGGCGAGGCGAGGGTGGTGTCGTCGTCGAGCATGACGAACCAGTTGCTGGCGGGGTCGGCGATGCTGGGGACGGCGAGGCGGGCGCGTTGGCCGAAGTTTTGTTCGAGGGGGACGTGTTTGAAAGGGACGCCGCGTGTGGAGTCGGGGGAGGTGTTGGGGGTGATGATGGGGCGTTCGAAGGAGGCGTTGTCGAGGACGATGACTTCGGCGGCGGTGTTGGATTTGGAGACCCATGCGCACAAGTCGCGCACTCTGCGCAGGAGTGCGCGCGGGCGATTGCGCGTCAGGATAACGAAAGAGATCATGAAGGGGCTCCGACGGGGTGCTTGGGGATTATCGCAAGGGGTGTGCCTAGTGGGTTTGGTTTGGTTGATGCGGGATATGGGCATTTCCACTTCAGCACACGAAACGAAGCCCTCCCTGACGGTCGGGCTACATGCAAGACACAGAGATCAAGAGGAAGAAGAGAGAGGAGGTTTGTTGCGAGAGAAGCAGGCTTGAGGGAAGCCCCGCGCGGCGTCGAGTAAGAGACGCATGTTCCGACTGAACGCTGTCAGTCTTTGGTGGGCGATTTTCCGTTCGACGCAGGCCGCGCGACACGCGCGAAACGAACCAAACGTTACAAACGGAACACGTGGAACTTGTGCGGACGACCCGGACCTTCGCTCGAAGATGTGCTCAGTCCGGCGTTGCGCGTGCGGGCTTTTGGGGATTGGGCGCAATTCAAACAAACTGGCGTGAATTGCGGCTTTGGGCGGTTTTCGCCTGAAAAAGGGACGATAAGACACAGGTCACACTCGTGGAATCTGCCGCGATGTGTCGTTCCATTGCGGTCTCATGTTGCAGGTGGTATGTTGCACTTATGAGCGATGAAGCGGACACACTGATATTGATGCTTGCGCCCGGCGCGTCGCTGGAGAAGTGGCAGCGCGCGGGGATTCTGGAGCGCGAGTGGGCGTTGCCCTGTGCGCTGTTTGAGCAGTACTCGCGGGGCGTGCTGGTGTCGTTCGGGTCTGAGCAGGAACACGCGCTGCTGGCTGGCTGTTTGCCGGCGCAGCTTGCGGGCAGGGTTTCGCTGGTGTGCAACGAACGGGGTGAGATTGAATCAGAATACGAGAAACGGCTGCGCGAGAAGGTGCTGTCGCACTGCAGGCCTGGGACGAGGGCCGTGCTGCGCACGACGCAGATGTCGCGGGGTGGGATTGCGGTGCAGGTTGTCAATCGCCTGCGCGCAGAGGGCGTGCCGGTTGCGTTGATTGCTCGCGGCGGGCACCTTTGGACGCGTTTTCTTGCGAGCAGTCACGGAGCGGATTCGGATATTGCGATTGGCGCGGCGGATGAAGAGGGTTCGTTGTGTCGGGCGGCAGATGTGATCATCGGGTCGACCGAGCCCATGGTGAAGGACCTTGCGTGGCGGTATTCGTTCAGCATGGACAAGGCTCGTATTGTGCCGAATTACTTCTTCGGTACGACGCAGGGCGACCCGTTTGTGCGCGATCGCGGGCTTGTCGTACACACGGGGCAACTTGTGTCTCGCAAGCGTGTCGACGTGTTGATCAAGGCAGTCGCGGACGTTGCGAGAATTCAGCCGCACACGCGCCTTGAGGTGATTGGTGACGGGCCCGAGTTGCCCTATCTGACATCGCTGACGAAACAACTGAACGCGCCGGTGACGTTTCACACGGGCTTTACGCACGAGCAGCGCATCGAGCGGCTGCAGCGGTGCGGGGTGTATGTGCATGCTTCGGACATGGAGAGCCAGCCCAAGAGTGTGATCGAGGCGCTGTCGTGCGGCTGCGCGGCGGTGGTTGCGTCGTCGCCTGGGCTTGGGATGCTGGTGCAGCATGGTGTCACGGGCATTCGGTGTGATGGCACGGTTGATGGCTTTTCGCTTGTGCTGCAGGAACTTGTGGTGGACGATGAGTGGCGAGCGGCGATCGGGCCGGCGGCGGCGCAGGACATTCGCGGGAAGCACCAGTTGTCAAATGTCATTGGCCTTGAGTTGGATGCGCATCGAGAAGCGATGCGCCGGGCATTTGGCGATGACGATTCGCGCGTCGCGGCGTGATACTTTATAAAAAATGGTGGCGTAGGTGTTATCGCCTGTGCTGATCTTCTGTTGACGCCCGGTCACAGGCGAGGACGCCTGCGCCACCGACTCAGAGCGAACTACTTCTCTGGTGGCACGACTCGCACGCCGAGCACCGACGTGCTGCCGGAGCGTGGGTCGTTGCGTTCGCCGAACTTGGTGCCCATTTTGGAGCCGGTTTTGGTGCTGCCTTTGGTGCCACCTTTGAGGCCAAGCTTTGTTCCCATGTTTGTGCCGCCCTTGGTGCCACCTTTGCTTGCGGCGGGGTCGTAGAGCGTGAGGGAATCTGCGTTTTTGTTGCCGCTGGATTTGCGGTTGGCGCGGATCATGCCCAGGATCAGTTGCAGGCGATCGCAGACGAAGCCCATGCTTTCCGGGCGATCGTTGGGATCGAGTTCGACGCAGTGCATGACGAGTTCGTTGAGCTTTGGATGACAGTTCGCGTCGATCTCGCTGACAGGCTTGGGTTTGGGCAGGAGGGACGGGTCCATCTTGCTGATGAGCGAGTCCTCGTTGGTCATGTTCATCGGCGTGGGCACGGCTTGCTTGGTCAGCACCCAATACATGGTCGCGCCCAGGTTGTAGATGTCGGTCTGGGGTGTGATGGGCCGGTTCTTCTGCGACTGCTCTGGTGCCATGTAGTCGGGCGTGCCCTGGATGCGTTCCTTCGTTGCGTTGATGGCGCAGCTCTGCCCGAGGTCGATGATCTTTGCGACCGGGCCGGGCGAGACCATCACGTTGTTGGGCTTCATGTCGGCGTGGACGTAGCCGCGCTCGTGCATGTGCTTCATGGCGCTGGCGACCTGATGCAAGATCTCGAGCGCTTCTTCGTAGGTCTTGGGGCGGCGCTTGTCCATGGAGACGCCGTCGGTGAACTCCATGACGAGCATGACGTCGGTGAGGACCGTGAACAGTTTCGCGCGGGACTTGAAGATCTTGGGGATGGCGCGGATAGCGGGGTGATCGAGTTTGCTGGCAACTTCGTATTCGCCGACGGCCTGCTCGAGGAAGCGATCATCTTTTTCTGTTGAGCGATGGACGTGTTTGAGCGCCCAGATCTGTTTGGTCTTAGGATCCTGCGCGAGATACACCGTGGACGCAGCGCCCTGGCCCAGTTCCTGGAGGATCCGGAGTCCTTCGACCGTGTCACCTGACTTGTAGAACGCCACCGGGTCTGGCATGTGTGATCAAATCCTCGAAGACAAGTCACCCAAGACGTCGTGGCACGCCATTGCGCCACATCCGTATAAAAACCAAACAACTCCAGCCCTGCCACCTGCGACTGGCGACAAATGTAGGCTTGGTGGGTGCATCAGCCCGCACGGGAGTGTTCAGGCTGTGCTGGATTGCTGCATCTTGTTCCGGGACAGGGGGTTGGGGGTTGCATGAGTTGATGGAAAAAGGGAAGTTGGGGGAAATGGGATAGGTCGTATGGGACCGATGCGACTGCTGAGATTGAGAATCTTCGCGGGTTGACGACCCATTTTAATTCATGTCGTTGCCTGGGTCATCCTCTTTCTTCTTTTCGCTGTTTTCCGCAGCGTTCAAGTACGGGTCGTGCGCTGTTGCTCGAAGAACGACATTTTCATCGCGCTTGTTGGTCTTGTGGTACTCCTTGCGCGTCCGCATGTACTCCTCGGGCGAGACGCGGAGGTCGGGCTCTTTGCCCTGCTGGTGCAGCGCGTGCAGGTGTTTCAGGAACGGCACGCACCACATGCAGCCTGTGCCGGCGCTGAGGCATTCGCTGATGAGGGAGGCGACGGGCGGGTTTTCGCGCTGGAGATAGTTGCGAATCTTCCGTAGCGAGACGTGAAAGCAGAGGCAGACTTCGTCGTCGGGATGCACGGCTAAGTGTATGAGAGAAGGCGAATCGCTGAGAGACGGAGTAGAGCGGAGGAACGCGGAGTAGTGAGAGTTAGACGAGGCCGCACGTCATCGCGATGCCGAAGAGGAGTAGGGCGACGCCGACGACGACTTGGACGCTGCGGAGCGTGACTTTCTTGACGAGGCGTTGACCGATGAGTGAGCCGGCGAGTGCGGCGATGGCGCCGGCGAGGACGAGGGGCCAGATTGCTTTGTCAGACGCGGCACGGAGGTGGGTGCCGAAGTCGGTGACGTGGGAGCCGGCATTCACGATGCCGAATGCGAAGAGTGCGTAGACGAGGAGGCGTGTGCAATCGACGCAGACGGACGTGACGACTCCGGTTGCGACAAACGTCTCTTTGCTCAGTTCGCATCGAATCAAGAATGCACTGCGCAGAGCGCCTTGATGGCCCGAGAGGCCGCCAAAGAAGCCGGAGAGCACGCCGCCCAGTGGGAGGTACTTGCGATCGAACGACAACTTCGCGAATCCCGGGGAGAGTTCGAGGATGGCGAAGGCGATCATCACGAGGCCAACGACCGCTTTGACGATGGTGATGGAATAGTCGCGGTTGCCGAGCGTGTAGGCGTGAAGGATGCCGCTGGACGCGCCTTGTTCACTCAGGATCGCAAGCAGGATGGCGCCGACGAGTGCGCTGATGACGGCGGGCACAGTGAATCGTTTGAAGATCGTTGCGTCGGCGTGTTTGTACACCAGCGAGAGTTTGAACAGATTGTTCGCGAGATGGACGAGCGCGGTTGCGCCGACGGCGACTTCGACGGGCATAAACACTGCGAACGCGGGCATGAGCAGCGTGCCAAGACCAAAGCCTGAGAAGAACGTCAGGGCGGATGCGCACAGGGCGACGATGATGACGAGTGCGTACTCCATTGCAGAAGACGAATTCACCACAAGGGCACGAAGGGCACAAAGAAGACAGAACAAAGAATAGAAAGCAGATTCTCTGCTTCTCTATTCTTTACTGTCTTTTCTTCTTTCTTTGTGTTCTTCGTGTCTTTGTGGTGACACTTCTTAAGCCAACTGCAACATGCCCATGGCCTTCTTCACGATTGCTTCGTGGTTCAGGCCGCACATTGCAAGCACTTCTTCCGGAGTGCGGCAGCTCTTGGGGATGCGGGTGACGTGCATTTGCTCGAGGCGGAAGCCGTCGCCTGAATCGACGATGGCGTCGGCGACTGCGCTGCCGATGCCGCCGCCGAAGTTGTCTTCGAGGGTGAGGACGAGGCCGCCGTTGCTGGAGACAAGGTCAAGCAGGCCATCTTGATCGAAGGGCAGGGAGTAGAGATCGACGAGCGATGCGGAGATGCCGGCTTTGTCGAGTGTTTCGACGGCTTTGTTGGCTTCGTGAACCATGGAGCCTGCGGCGCAGAGCAGGATGTCCTTGCCTTCGTTCAAGACTTCGAAGCCGCCAAGGTTGAAGACGGTTTTGTCGCTGTAGAGGAACTCGTGTTCGGGGCGGAGCGTTCGCATGTAGCAGCAGCCTTCGTACTCGGCCATCACTTGCGTGAGCGAGTACGCGGCGTATGCATCGCTGGGCTGGAGGATGTAGCAGCCGGGGTTGCCGCGATGATCTTTCATCGTGCTGAAACTGCGGAACCATGAGACATCGGGGAGGCTCATCTGGCTGGGGCCGTCGGCGGCGAGGGTGATGCCGCTGTGGCTGCCCACAATCTTCAGATTCGCACCGCTGTAGATGGCCATTTCGATCTGGTCGTAGGCGCGGGTCAGGAACTTGCTGAAGCTGGAGCAGAAGGGAATCTTGCCAGCGGCGGAGAGGCCCACCGCGACGGAGATCATGTTCTGCTCGGCGATCTTGCATTCCATGAAGCGGCTGGAGGTCGCGGGATCCTTGCGGACCATTTCGCTGAAGGTGCTGTTGGAGACGTCGGCGTCGAGGGCGACAATGTTGGGGTTGATCTTGCAGAGTTCGCGGAGAGCGATGCCGTAGGCGCGGCGCGTGGCGAGGCTGCCACTCTGGAAGATGGCTTCCATGTCCATTTTTTTCATGGCTTCGCGGAGCGTTGGAATTTCGGAGTGCGTCTGCTCAACGGGCTTGGCCTGCGCTGGCGGTTGAATCGTGAACGCGTCGGTGTTGCTGAGGGACGTGGTGAGTTCGACGCGGCGCGATTCGAGTTCGGCGATTGCTTTCTTCAATTGATCGCCGGTGGGTGGCTTGCCGTGCCAACCGCCGCCCTGGATGCTGGGGCTGCCCCAGCCCTTGACGGTCTTGGCGACGATCGCCATGGGCTTGCCGGACTTTTCGCCTGCGATGTCGGCGAAGGCGTCGAAAGCCTTTTTGATTTGAGTCGGGTTGTGGCCGTCGATGGTCTTGACGTCGAAGCCAAATGCCTCGAGGCGAGCAGCAAGATTCTCGGCGTTTTGCTGGGACGAAACGCGATCGGCCTGGCCGTAGTCGTTGCAGTTGAAGATTGGGAGGACGTTGCGGAGTTTGCGGTCGACGATGTAGTCGAGGGCTTCGGTGATCTGACCTTCGCGGGCTTCGCCATCGCCGATGATGCAGTACACGCGGCGATCAGTCCCATCAAGGCGGGCGGCTTCGGCAACGCCTGCGGCCGCGGAGAGGCCTTGACCCAGGCTGCCGGTGGCGGCGTCAAAGAAGGGGAAGCCTTCCATCGGATTCGGGTGACCATCGAGAACGCTGTTGGCCATGCGCAGCGTTTTCAAGTCTTCGACTTTGAGTTTGACTCGCTTGGCGGGGTCCTTGCCGACCATCACGCCCAGTTTGGCGCACGCGGCGTACACCGCGGGGACGGCGTGGCCTTCGGACAGGATGAGGCGGTCGCTCGTGGGGTAGTCGGGGTGCTCGGGGCTCCAGCGCATGGCGCTGAACATCATGACAGTCACGATGTGGCCGATGCTCGCGGCGGAGGTGGGATGGCCGCTGCCTGCGGCGGCGCACATTTCCAGGGAAAGGCGGTCAAGTTCGATAGCCTGAGCGTGGACGACTGCGTCAAAGGACATGTGTGCCTCCTTGCACCGCCCGAGCATGGCTCGAGTCGAGCAATGCTGAGTGGTTTTGGTGATTTCAGCGACGACGCGAACACGGACGACTGCAAGTCAGTTGCCAACGCGATTGCGGGCTGAAACGAGCGGGAGGGTAGCGCATGAGGCTCAAAAAGCCCACGCAATGCCGGATATTGGCGTGCAATTATTGGGGCAAACAGCAATTAGGCACGCAGAGCGGGGTGGGACAAACTGTCGCAACATGAAGTGTGGCGCGCTGCCGCGTTTCACACCCAAGGTGTGACAATTCGCAGCCCGCGACTGTCGAGCAGGCCCTCGGCCTGGAATCAGAAAAGTTTTCTGACTGGTATTCAGGAGTTCAGTTCAGTGGTGTCTTGGTTTTTCACCATCTTCGCTTCCATGCGCTCCTTGGTCGGCAGGCGCAGGTCTTTTGCGAGTCCGAGCAGCTTCAGCGTTCTGATGAACACGTAGCTTGCGTCAAACTGCCACCAGAAGAGGCCGTGGCGGGCGCTGGCGGGGAAGGCGTGGTGGTTGTTGTGCCAGCCTTCGCCCAAGGCGAGAATGCCGAAGATGGCGTTGTTGCGGCTTTCGTCGTGGCTCTCGAACGGCCTGCCGCCCCAGATGTGGCACACGCTGTTAATGCTCCACGTGACGTGATGCACGAGGAACAGGCGGACGAAGCCGCCCCAGAGGACGCCCAGACCAAAGCCCGTCCAAGACATGGTGATGAGGCCGGCGGCGATGCCGGGCAGGAAGATGCCAAGCGCGACCCACAGCGGGAAGAGCCGGCTGATGGTCGCGTACATCTTGTCCTTTTTGAGATCGACGATGTATCGTGAGACGCCTCGAGGTTCGCGTTCAAAGAGCCAGCCCGCGTGCGAGTGCCACATGCCCTTGAGCATGCCCTTGACGCCACTGCCATAAGCATGTGGGGAATGCGGGTCTTCGGTGTCGTCGCTGTGCTGGTGGTGTTTGCGGTGGTACGCCGTCCAGCGAAAGAGCGGGCCTTGGCACGCCATCGAGCCAGCGACTCCCAGCAAAAACTGCATCGGGCGGACAGTCTCGAAGGACTTATGCGTGAAGTAGCGGTGAAAACCGACGGTGATGCCGCCAGCGGTTACGATGTACATCACGCCGGTGATGGCGAGGTAGACCCAAGAAAACGCCGGTCCCCAGAGCAGCGCCATCGCGACGATGACGCCGACGATGGGCAGGACGACGGCAAGGAACGTGACGGCGCGTTCCGTGCGCGAAGCGGGGATCGATTCGCGATGAACGACAGTTGCGTCGTGCGCGTGATCGGTGCCCTGGGGTTTGATATCAATTGATCTGTCGGCGACGGTGAGTTCGGCGAGCAGAGGGAGTTGTGGGAGAGTTGGTGTGCTTGACATGATTCTAAAGCGCGAAGCAAAATAGCGGAACAGTCCATTGTTGCGCACCTGCGCATCACGTAAGAAGAACACCCATAAGGTCTTCGCTAGAGAAAGCGTATCGGGGTGGGCCAAGCGAGGTCGTGAAGAAATTCGGAATTGAGAAAAAAGAACTAGGAACAGCGCTCGGAGAACCACAAACCCGGATCGCGGGTGTCAAACATATGTTGGATTTTTTTCTTTTTGCCCGGGCCGTGCGAACTACTTGCACGCCAGTTCGTAGCGGCCGCCCGGCACTTGAAATAGCGACCAGAGTTGCGTCACGGCGTAATCGGCGCGGCACGCCACGCCAGAAGTTGAGTTGCACACACGGCTTGCGCGCAGCAGGTTGATGGGCGAGCCGTTGTGCATGCCCGTGACTTCGGCGTGCACAAACCCATCATTGTCCGAACTGACGGACACATCGCGGATTTCAACTCCCAGCGTTGCAAGCAATTGATTCAGGTCGAAGCAGCCGCCGGCGGGCGTCAATAGTCGGAATTGAGCGTCGCCATCAGCGACGAAGATATCCAGTATCAGTGCTGCGTCTGCCGAAATCTTCTTAGAAACCCCGTGAAGCCACGCGCTGCACGCCGGTTCGCCGATCGATCCCGCGCGCACTCGCCACGACACGTTGAGGGACAATGTTGCCGTTTCCACACGCGAGGGGCTTGGACGATGGAGCGTGCTCATTCGTCACCCCCCGAACCCCCCGAACTCCCAGACCCCCCCGCGCCCCCACCTTGCCGATTGGCCTCGCGTGCCGATGCATGCCGGCGGGAGCCGCCTGAAAAATCAGGGAGTTTCCCTAACAGGGTCGCGGCCATTTGCAAGCCGCGTCCCGTCGGGCTTACGAATCGCTGGCCAAACTTTTCGATCGTCTCGAAGAAGTCCAGCATCGCGTCGATCCGCTCGCGGTGTGCTTTCGCCTGCGACTTGGCGGCTTTGTCATCAGCCTTGCCTTCGACACCCGTCATATCGCGGATTTCGTAGAGCGACGCGAGCAGCGGATCAACCTCGCGGTTCATGCGCTCGCGGACGATTGCGCGGAAGAGCGCCCACACATCCTGCTCCGCTGTGAAGTACTCTTTGCGATCGCCCCGTTTATTGACGCGCGAGACGATGTTCCAGTCCACGAGCGCCCGCGTTGACATGCTTGCGTTGCCCCGGCTGATCTGCAGGCGCTCCATGATGTCGTCGGTGCAGAGATCCGTGCCGGTGATATAAAGGAGGGCGTGGACCTCGGCCATAGTGCGAGAAATGCCCCAGGCCCCGGCCATCTGACCCCACACGGCGATGAAGCGGTCCTCGGCGGCTTTGAGGGAGGTGGTGTCGGGGGAACGAGATGAACCATTGCTGGCCATGCGGGATTATAGGCGCACTTGTTTCAATAAGAATTGAAAGATCGGTCCTGCCTTTTGAACTTGTAAGCCCGGCGTCTCGACGGGCACGAAAGTCGTGTGTGGTCGGTGCTCTGCGAGACGCCGAGCCTACTCGCCCAGCGGATGGGCCTTGCGGCCGCCTCGCACGGGTTTGGGTTGCTGAGTTGTGAGGAGTTGGCGAACGGTCGTCGCGCAACGATCAACCAACGCAGCCGCGCCTTCGTGAAGCTCTTTGCTGTTCTGAACGAAGGAGGTGTTCTTTTCCATGTCTTCAGCCGACCAGCCTCGTGAGTGGGCGATGAAGGGGAAGGGTGGGAACTGGCAGCCCAGTTCGGAGAAGAACATCATCATCTGTCCGACGACGGCTTGGACGTTGTCTTGGCCGCCCGTCACTATGAAGCCGACAACTTTGTTTTTGAGCAGAACTTTGTTGGCGATGGTCTGCTGGTTCTGAATGCAGTTCATCCGTTCGATCATCTTGGAGTAGAGCGAACTGGGCTGGCCCCAGCGGATGGGGGTTGCGATGAGGAAGATGTCGGCCCACTGGACGATTGCTTCGTAGACGCGGTCCATCTGGTCGGTGGGGTCCATCTGCGTGATGGAGCAGGGCCATGTGCAGGCGTGGGCGTTTTTGCTGTAGTAACCCTCGCAGGCGCGGAAGGAGAGTTCGCGGAGACGGATGAGGCGGGTGTCGCAGCCGGAGTTTGCCGCGTGTTTCATTGCGTGTTCGAGCAGGTCGTCTGACGTTGAGTAGCGCGGGAACGCGACGTCCATGTTTGTTGTTGAGATGCACGCGACGCGCAGCGGGTCTTGCGATGAAGGGCCGCCCGGCTCGCCTCGAACGGTGAGTTTGGTCAGCGGGTGAGGCTCGTGCGGAGCCTTGGAGCGCTTGGTTGATGGCGTGTCGCACACTAGTACGCGGCCCGCTTCGATTTTGACGGGATAGACCGGCACGGCGTCGGCTTCGTAGCCGGGTTCGCCCAGTCCGGTTGCGTGGTGGAACTTCCAGTGATGCCACGGGCAGACGACGTAG
>CAZEZV010000104.1:0-13113 GCA_964516725.1 uncultured Phycisphaeraceae bacterium
GATACATTGATCTTGCAAGAAGCTCCGTTTCTGTTCGTTTGGCGGCAGTGACGGCATGGGAGCCGTCTCACGCTTGAGACTTCCGCACGTCGGCGATTGAGAGTTGCGAACCATGCAGACCACGCCTTCAAGTTCGCAGAATGAGAAGCAGGATGAGAAGTCGATGCAGCCGCAAGGCGAGCCGCCTGCGGACAACGCCGCTCGCGATGACAAAAAGCAGCCGACCGAAATGAACGCTTCCCTCGGCGCGATTTCGCCGAAGGACTTTGGCTCCGCTCAAGCCCGTCACCTTCTCTGGCGTGCTGGCTTCGGCGGAAGCATCGAGCAAGTCCGCACGCTCGTCTCCTGGGGTCCGGAAAGGTCCGTCGATCACCTGCTCAACTTTGGCGAAGGCTCAAAGGTGCCAGCGTTTGATCCGCCCAAGGCCGACTTGTTCGCCGCGGACATCATGCGGCCTGCGACAGAAGAAGAACGACGCGCGTATCGCATGGCCCAGCAGGCCCAGAACGAAGACGAGCTCGCACGCCTGCGGAAGTTGCGGCAGGATCGCGAACAGGAAGATCGTCGCCAGGTCAGCGAGATGCAGAAGTGGT
The DNA here is from genome assembly GCA_964516725.1 of uncultured Phycisphaeraceae bacterium. Taxonomy (GTDB): domain Bacteria; phylum Planctomycetota; class Phycisphaerae; order Phycisphaerales; family UBA1924; genus BJHL01. The sequence continues at coordinate 594 of CAZEZV010000104.1, forward strand.
GGCTCAAGCGGATGATCGAGACGAGCCAGCCCTTGCAGGAAAAGTTGACGCTGTTCTGGCATGGTCACTTCGCGACCAGCTATCGCACGATTGAGAACAGCTATCACATGTACCTGCAGAACCAGTTGTTCCGCAAGCACGCGGCGGGCAACTTTGGTGAGTTGCTCGGCGCGATCATCCGTGACCCGGCAATGATCGCATACCTGGACAACAACGACAGCCGGAAGAACAAGCCCAATGAGAATCTTGCGAGAGAAATCATGGAGTTGTTCAGCTTGGGCGTGGGCAACTATGGCGAGGATGACATCAAGGCAGGCGCGAAGGCGCTGACGGGGTACACGTTTGAGGATGACAGTTTCGTCTTCCGCAAAGGCAATCACGACAACAGCGAAAAAGTAATCCTGGGCAGCAAGGGTTCATGGGACGGCGACGACTTCGTCCGCATCATCTTGTCACAGCGTGCCTGCGCCCGCTTCGTTATGCGCCGCATGTACAACTTCCTCGTCGCCGACGTGCCGCCGGATGAGCGTGGAGGCGAGCAATCGCTGAACAGCTCGCAGCGAACAGTCGTGCGCGAACTGGGCGACATGCTGTACATGCAGAAGTACAACCTCAAGCCCGTGCTTCGGCGACTCCTGCTCAGCAAGCACTTTTACGATGATTCACAAAGCGGGGTCATGGGCCAACAGATAAAGTCGCCCACTGCGCTCGTCGTCGGCGCAATCCGCGAACTCAACACCCCGGTGCGCGACCTGCAACTACTCAATCAGGCGATGGACATGATGGGTCAACGTCTGTTCTTCCCACCCAGTGTCAAAGGCTGGGAAGGCGGGCGGACCTGGATGAACACCAGCACACTTTTCGTGCGCCAGAACGTTCTCGCGTTCTTGATCGCCGGGCGACTGCCGCGCGGCATTGACGGCAGTGCGAACACAGACAAGTTTGATGCGATGGCTCTGTTGGACAATGCTCAGGATTTGGGCGTGCGTGAGCGAAAGCCTGATGCGGTGGCGATGCACCTGCTGCAACTGTGCTTGGGTAAAACGCCCGCGGCGGGGGCGGAAGCGGTCAAGAGTTTCTTTGCTCGCGAGGGGAACAAGGTCAACGACAAAACCGTGACTGGCGCGTTGCTGCTCATCACGGCGATGCCGGAGTATCAGTTGTGTTGAGGTTTTCGTGCCATCGACTACGGCTTTGCGTAGTCAGTGGATGACGCGGCGCGTGGAGATTTGCACCGACTGCTCAAAGCAGCAGTCGGTGGCACGAGAACGGCTTCGCAATGACACAACAACTCAATTCTGCCTTCTCCCGCCGCGCCTTGTTGCAGCATGGCCTCGTGCTCGCCAGCGCGAGCCTCACGCTCCCGGCGTTCCTCGAACGCTCCGCCTTCGCGATGACACGCCCGGGCCTGTCCTCAATCCCCGGCATCCCCGACGAGCGCATCCTTGTCGTTGTGCAACTCGCCGGTGGCAACGACGGGCTCAACACCGTCGTCCCAACCTTCGCACCCGAGTACTACAAACTCCGCACCGGCATCGCGATACCTGAGAAGGACATTCTCAAACTCGCCAACACCGATGGCCTTGGCCTTCACCCCGCGATGACCGGTCTCCGAGATCTCTACGACTCGGGCATGCTCTCGATCGTGCAAGGCGTGGGCTATCCCAATCCAAACCGCAGCCACTTCAAGAGCATGGACATCTGGCATACCGCAGACACTTCGGCGACGGGCAACGGCTGGTTGGGTCGCTACCTCGACAACGAGTGCTGCGGCTTTGGCAAAGGCGAAAACGGCTCGCCCGAAAAAATCGCCGCGAACAACGCGAAAGTGAACGGCGCAGCGGGCGAAGCAAGTGGCGGTCCACCTTCAATTGCAATCGGACGCAGTTCACCGCTCGCGCTCGAAGGTTCGCTGGTCAAGGGAGTGTCGTTTGAATCCGCGCAGCTCTTCCGCTGGAGTGCCGACGACATCGATAAGGACTTGACGGCGTCGTATGACGTGCTGAATCGGCGCGGCAGCGATGAAAGCAACGCCGCGAAGAAGAAGGGCGACACGAACGCCGACTTCCTGCTTCGAACTGCGCTGGACGCGCAGGTTTCAAGCGACCTCATCCGCAAAGCCGTCGCGAAGAAACCGCAAACCGCGTTCCCGGGCAACGAACTGGGCCAGCAGTTGTCGATGGTCGCAAGCATGATCAACGCCGGGCTCAAGACACGCGTGTATTACGTCAGCCACGGCTCATTCGACACGCACAGCGGGCAGGGCGGCGCACAAGGCCGGCACGCGCAGTTGCTCAAGACGTACTCGGATGGCGTCAAAGCCTTCTGGGATGAAATGAAAGCCACCGGCAACGACCAGCGCGTCCTCATGATGAGTTTCAGCGAGTTTGGTCGCCGCGTCGGCCAGAATGCCAGCCAAGGCACGGACCACGGCACCGCCGCGCCGATGTTCTTGCTTGGTCCAAGCATCAAGCCAGGCGTACTGACAAATCACCCAAGCCTCCGCGACCTCGACGAAGGCGATCTCAAGTTCAACACCGACTTCCGCAATGTCTACGCGGGCGTCGTTGAGCAGTGGCTCAAGGGTGACAGCAAGAAGGCACTAGATGGCAACTTCAAGGCGATGAAAGTTTTGGCGTAGGTCCGGCGTCTCGCCGGGCAGCGAACTCGTGCAGACTACCGTGCCCGACGAGACGCCGGGCCTGCGGAGCTCACTACTTCGCGAAGAAAAACTTCAGCGCATCCGGCAGACGCTTCGCCCACGCATCCTCATTATGCACCGCCGCCGCGTCGATCACGAGTTTGGTCCTTGTGCCGTTCGTGCCACCCTCCGCACGGTCGTTGAGCGACTTGACGGCCTCGACCAACTTCGCATTCTGCTCGGCTTTCTCAGCCCCCCACTCGCTGCCGCCCATGCCGAAGAAGACCTTGCCGGGCCAGGTACGATCCGTCTCGGCAAACCGCTTCCACGCGTTGGCGTCGCCTGATACCAATGGCAGGCTTTCAGCAAGCACGCCGCCGAATCGCTCAGGATACTTCGAGATCGCGTGAACGCTGATCGCCGCGCCCAGCGACGCGCCGCCGATCACCGTGTCCTCGGCTTCGGCCGACACGCGGAACGCACGCTCCACGCGCGGCATGACTTCATTGACAAGCCACGCGACGTGCTTGTCGCCCTCGGGCTTGACGCCCGGGATCGCTTCCACGGGTGAGTACTCCGCAGCACGCCCGCCTTCGCTATTGGGGATGCCGACGATGATGATCGGAACGATCGTTCCTTCATTGATGAGTTGCGTCGCGGTTTCATCCGCTTTCCATTCACCCGGTGCAGGTCCATATTTCTCAAAGACGTGCTGGCCGTCGTGCAGGTACAGCACCGGATACTTCTTGTCCGCGTTTTCCGCCTTGTCATATCCGGGCGGCAGCCACACAAGCAAATCCCGCAATCGCCCTTCCGCCGAACCCGCTCCGCCACGCACTTGGAGACGCTTCACAGTGCCCGTCGCTTCGATTGATCGATATTCATCGCCCACATGCCGCAGCGACGCCTTCGGATTGCTATCAACCCACGCGACGATTGTGTACTCAATCTGCGGCGCTTCGCCCGGCTTGATATCACTCTTCTTGATGCTGCCAAGCAACTTGTTCGCCGGGATGCTGTAGTCTGCGTTGACTTCCTCAAGGTCCCAACTGCCACGCGTGAACTTGAACTCAAGCGTGCTGGGCTTCGTTGCGAGCAATTCCTTTGTCACATGCAAGCGCCACTTCATGTCCGACTGCGCGGTAAACTTGAATCGCTCGTCCTTTGGATTCCACCCATTGATGCTGCCTGCGAGATAAATCGGACTGCTCGCACTGCTCTTGCCCGACTTATCTGAAACAACGATGAAGAAACCTGTGTCTAGGTCGACCGGGTTCACCACATCGTCATCCGCTGCCACGACTGGCGCGGGTTCTTCAGTTCGTGGGGCGGGCCCAGTTCCCGCGGGGACATGAATTGCCGGCGTGAGTGGTGCCGACTCAGCGCGCGCGTTTGCAAGCGCCTTGATGCCTTCTCCAATCGCGTTTGCGCCGCCCGTATCACCCGCACCCGCGCCGATCGGTGGCAACTTGTGAATGTTTGGATTTTTGAGCGACACTGCGATCCAATTGATCAGCAGCGCGAGGATGATGACTGGCGAGAACAGGAACCCCGTCAGAAGCAGTTTGCGATGGAGAGACGTCATGCGTAAGGATAGTGCGGTCCAAAGTATGAAAAATGCAACCGTGTGTTGCCTTGCGCGTCTGAGGCGGGTAGTATCTGCACTGGCCCTGTTTCACGGGCCGCTTTGGGCGTTTTTCGGCTTCTTGCCGATTTGGATTGGGACCTTCGTATGAGTTACACGAAACTCACATCCCGAATGGTTGGTTGCTGGTTGCTGCAAGAACGCGGCAATCAACACACCAAACTTGCACACGGCTAAGACGCCGCTGATTTTCACGTTCTCTTTCTTTTCCAACTTGGTCGATGGTGACAACTGCTGTCAAAGGCTGCTGGCCTTGACTGTCATCGCATTGCGTCAGCATCGCTGATGACGGCTATCCATCGACTTCTCGAATCCGGTGACTGCTATGGATGATGCAACGCAGACAATTCGTTCGCTGGCTCCTGAGGACATCGTGAAAGGCATGTTCCTTGTCGTCAAGCATGAGATGCACGAGATGTACAACCCGTGCGACTTCTCCGACCCCATGCCGGGCAAGGTCCCCAAGCCCGTCATGATTCCGTGTCGAAACTGCTCGGACGGCGAGCCCCGGCGCGTGATCGCCGTGTGTTTGCCCTTTGTGTATGTCGAGAACGCGTCGGGTTACACCGAGGCGTTCGACGTGCGTCGTCACGTCCTTGTGCGTGTGTCGGAAGACTACGCGCTGGAAGTGTTCACACGCCCGAGCGGCTCGACCACGTGCTGGTGACTCGCGCCCCACACGGCGCAGGGAGTTGGCGATCTCATTCTTCATTTTTCCTTTGACCGCCCGTGCGAGAGCACGGGTGAGTCGATTCTGGTCATCGTGCTCTCCTTGGTAAAGTCGAATCACCGGCCAGCGCGATCAAGTCCGGATATCCCCGCGTTTCCAGCAATCGGTAGCCGTTTGGGTTGGGGGGCGTCGAAAAAATGCGACTTCGCTTTGCTGTTTGCACGCTTTTCGTTATGATGAGATGATGTTTACCGGCCTTTCGGCACCGATCCAGGACCGACGGGCAGCGTGCGTTGAAGGCGACATGGAGGCGTGGTGTCCAAGATTTCGACGCCAACATCCAGAGGCAACGGACCCGATCACCACGACCAAAATGATCGGGCGCTACGCGTGCGCGAATTATTCGATGAAGCGGGCGAGCTGCACGGCGCGGCGAAGTCGCTTTTCCTTGCTCGCATCAAGGCCGAAGAGCCCCACCTGCATGCCGAAGTCGCTGAACTTGTCCGACTAAGCGAAGCCGAGTCGCCGTTCTTTGACAGTGGCGCGAGAAACCTCGCAGGCATCATCATCGGCAGGGACAAGGACGAAGAACTGCCGCGTAGGCTGGGCAAATTTGAGTTGCTGCGCGTGCTGGGCGAGGGCGGCATGGGGGTTGTGTATCTCGCGACGGAGGAATTCCCCAAGCGGACGGTTGCGCTTAAGTTGGTGCGGCCAGAAGTGACGACGCCGGCGCTCGTCCGCCGCCTTACGCACGAAGCCTCGGCGTTGTCGCTCGTTCGCCATCCCGGCATCGCACAGCTGTACGAAGCCGGTTTCGTCGATGATCGTTTCGGGCGACGCGTTCCTTACCTCGCGATGGAATATGTCGATGGCCCGTCGCTGAGCGATTACATCAAGGACAAGCAGCCCTCGCTGGCCGGTAAGTTGGACTTGATGGCGCTCGTGTGCGACGGCGTGGACCACGCGCACCGCCGGGGCGTGGTGCATCGAGACTTGAAGCCCGGCAACATCTTTGTCGCAAGCGACGGACAACCCAAGATTCTTGACTTTGGCATTGCAAGGCTGACAGAAGACGCCGACCAAGGCTCGTTCACCGGCTCGGGCTTCATCGTCGGCACAATCGCGTACATGTCGCCCGAGCAATTGTCGGGCGAGGCACACCTGATCGACTCGCGCTGCGATGTCTACGCCCTTGGCGTGATGCTCTATGAAGTCCTCGCGGGCCATTTGCCGGTTGATGTCAAGAGCATGGGCATTGCCGCTGCGGCGGCAAAGATACGAAGCGTCGATCCGAAGTTGCTGGGCGAGCTTGACCGCACCATGCGTGGAGATGTGGAAGCGATCGTGGCGAAGGCGCTGGAAAAGGATCCTCGCAAGCGGTATCAATCCGCGGCGGAGCTTGCGGCGGACGTCCGCAGGCACCTCAAGGACGAGCCGGTCACCGCGGCAAAGCAAACAACGCTGTATCAAGTCACCAAACTCGTCCGCCGCAACAAACTCGCGGCGATCGGCGCGTGCGTGGTCGCCGCGTCTGTGCTGGGCGGTGCTGGCGTCGCGTGGTGGAAGGGCAACGAAGCTCAGAAGTCATCGAAAACAGCCGCGAACATCGGGGGCTTTCTCAAAGACGTTCTCACAAGCCCGTCACCCGAAGTGACGCGCGGGCGCGACATGAGCGCGCTCGCGCTGCTGCAAACGCAGGGCGACTCGATCGACACACGCTTCGCAGACGACCTCCCAACTCGACGCGAACTGCACGCTGTGATGGGCAAAACACTGTACTCGCTGGGAGAAGATGAGAAAGCTGAGCAGCACTACGCGAAAGCCGTTGAACTGGCAGACACCTCAACCCGGATTGGTCGCCGTACCGCCTCGGTGTGGAACGTCGAGCGAGCCAAAGCCCTGCATCGCCTGGATCGCTGGGAAGAAAGCGAGCCGATGCTGCAGGAAGCGCTGAAGCACTCCATCGCGGAGTACGGCCAGTCCTCACCAGAGACTGCATACGTCGAGGTGTGGCTCGGCTCGGTCCTCACTCGCCGGTGCCACTTCAAGGACGCGCGGATTCAATTGGAGCGAGCAATCGAAACGCTGACCAACTCCGTCGGGGAGAATGACCCGCGCACGGCCGCCGCCTGGGCGAGATACGCCGAGCGCCTGTGGTACGAGTCCCCGGACTGGAACGAGGCGATCGAGGTGACTGCGCGGGCTGCAGAAATGTGCCGGCGCGTGCTCGGAGAGGATCATCCGGAGACGCTCACGTGCCGCTGGCTCGCGGCCGATGTCAAGACGAAGGGCATGCTGTTCCGCGGCATGAAGCTCACCTCGACGATGGAGGAGTCGTTCGCGGAATACGAGCACTGCGCCGAGTCGCTGTCGACGGTGCTGGGAAAAGATCATCCTGAAACGCTGCGCTGCTTGCAATCAGAACAGAAACTGCTCCGGGCTGCGGGGAAGTTCGAGAGAGCAATAGAGGCCAGCCAGCGTTTGCTGGACGCGAGTGATCGCACGCTCGGGCGCTCGCACGTTCAGTCGATCCTTGCCAATTCGATGATGAGCATGGCGATGTTGGAGGGGGGCAGGTACGAGGAGGCCGAGAGGAGCGTTCGAGACAGCCTCGCACGCTGCGCCGAGCGCGACAAACCGACCTACCTCGAATTTGACGCGCGCCTGTACCTTGGCTCCATCCTGCTCGCGAAGCGCGAATGGGCAGCCGCGAGGGACGCTTTCATCAGTTCTGTCACATTCGCCGTCCAGACGGGGAAAGGCACGATCGAACGATCCGGGCTTTCCCTAATGAACGCAGGGGCATGCTCGATGGAACTTGGGGACTTCGCCGATGCCGCTCGGTACTTCGAGGACGGGCTGTCGTGCTGCTGCGACGCGGACGCCAAAAACTCCCAACCATTTGTTGATAAAGTTCTGGGTAAGTATCTCGCCCGGCTCGACGAGCACGCGCCAGAACTTGGCGCACGCGTCCGAACTGCCAACGACGCCGCGTTCAGGCGAACTGCTGTTGAGCGAAAAGCTGCCGGCAACACGCTCACGGCGTATTCAAGCAGCCTGGCCAAGGAAGTACCGCCATACAAGGCCGTCGTCGGCGAAGACCGTCGGAAATAGCGCTGTCTGCACGCTACTCCGGAAACCAGCCGTGGACAGCCGATACTGTCCGCTTCGCGAGTGAGCTCAACGCTGCGCCGCTTGCGTCACGCACGTGAGGAGGCCCGCGCCGGATGCTCGTTCTTGTCGTCATGGTCGGAAGAAATCGGGGCGCGGCGGCGATTCGCCACCTGGACGGCTTCGTGACGCACGCCCGCGAGCTTCGGGCGAGGCTTGGAATTGACACGCGGGTCGTTGAAGTGCCTCATGTGGACCTTGTCCAGCACGAGGTTCGCGCGTGGATGCCCGACATCGTGATCTTTGCTCCTTCCTTTGTCGATTCAGCGGAACAGGTGATCGCCATGTGCGAGCGGGTCCGCCGGAACCGCCCCGAGCCAAAGCTCGTGTACTTCGACAGCTATGACCTGGCAAGCTCGCCGCACTTTGGAGTGCTGCCGTATGTTGATCGGTACCTCAAGAGCAAACTGCTCGCGAATACTGACGGCTACAGACGCGTGTACCAGGGCGGCAATCCGCTGTCTGACTTTGTGGTGCGTGAGTTGAACGCGGATCTTTCGGGTTGGCACTTTGGGAGCGAAATACCTGCGGGACAGGAACACAAGATTCGCGCGTGCTGGAGCTTTGGCGCAAGCCGAGACTTTGAAAGGCTGCTCAGGTGGGCAGGACGATTCCATGTGCCGTGGAGCGCGAGAGTGTTTGATGTGAACCGTCGCATCGGGCTGACAATGAGCGACGCTGGGGCATCGCACTGGTATGCAAAGTCCCGGCGCAACGCAGCTGACACGCTTGCAGCACTTGCGCCATCCCATCGCTTTACGGGCTTTGACCGCGTCGGCAGAAGGCGTTACCTCGCTGAACTCGTGTTCAGCAAGATCGTGTTCAGTCCGTTTGGCTGGGGCGAGGTGTGCTTCCGCGACTACGAGGCAGTCGCGGCCGGGTGCCTGCTCGTGAAGCCCGACATGTCTCACATTGTCACGAGCCCGAATGTCTTCGTGGACAAGCGGACGTATGTCAGCGTGAAGTGGGACCTGTCTGACCTTGGCGAGAAGATTCACTACTGGCTTTCGCACCCGGCGGAAGCGCAGCAGGTCGCGCAGTGCGCCCATGACACGCTGAGCGAATACTTCCGGCAGCGCAAGTTTGTTGGAGAAGTTGCCACCGCGTTGGAGGGGCTCATTCCAGATGTGGCGTCAAGCCCTCCACAACGAGCGCAGGGGCGGTTTGCACAGGGAGGTGCGTCGTGAGCGTGCTGACGAACACCACAACCGGCGGCATCACCGGATCGCTGGTGACACAACTGACTCCTTGCTCCCGCGACTGCACGCTGCTGATCGCGAGCGTCGGCGTAAAGGAAGAAGCCATCGCCTACACGCATGGCGAGGGTTTTCAGGTTGAGGCAGCCGCTCTCATGCGGGAGCTTCGCCTCACGCCAATCTGGGAGCACATTGGTGGCTTGGAGAGGATCGAAGAGACAATTGCCCGCGTCAAACCCGATGTCGCGGTGTTGATGCCGACATGGCGAGATTCCGCCGACGCGGTCATCTCAACGTTTCGACGCCTGTCCGAACTGCCGGAGCGCCCCAAACTCGTCTTTCTCGACTGGTACGCCCCCACTTCCTCGCCGCACTTTGGTGTATTGCCGTACGTCGATCGGTACATCAAGCGCAACGTCCTCGCCGACTTCTCAGGCTATTCCAAGAACTACGTGGGCGGCTATGAAGTCGCCGAGTTCGTCTCCAGGATGCTGAAGTTTGACTTAGGCGACTGGCGCTTCGGCAGCGACATCCCGCCCGGCTGCGAGCACAAACTCTGGCTCGGATGGAACTTTGGAGTAGGCAAGACCTACCGCAAACTCACCAAGTTCGGGAGCGTACTTGGCAAGGCATGGCACCGGCGCAGCGTTGATGTCAATCGCCGACTCGGTCCGCCCAGCAAGTCTAACGCGCCCAATGAGTGGTATCAGCTCTACCGCGACGCGGCACTGCACGCCCTTGATCCGCTCGCCGCGAAGTGGACTTGCTCGGGATACGAACGAATCCCGCGCCGCAAGTACCTCTTCGAGCTCATCAACAGCAAAGTCGTCTTCAGCCCCTTCGGCTGGGGCGAGGTCTGCTTCCGCGACTATGAAGCTGTCGCCTGCGGCACGCTGCTCGTCAAGCCCGCGATGGAGCACATCGTCACCAGCCCCAATATCTACGTTGCCGATGAAACGTACATCCCGGTGAAGTGGGACCTCTCAGACTGCGCTGAGCGCATCACGCACTACCTTGAACGACCAGACCAGGCCGAGCGCATCGCCAAAAACGCCCAGCGCTTTCTGCGTGAATACTACCGCGAGCATTGGTTCGTCCACGACGTCGAGCGAGCACTTCGTGGACTACTACCGTGATAACGGGGCCTCTTGCCACTCAGTACCTTTGCGAACGGCTCCGCAAGCCTTTGTTCGAACAGCGAATTGCGCGACGAGCGTGGGGTGCAACGCGTTCTAGTTACTCCAGAGAAAACTAAACGAGGTTTTTGCAGCTTCTTCTCATTATTTTGTGTCAGATTTGCCGTCGGTTTCCGCTATTCTCTAGTAAGGTGGCATCGTGCCGAAAGCGCGACGCGAAGTGGAGGGTTTTTTCTATCATGCGCACGCAAGGTTCGACAGCATCCGTACAGCCTGTTCGTACTCGATCCGAAGGTTCGGACACGACGACCAGCGGCATCCGCGTTGTCGTGACGCCGCGCTTCCTTGATGACAGGAGCAGCACCACGCTGGGCCGGTACTTCTGGATGTACACAGTCGTCGTCACCAACAACAGTGATAAGCGGGCGCAGTTAATCCGCCGGCAATGGCTGATTGTCGATGGCAGCGGCCAGCGCCATGAAGTTGAAGGCGATGGCGTCGTAGGCCACCAGCCCGACCTCGCACCAGGCGAAGAGTTTGAGTACTCAAGCCACTGTCCGCTGGAATACCCATGGGGCACGATGGAAGGCACGTACTTCTTTGAGGATGAACAAGGCGAAATGTTCCCAGTAGCAATCGGCCGGTTTTTCCTCGTCAGCCCCCACGTCTGACTTTGCACCGTCTCGCGCGAACTACCATTCCCTGCGCGATGCCCGACTCCGCCACCATCATCGTCAACGCTGAACCCAAGCCTTTCCAACCCGGCATGACGCTGCGCACCCTGATCATTCAAATGGGCCTCGAAAAGAACGCCGTAGCCGCGGAAGTGAATGGCTCGCTGGTGCCACGCAGGCAGCACGAAACCCATGTGCTGCAAGCAGGCGACAATGTTGAGTTGGTCAGCCTTGTCGGTGGCGGCTAAGGCAATTGAACGCGAAGAGCGCGATGGACTCGAAGAGAAGAAAAAAGAGAGCGGAAAGCGAAGGCTCTTGAACGCGCGATGCAGGCGTCATTTGTACGCGCAATGCACACATCGTCTACGCCATCAACACTTCGAGCCCTTCGCGCCCTTCGCGTTGAAGTCTCACTGCCCGCGTCGCTGAATTCGCTGATACCACCGACACCAAATCGCCATCACCAACATCGCGTACAGGCGCTGCGCATGGTCTCGCTTGCCCTGCATGTGCTGGTCGAACAACTCGCGAATGAACACGCGATTGAGTTCGCACCCCATGATCTCCGCCGGGTACGGATCGGTCGCGTTGATGACAAGATCGCCAAGCAGCGTGCGAAGTCCGCCAAAGTCGGTGCGGAACCAATCGGCGAGTGGAATCGCAAAGCCCATTTTGGGGCGGTCGACGATTTCAGATGGAAAGTACTTGCGAGCGACGGCACGGAGGAGGCCTTTGCGCTGGCCGTTCAACAGGAGCGATTCGCGAGAGGCTCTCATCGCGGCGATCGCCAGCTTGGAATCAAGAAACGGCGAACGAAGTTCGAGCGGAGCAGTCATTGAAGCCGTGTCTGCCTTTCTCATGAGGTCCATAGGCAAGTAGAACATCATGTCGAAGCGCCGCTGCTGCATGTAGAAGCTGTCGTCGTCAATGCCGTGAAAAACCATACCGTAATGGCGGATGCCGCGCCGTCCACCCTCTGGAATCAAGCGATCAAACATCGAAGTCGGGAAAATCGCAACCAAGTCTTTGTACCCAGAATGCGCCGCGGCGTCGACCAGTCGCACTGCCTTTGACCATCGGGGACTACCAAGTTTGTCAGTGAATCCAAGAGTTTCCATCAAGCCTTGCAACGCTTCACGTCGATGTCCCGCGCGATTCAATGCCTTGGCAACCACCTGTCGCTGATAGCCCATAAATAGATCGTCACCACCATCGCCGCCAAGTGCGACCTTCACGTGTTTGACCGCAGCTCGGCAAAGCCAAAGTGTTGGCAGCAAGGAACTATCTGCGAAGGGCAGGCCTAATCGTTCAATTTCCCGCACGAGGTCATCGCTCGCATTCGGTTCACAATCGAGTATGCGGTGACGAACGCCAAGGTGCTTGGCGG
>CAZEZV010000105.1:0-12871 GCA_964516725.1 uncultured Phycisphaeraceae bacterium
CGCCTTCGCAGTCGCTGGCGGTGATGATGGGCGTGTGGACGTAGAAGAAACCTCGCTCGTGATAGAAGCGGTGCATGGCCATAGACAGCGTGTGGCGGATGCGGGCGACGGCGCCGAAGGTGTTGGTGCGGACGCGGAGATGCGCGTTTTCGCGCAGGAATTCCATCGTGTGTTGCTTGGGTTGGATGGGGTAGTGGTCGGGATCATCGACCCAGCCGATCACGCGGACTGCGCCGCCTTGGGCCGGATCAGCACTGATTTCTTTGCCGCCTTTGGGCGTGGCGACGATGGTGCCGTCGCATTCGACGGAGCAGTGCGTGGTGAGTTTGCTGATTTCGCTGGTGTAGTTGGGCAGACTGCCCGGGCAGACGACCTGAATCGGGTCAAAGCAGGTGCCGTCGTGGATGTTGAGGAACGAGAGGCCGCCCTCGGCCTTTGAGTCGCGGCGGGTGCGGACCCAGCCTTTGACGGTGACTTTGGTGCCAACTTCGGACTTGAGTGCGTCGCAGACGCGGAGCCAACGGGAAGAAGACATAAGAACTCCTTGAAGGTGGAGATTCTACGCGAAAACAAGAGCCGAAGGGCGCAAGCCCTCGGCACAAATGATGCGATATGTCCAAGCGGCAGCGCAATACCAAAGTCAATCTTGCGATTTTGGGGGCGTCATTCTTTCATGCCAGATTTGCGGAAGCATTTGGAAGTTTTGAACTCGTCCACATTCCGGACACTTGATGAGGCCTGCGTCATTGACTAGGTGGCGCAACGTGTTGAGCGGGAAATGGCAGTCCATGCAGAGAAAGCTATCTGCATTGGCCAGGCGTGTTCTAAGGCCCCGAGAGTTTTTCCAGGCGGCGATAAGCAGCGCGACAACGAGCAGCGCACCGAGGCCGAGTGCGATTTCGACGGCGCTGAGCGAACGCAGCATGGTGAATTGTATTACGGAATCAGAATTGCCACGTGGCAGAGTGTTTACGCACTTGGGCTCTTGTACAATTCTGCATGCAGCGGGAGGTGAGATTCAATTACGCAGAAGAACGCGACCACGTCGTTGAGGTGATTCATTGGTGGGCGTTGAACGATGGATTCGGCCCCAAGCAACGGTCGTGTGTGCGACGTGCGACGAAACGCTATCCGCGTGACTCGTATGTGATTGTGAACTGCGCGGAGTATGAGAATTCTCTGGCTTGCCATGCGATTGAGGCCAACTGGGCCGATCGCGTGGCGTCGCTGGATCGTGCGCTACGCCTGTATTACCTGGCGCTACGCTTTGACTCCTGCTACGCGCGAGCATGGGAGGGCGTTGCGAATGTTTTGGATATCAAAGGTCGCTATGTGGAGGGCGAAGAAGCCGCGCGTCGGGCGGTGAAGTTCGGTGATGATCCTTGCTCGGTTGCGCTGTTGGCGAGGATAATTGCTCAGCGGGGGAAGGTTGAGGAGGCGCGAGAATGGGCGAAAACTATTGAGCACTCGCAGAATGATTTTGCGAGAGAGATCGCAATAGAGGTATTGGTCGGTTTATGGGATCGCTTGGAGTAGAGGAGTCGGTGTAGCATCGCATCCGACCGCGTGCTTGCAGCCCGGCTCTTTTTGAGAAAGAAAAAGACCCCGCAATGTGCGGGGTCTTGTCGTGATTGGCGATGCGGCATTACACCCCGCACAGCGTGCACGGCCCTTCGCTGTAGAGCAACAGGAAGCTATTGATGTCGCAAGGGTCAAAGATCGAGCCATCGTTGTTAAAGTCGATGTCGTTGCAGAAGTTTTCCTCGGGAACGCACGGGCCTTCGCTGTAGACACTGAGGAAGGCCTCGAAGTCTTGCGGATCAAAGAGGGAGAAGTCGTTGTTGAAGTCGATGGAGTCGCAGATGAGCGGGCATTCGGGGCGCTCGACGGTGTAGGTCACAATGTTGCTGGTCGCGTTGCCGCAGGGGCTGATGAATTCGCAGCGGAGGAGGTAGTCGCTCTGTGCGCCGGTGCGGCTGGGGGTCATGCCCAGGAACTGGCCCGTCGAGCCGAAGACGTTGAGGTTGCGACCATCGGGAAGGGTGTTGTCGCCATCGACCAATTGCGTCCACGCGGTTGGTGCGGAGGCCATCGCGAGTTCCCACTGGCTGCTCAAGTCCGGTGAGTTGCTCACGGCGACGGCGGATGCGCTGCCGAAGGTGAGTGGGCAGCCTTCGACGTTTGTGGGTTGCTGGTTGATCACGGTGCCTTGCTGGAAGGTCACGGTTGCCGGATCGCTGGTGACGGTGCCGCAGGAGTTTGTGATGATGCAGCGGTAGTTGCCGTCGCGTCCGTTGCCGCAGGTGGCTTGGCCTACGCGGAGTTGGCTCTTGGAAACGCCTTCGAAGTCCCACTCGCCGCCGTAGGGAAAGCCTGAGCAGGCTTCGGTAAGGTTGATCCACTGGCCCGGGTTCTGCGGGTCTTCGCGTTGCCACTGATAGGTCATGGGCCATGTGCCGCTCGCGAAGACGTTGAGGGCGACGCCGAAGGGGGTGTATTGGATGGAGACGTTGTCCTGCGGATCAAGCGCGATTGCGGGTGGGCTGCAGGAGATGCCCGTGCCGTTCATGTACAGCACGCCGTGATTGCCAGTGAACAAACCAAGGTCCTGCGGATCGCAGGTCGTGCGTGCATCGGTAATGCTGACGATGAACGCGTTGCCATCGGCGCTCATCGTGCGCCCGGCGGTCAGCGTGACGCCTGGTTGCGTGATCGAGTTGCCCGGTGCGATTGTTTCAAGGTGCGTGCCTAGGTCGATCGGCACGCCGCCATTGATGGACGGATTCCATATGAACGCACGACTGACGCGATCAAAGAAACCTGTGCCGTAACTGGCGGTGCCGACGATGGTGTTGCCATCGTCGCTGATGCCGCTGACGCTGAAGCCAAGCAACGGCTTGGTCTCGATGCCGTCGAAGAAGTCAACGAGCACGCCGTGAGCCGTGGGCGTCCATGTGTCGTTGGGCTGACGCGTCCAGCGGACCAACTGCGGCGCGGCGATGTTGAAGGTGGCCTCGCAGAATGTCGCATCCACCAAGCCGGCGATCGTGGTGCCTGAGCCATTCACAGGAAAGTTATCGAAGGAGGGTGAGAGGTTGTTGAGGATGGTCTCGACACCGTTGGTCCACACGGTGGTGCGACGGCCTGTGTAATTGCCAAAGACCGGATCGATGATTTCGCCGAGGTCATAGCCCGTGATGACGGTGCCATCGTCGTTGATGAAGTCTGCGCGAGAGGTTGTTGTGCCGGCTTGCACTGGCAGGGGCGTGACCGTGCCCAGCGTGCGATCCGCGATGAATGCGTAGAAGTCGCCGCATTCACCAGAAGCCGGGCCCCCGCCGAAGCCGGTGAGGCCTGTCCACCATGCACCGCCCACGATGTAACGACCGTTGCCTGAGATGTCGTTTGCGGAGTTGATGTTGGCGCCGCAGCGCGTGCCGCCGAAGTAGCGGTTGGTTGCGGTGTCGAGCGTGCGGGTGAGCGAGCCTGCGTTGATCCAACCGCCAGCGCTGGTGTAGCTGTGCGCGATCGTGGGAATGATGCACGGATCAAGCGGCGGGAGTGGATCGCCTGGAGTGCATTCGCCAAAGGTGCAGTAGCCGCTGAAGCAGTTGAGGTCGCCCCAGTTGGCGTCGTTGTTCTTGCCGGTTGCCAGGACGCTCATGTCGCTGCTGGCGCGGATGGGTTCGATCGAGAGACCCGTGCCCGGGATGCGGGTGTAACCAGTGGACCGATCCCACGTGAAGATCGCATACTGCTCGATGGAGGCGTCGAAGAACAAGCCGGTGGCCTTCGTGCCGTCAGCGCTGAGGTCGTCGGAGAGACCGTTGACAACAAGCACGGGCTGAGCGCACGCGATGGATGCGAGGGCAAGACCTGCGAGCGCGGAAAGACGTTGAGCGGTGGACTTCGAGGCCATTTGCGAAACTCCTATCACGAGTGGGTGAGCCACATGTTAGAGGAGGCTAGAGTTTCTGTAAAGAAAAATACTGGATGCAGAAGCGCTTATTTTGCAGACGGAAACGAAATATATCGTTGGTTATAGGGCTATGCGTTTTTGGGGCCAGTAAAACGCTGTTTAGTAGACTTCCATGAATACGCGCCGTGTCGGCTTCACTTGTTTGTGAAGCATCTGGCGTGTCCATGTTTGTGGGTTCGCCATTGTCTCTGCATCGCCTTCGATGTATTGCTCTCTTGCCGCGGGTGGGAGTGTTGTCAGTTTTTGGAGGACGCCTAGTTCCATGCCGGCGATGCCGCACATGTAGATGAGGCCGCGGCCAGATTCGAGGATCGGGCGGAGAGTGTCTGCGTTGTGGGTGAGGCGGTCGTGGACGTACATCGAGGGTTTGCCGTCGGCCTGTTTCTCGCGGCTGATGGCGGTGATGTACTGGAAGTTTTTGTGTTGCTCGGCGAGAGCGAGGAGGTCTTTGTGGTACAGGAGATCAGTGGCGTAGGGAGAGCCCATGAGGAGGGCGATGTTTGGTTTGCGGGTCGATGAGGTGTTGAGAAGATCAAGAAGCATGCCGCGGAAGGGGGCGATGCCTGTGCCTGTCGCGACGAAGACGTAGTCGTGGTCAGCGGCGCGTTGTGGGAGGACGAAGCGCTTGCCGCTGGGGCCGGTGAGTTGCACCTTGTCGCCCGGCTTGCTGTCGCAGAGGTAGTTGCTTGCGACGCCGAGAAACAGTTTGCCGGTGTCCCAGTGTTCGTCGATCGTGCGCTTTACGGTTGTCGCGACGATGTTGCCTTTGCCGTCTTCGCCGGTGGTTGGTGACGCGAGGGAGTAGAGGCGGAGTTTGTGGGGTTTGTTGTTGGCGTCGACGCCGGGCGGCAGGACGCCGAAACTTTGGCCGCTGACGAATGAGCCGGCGAGCGGCGTGCCTGAGATGTCGAACTCGATGTGGCGGACGACTCCGGCGGCTTTGGAGTTTGCGGTGCAGCGTTCGTTTTTGACCACGGTGCCCGTGACTGGCGAGACTGGGGTAGCGAGGTGCATTTTGGCGGGGACGAGTTCAGGACCTGGCTCGCGCGGCGATGTGGAGGGTGTTGACATTTGGGCGATTGTTGGTTGGTTCGCGGTGTTTGAAGTGCCGCCAGTCGGCGTGAATACAGCGAGGCACAAAAAGCACAAGAGCCTGAAAGTCAGGCTCCTGCGAACTCTTGCGAGTTGATTCGGATGTCTCAAGTGGGCGCGGAGGGATTCGCAAAAACGCAGTATTCCAAGAAGAAAACGCATGATTCTGCGAATGGCGGAGTGATCTCGGCAGCAACCGAACAGAATCAGCAGCCCATCGACGCAGACTTTTGCAAGGTTATGCATGCTTGGGCATCGTTGCCGACACACATCCTCCAGAGCATCGCGGCGCTGGTCGACGCCAGCACGCCGACGAAGTAGGCGGTCGGGTGCGTTGGGCGCTGCCAACTACCGCAACAACGGACTACAACGGCGTGACAGCCCCGGATGCTGGCCGCGGCGAAGTGCTACATCGCGAAGTTTGTGCGTACCCGCGAGCCGCGAGCAATCGTTGCAACGGTTGCACAGAGGCCGCGAGGATGGCCCTGCGGGGGGCATTCAAAATGAGGCTTGTTGATATGTGGAGGCGTCTAGGTTCGAACTGGGTTCGGATGGTTTCTGCCATAACGTCTGCCACAATAGCTCCAATCGGGGGCAGCAGTGTGCAGGCATTCATGTGATATGCAGGGTCCCACGAAGTTCGACCCGCTGATTCCGTGCCGGCGAATCCGTCGCACCGGTCTACCAGCCGAACCCTACCGCCGGTCGGGGACGGCGCGATGTTTCTTCGAGCGAGGTCGTGAACACCCGGCGGGGTGCCCGGCTTCGATCCCTACGACACGGGCCGACAAGTGTGGGTGCAGGGCGAATGAGCAGTCCCAAGGTGGTATACGCACGATTTCGCTTACGCCGCGAGCCGGGCCACGGTGGCACAGTCGCCGATGGGACCGAGCGAGGCATCTGATGTGGAGATGATGCCGAAATCACCGTCTGGCAAGAGGCCGAGCACCACCGGACCCGCGAGGCGCTTAGAAAACGTTAGCCGCGTGCCGCCGGCGACGATGGTGACACCCGGATGGATCCCCTTGGCGACTTCAAGTCGAACCTCGCGGATGCTGGCTTCTCGCTTCTTCAGCTTGGCAACGCTGGCGCTCATGCGAGCGTTCTTGGCCACCAAGTCCGGGAGTTCGCTCATGACGACGGTCAGCGTTTCTCGATCCGCGTGGGTGAGTGTGTTCGGCAGTCTGGCGTTGAGTTCGTCGATGGCCGCCTGCTTCGTCTTGATCGCCGCACTTCGCTCGGCAATCTCCGCGTTGACCGCGCCGAGCATCATGCTCGTGCCGAGGGACTGACCGAGCACAAGCAATGTGGGCGTCGAGTCGGCTGATCCGAGAACGCCGATAGAGACCCCACGGAGCACGTGCGCGGTTCCGCCGACGAGCGAAGCCTTAGGGGCAATCAACTGTCCGGTGACATCCAGAGTGCAATCAAGGATGCCCTCGGAAACCGTCAGGTCCTTGCGCACGCACACGCTGATCGCTGAAAGGTTGGCGACCGAGATCGCCTGAGGTGCTACAACGTGTTGGCGAACTTCCCAGGGTGGCCGCGCACCCTCCTGCGCCAGCGTTTGTGCATCGGATGCAACCGCGCCGGGATCGATGCCCGCGGCGGTCAGGATCTCCGAATCGATGATGTGCTGTCCACCAACCTTGTAGTTGCCGCCTTCGCATGGATGACATGAACGGATCAGAAACGAACCGTCGTGCTTGTGCTGTTCGCAGAGTTCAAAGTGAATGCGACAGATCGTACCGGGCGCGACCGCCACTTTGGAGAGCAAGCTGGCACCTCCCGGGGAGAGGTCTTGAACAACGACAGAGAGGCCTGATTCTTCGCTCTGGCCCGCGCGCAGGAAATGGAGGCGCGCTGGAAACGCAACTGCGTGGCGGCGTGTGGATCGACGACGGATATTCATGCGAGTACGACCTTCTGCGGCGCTTCACGCGCTGAGGCTGTGTGATGCAAGGCAGGCCGTCCAACCCTCATGCCGCGGCCCGTGTTTTTTCGAGAGTCTTGTGAATCACTTCATTCAACGCCTCGGGCGTGAAGGGCTTGATCGCGTAGTTGTTGACACCGGCCTTGATGGCTTCGACGACGCGGGACTTTTCTGCCTCGGTGGTGACCATGATGATGGGCGTCTTGTTCGCCTTGGCGCGGTACTGCCTGACGAAGGTGATGCCGTCCATGATCGGCATGTTCCAATCGCAGAGGATGAGATCCGGTTTGAATGCGTCCGCCTTGGCGAGCGCCTCCTGGCCATTCGCGGCCTCCTCGGTCGCGGTGAGTCCGAGGGGTGCGAGGGCACCCTTCACAATGTTGCGCATGGTTTTGGAATCGTCGATGATAAGAACACGCATGGAGTTGCTCCGGGAAACGGGCGCGATCAGGCGGCCTTGGCCTGTTGAACTTCTTCGCTGATGGCGATGTCGATGCTGAACTCCCCGCAGCGCAGCACGCACGGCAGCGAGATGCAGACAGCGCGTGTCGGACGGGCGATGATGTGCCCCCGACCAACGACGACCGATGGTGTGGAGATGCTGACGGACTTGCCCTCAAACTTGGACTTGGCGTTGCCGGCGATCATGTTGGCCAGCTCTCCGAGGGCATCCGCGAAGTCCGGACTGCCTACGGCAAGATAGCTCCCCGCAAACTTGGCCATGACCACTGTGGCGACCGACGCGGGAAAGCTGATCACGATCGAACCGACGACATCGCCGGACAGACCGATGATGCCGGAGACGTCGTGTGTGGGCAGTTCACGCGCGATGTGCGGCTTGCCCAAAGTCACATCGAGGTGGACCATCGTGGCGAATACTGACCGCACGGATTCGATGAATGGGTTGATGTACTTGACGTCCATATCTGTTCGTGCTCGCAAAAATGTGATCAGGGGTGAGCCGGAGGTCATCGACATGACCAAGCGGCTACTGAAGGCCAAATCCCAAAGATTCGGCTATTGACGGTGCACGGGTGGTCACCTCCATACCAGTTGGTCGCGGTCCGCGGCCGATGTGCGCACCCCAACGGTCGCGTGGAGTGGCGACCGTTGTTGACGGCTATTCCGAATCAGAATGAAGTAGCCGTCGACCCTCACCGATAACAGCAGCGCATGGATGTGTGCAAGCCAAGGACGGCGGTGCCACACGTCAGATGAGGGCCGCCGAATGCTAGAACATGTTCAAGAGCGCGTCGAGCAACTCGCCCGCATGACGGTGCTCACGGACTCGGGCGACCTGCCCGGTCTGGTGGCATTGCAAGAGCAGGCGGTCGCTCTCGCCTCAGAACTCGATGCCGATCACGCGGGTGAGGTGGCCGAACTGGCGCGACAGGTCAGCACCGTCGCCGAAGCCATCGTGCTCCGCCAAGTACCCGACGCCGACGCGGCCTTCGGCGAGATTGGCGCGATCATCGAGCGTTTGCAGCGGGCGACAAACGAGTCGTCCACGCCCATGTCAGGACGGCCCGGGCCTGATGACGAACTGATCACGGCTTGGATCGGAGGCTGCGAAGGGATGCTCGCAGAACTCGAGGGCCGATTGCTGACGCTGGAGAAGTCCCCAGCCGACCGCGAATTAATCGCGGATATACGCCGGTCGATGCACACACTCAAGGGTGAATGCGGGGTCTTGTCGCTTCATACGCCTCAACAGCTCTGCCATGAGGCGGAGTCGTTGATCGACACCCGCCTCGACTCTGGTCTGACGATCCCGATAGATCCGTTCCTGCTGCTTCTGGATTGGCTCAAGTCGTATGTCGCGAAGCTCTCCATCGACCGCACCGCTACGCCAGACGACGGCAAGCCGGTGATGGAGGCACTGCTCGCGGCCAAATCTCAGCAGGCTTCGCTCACGCCGCAAAGCCCGTCCTCAACATCGTCCGTCACGCCGCTTCCGGCTGCATCGCACATCCCGGTTCCTGCGCCGGCGTCGCTCGCCTCTGCGAACATCGAAATCGTCATTGACCCGGTGCTTATCACGTTCGCCGCTCAGCAGGGCACCGAGGAGAATCTCCCTGAGTTCCTCTGCGAAGCCAAGGACCACCTCGCCAACTCTGAGGAAGCCCTTCTGGCCCTGGACCAAGACCGAACCAACTCCGAGCTCATCAACACGGTCTTCCGTGCTTTCCACACGATCAAGGGCGTCTCCGGATTCATGGCGCTCACGCCGATCGTGTCGCTCGCTCATAGCGCCGAGCAGTTGCTCGACGGTGCACGTGCGGGCACCCTCTCCCTCGGTCGCACTGAACTCGACCTCATCCTCGCATCCTGCGACATGTTGACCCGCCTTCTCGGTGTCCTGGAAGGCACCGCAGGTCCGCCCCGTGGTGACCTGCAAACCCTCATCAACAGGCTCAATGCCGCCGCGACATCTCCCGGAAGCGCGGCCTCGATGGACCTCGCTATCGCCCCATCCATCCCGGTCAACTCCGCGACGACCACCCCAGCCGTGGTTCTGCCCCCAGTCGTCGTTGAGACGAAGGCCATCATTGAACCGCCGTCCACGCCACCTCCAACGCCGGAGGCCGACGGCACTCCCAAGACCAAGAAGTCCGATCAGACGGTGAAGGTCAGCACCAATCGCATGGACAGTCTGGTCACCATGGTTGGGGAACTGGTTATCGCCCAGCAAATGGTGGCCCAGGATGTTCTGGCATTGGGCAACACGAGCCAGACCGTGCAGCGAACGCTGTCGCACATGAGCAAGATGATCCGAGAGCTTCAGGAAGTGTCGATGTCGCTGCGGATGGTGAATCTCAAGAGCACGTTCCAGAAGATGACGCGCCTGGTACGGGATGTCTCACAGAAGACCGGAAAACACATCGAGGTTGTCACCGAGGGCGATGATGTGGAACTCGACAGGAACGTTGTTGAAGCGATCACCGACCCCCTGGTCCACATGATTCGGAATGCCTGCGACCACGGCGTGGATTCGCCCGACGAGCGGCGTGCTGCGGGCAAACCAGCGACGGGACGTGTGTCGCTTCGGGCCTACCACTCGGGCGGGTCGATCGTGATTGAAATCGCCGACGACGGGCGCGGCCTGCGTCGCGAGAAGTTGCTGGCCAAGGCCAAGTCCAAAGGACTGCTGCCCGCCGACCTCAACGAAGCGTCAATGCCCGACGCCGAGGTGTTTGCATTGATATTCCTGCCGGGTTTCTCGACCGCGGAGAAGATCACGGAGACCTCGGGCCGCGGCGTCGGAATGGACGTTGTGCGCCGGAACATCGAAGCTCTGCGGGGGAAGGTTGAGATCCGCTCAACTCCCGGACAAGGCACGACGTTCGTGATGCGCCTCCCGCTCACGATGGCGATCATCGACGGCATGGTTGTGCGCGTCGGAACACAGCGCTACGTGCTGCCGACGCTCTCGATTCAACAGAGTTTCAGGCCGCGTGCCGACGATATCAAGACTGTTGTGGGCGCCGGTGAAATGGTCAAGGTTCGCGGTTCGATGCTGCCGGTCTATCGGCTGAATCGCGTGTTGCATCTCGAAGAGGGGGCGACGCACATCGCCGATGGGCTCATGATCGTGCTTGAGACCCACGACTCTCGCTTCTGCCTGATGGTGGACGAGATCTTGGGACAACACTCGGTGGTCATCAAGTCGCTGACGCAAATCGGGCAGCGTCTTAGGGGTGTTTCGGGAGGAGCGATCCTGGGTGACGGTCGCGTCGCGCTGATCCTGGATGTCTCGCAGGTGGTGTCTTTGGCTCGGGAAGGCTCGGACGGTCCGATCCCCCGGCGCGGGATTGGCGGTGAGGCGGGCGCGATCAGCACCGCCCGTGAACAAGTTTCTCAAGGAGTGCTGACATGACTACGACTATGACCAAGGCAGCGATGGGCTCGAAAGACAAGGCAGTGGATGCCTCCGGCCCGGCCCGGAAGCTGCTCTCCTTCGGGCTGGGCAAGGAGGAGTACGGCCTGGACATCCTCGCGGTGCGAGAGATCATCGGGCTCATCGACATCACCCCGCTTCCGCGCACGCCCGAGTATGTCAAGGGCGTCATCAACCTGCGGGGCAAAATCATTCCCGTGATCGAGCTGCGAAAGCGGTTCGGCATGCCCAGCGTCAAGTACACCGAAGAGACGTGCATCATCGTCGTCGATGCGCCCGCCGAAGGTGAGGCCGAATCGCGCCTGATGGGCGTGGTGGTGGACACGGTGCGTGAGGTGCTGGATATCCCGATGGCCGCGATCGAGCCGCCCCCGGAGTTTGGGTGCAGCATTTCGATGGATTACATCACCGGCATCGGCAAGGTGAAAGACAAGGTGGTCATCATGCTCGACACGGCCAAGGTGATGAACACGGCTGACTCCGGCGCGCTTGCGTCGTCCCCCAAAACCGGAAGCTCGGGCGACGCGCCGCCGCTCGCGCGGGCGGCGTGACTTCCGACGCGGCCGGAACTATTCCGCCAAAGTCCCCGTCTGCAATGACAGACGTCAACCGTGTACGCACACGCCACGAGGCGCTGCGTGCACGCGATCGACTTGGAGCAAGCCTTATGTCATTCAATCGCCAAGGCACCCATCATGAACGCTGCTCTCAGGCAGTGAGATGCCCCAATGGCGAGAGTTCAGTCAAAGACTGTGGAAACGTTGAAATCGTCAACAATGTTGCCGTACCTGCATTCTTCAAGGAAACCCGTCCGGGGCATTTACCGATAGGTACGCTATGACTTTCAAGCTGTTTGCTATGACTATCAAAGCAAAGCTCGCGATGCTGCCCCTCGCGATTGTTGTGGCCTTCGGCGTGTTCGGTGCCATCACTTATCACACCATCAACACTGTGAAGGTCAACGGTCCGGTGTACTCGGACATCATCATCGGAAAGGACCTGATCGCGGACATCCTGCCGCCTCCGACGTACATCCAAGAGAGCTACCTCACGACGCTGCAACTTGCGTCGGCGACCGACGCGGCCGAGCGCGGAGAGTTGGAAGCCAAGCTCAAACAGCTGCGCAAGGACTACGACAACCGCCAGGCGTACTGGACGGAGAATCTCCCCAAGGGCGCGATGAGCGAATTGCTGACCGGCAGGTCGCGAGACCCCGCTATCCGGTTCTTCACGCTGGCCGACGAGCGTCTCATTCCTTTGCTGCGCGAGAACGATCATGATCAGGCCGAGGCCCTGCTGCAGGGCGAGATGCGATCCGCCTACGAAGAACACCGCGCGGCGATCGATGAACTAGTCTTGCTTGCCACAGCGTTCGCGAAGCAGTCGGAGTCGCAAGCGACCAGCATGCTGACGTCGGGATGGACAATGCTGGCGGCAACTGCGATCGGGTCCTTGGTCGTTCTGGTTGTGTTGTGCATGCTGATCGCTCGGGGCGTCACCAAGCCCCTGCTCGAGTTCGAGAGTCGCTTGAAGGACATCGCCCAGGGCGAGGGTGATCTGACAAAGCGCGTCACGATTACCAATCGCGACGAGATTGGACAGGTCGCAACCTGGTTCAATCTCTTCGTCGAGCGGATCGAGCGGACAATCTCCGAAGTGAAGGCCGGGGCGAATCAGATCGACTCGGGCGGCACGCAGATCGCCTCCGCGAGCCAGTCTCTGGCTCAGGGAGCCAGCGAGCAGGCCAGCAGCCTGCAGCAGATCAGCGCATCGCTCGAAGAGATCTCCGGTCAGGCCCAGCAGAGCGCCGAGAACGCCCGCCAAGCCAACACGCTGGCGGAAGAGTGCAAGAAGTCCGCCGATCGTGGTCAGAGGGAAATGGCCGAAATGAGCAAGGCGGTGAACGAAATCAAGCAGTCCAGCGCCGAGATCAGCAAGATCATCAAGGTGATCGACGAGATCGCCTTCC
>CAZEZV010000106.1:0-12842 GCA_964516725.1 uncultured Phycisphaeraceae bacterium
AACTCCCGACCTCGTCATTGCGAACGACGCGCTCTACCAACTGAGCTACCGCCCCAGGAACGATTTGATTTCTGCCGGCCGCGGTTTCCCGCAGCGTGAGGGGAAGCATAGACCTTGACGCTGAGAATGTCTTGTTGGCTACGGTCTTGCATTGTAAAGCTATGTCTGCAAACGTCTTACAATGCGAATCGAGCGTGCGCTGGTTGGATGACGATGGTACTTTCAGGCGAGGGCGGAGCACTGTGATTTTTGGTCGATTTGCCGAACTAAACGGTTTCAGTGGAGTATATTTGAGTATTGATTCTCAATAAGGACATGACAGCGAGCGGTGGATCGGAGGCGGAGAAGGCTGTGCGTGATTCCCCACTCGTTTTTGCCGCGGCATTCTGCGTTTCCTAGTTCAGCGTGTGTTCAGCGTACCCGTACACGTCCGAAGCATTCCTTCTTCATGATCACCGACATGAAAACAACTCGTCCCTACTCGATGCTCAACGTCGCTATGTTTGGCGTTACGCTCGTCATGCTTGCCGCCTCACCGGCGGTCCTCGCGCAGAAGGCGCCAGCCTTTGTGCCAAAGGACGCGCCCGCGTCGACGACAGGCGAACGCCCAAGCACAGCCTCGCAGTCCCTCAACGTCGTCGTCACCGTTCCGCCCCTCCGGAGCCTCGTCGAATCGCTCCTGCCGAAGGGCAGCACTGTCACGATGCTCATGCGCCCGGGGCGCAGCGAGCATGGGTATGAATTCACCGCTGACGATGTCGCGCGCCTTGCGAAGGCCGACATGGTGGTCCTGATTGGGCTTGGGCTTGAGCCGCGCGTGGAGCAGGCGCTGAAGCGATCGAAGAATGACAAGCAAGTTGTGCTCAATTGGGGCGAGCTTGAATCACTCAAGCAAACTGAGGATCACGACCATGATCACGACCATGACCACGGTCACGCATGCGGCGTTGTTGACCAGCACCTCTGGCTTGATCCCGAACTTGTTGAGCGCTTTGTGACGAAGGTCTCCGACGCGGTCAAGCAATCCAAGGCTGATTGGTCGCCGGAAACGCTCAAGGAAATCGACGAAGCCAAAGACAACGCCATCAAGGAAGTTCGCGCCGTCGATGAGGAGTACCGCACCGCGCTTGCGCCCCTGAAAGGCAACCCGATCATCTGCCACCACGACGCGTACTCACGCCTCGCGGCTCGGTATGACCTCAAGGTGGTCGCCGCGATTAAGTCAGGAACCGGTGCCGAGCCGACGCCGAAGGAAATCAGCCAGATCGTGAAGGCGATCCAGAAGAGCAAGGCGAAGGCGATCTTCATCGAGCCGCAGTTTGATCCGACGTTTGCCAAGAACATCGCGAAGCAGGCGAATGTGAACGTGGCGCAGCTTGACCCGCTGGGCGATGGCGACTGGGCCGGGATGATGCGGAAGAACTTGCAGAGCCTGAAGGACAATCTTGGGACGAAGGAGAAGTAGGACGCTTCAAATGTACCAGTGCCGCCCGAAGAGCACAAAGAGATGCAAGAAACGAACACAGTGCGTGTCGTTGACCACACAGCAACATCTCGCTCCTTGCTCACTCATCAAACCGCTTCGCCGCTCGCTTCTTTGCCGCCAACAAGCCCGACCCTTGCGACGCATCGGCTGATTGCTCTGCCTTCGCAGATTCCTTTGACGCTGCCGCAGGCTTGACAACATCACCCGGATGCTTCGCGACCACATTCGGCACAACCTGCTGCGCCGCCGCGAGTCGTTCTGCTCGTCTTCGGTCCTTCGCCGCCGCCGCAAGCACCGCTGCATCGCTGTCGCTGAGCGCGAGCGACGGCACCGCCTGGCGCTTGTCCTCGCTTGACTCGATTCTGGCCTTGAGCGACGACACCTGCTTCACGCCCGCCGCGCCGACGTCATCCGTCCGCTCGTGCCCCGGCAACTTGAATCGCTTGCTGACGAATCGATCCCACGCCACGCGCCGGGTCGCGACATCCATCAGGAACAACCCCAGCGCCGCGCTCATGAGCAGCATCCACAGACTGATGATCGCTTCGGCGGGCTTGATGCCGCGCCGGTTGTAAGGATCAACATCTCGGGGCTGCGAAACATCCAGCACGCGCCCGCCGCCCTCCTGCGCAATCGCGGCGATCAGCGAGTCGTTGCTTGCCAGTGTGCGAAACTCGGCACCTTCCTGCAGCGTGGTGCCGACAATCGCCGCTGTGAGTTTCTTTGAGCCAGCGGCAGGTTTCACTAGAGCAACATAACTCCCCGTCTCAGTCGCTCGTACATTCGCCTCGTACATCCCGGGCCCGGTTGCCGTCAGGTTGATTTCGCGCGAACTCCCGGATGGCTCATAGAGCGTTGCCGGCACCGTCAACCCTGACGCGGGCGTGCCGTCTTCATTGCGCACTTCGACACGCACCGTCAGATCGTCGCCCGACGCGCTCGCACTCGCCTGCACGCCGCGGCCATCCGGCGGCCGCGACGCCGCGCGAACGATTTGCGCCCACATCCGCTCATATCCCGGCCACGCAAGCCAATTCGACGCCCACCGGTGCGCGTCGCTGGTGTATGCGACGACTTGCCCAAGCCCAACCTGCCACGACGCGAGAAGGGGCTCGCCCTTCGACGAAATCATCGACTGCACGACCGTCGGTTCTTTCTTGAGGCGTGTCAGCACGATGCCGCTCAGTGTGGGTGTCTCGCGAATCCCCGCGATCATCGAGGAGCCGCTTGCCAACACCGCGGGTTGAAATTCCCCCTCCCGAATCAGCGGCGACCGTACCACTTTCACAGCTTTGAGGAAAATCTTCGGCAGCGAACGCGGATTCACCGCGTGGTAGTACGTCCCGCCGCCCTTGCGAGCGACTTGATCGAGCATCTGAGTGTCCGCGTCGTCGCCGACCGCGATCGTGCTGACCTTGACGCCCATTTTCTGCAACTTCTCTGTCAGTCCGATGAGTTCGTCGTCGCGCAAGGACTTGCCGTCGGTCAGCACAACGCACTGCTTGGTCTTGACCTTCACGCCCTCAAAGAGCGCAATCGCACGCTCAAGCCCGGATGCCATGTCCGTACCGCCGCCGCTGCGGATGTTTCGCACGGTTTCAATCGTCTGCTTGGCTTCGCGATTGTCTGTCAGAGGCACCAGCGTGTCCGCATCGCTGTTGAATGTCACGACACCGACAAGGTCGTTGCGATCCAAAGAGCCAATCGCTAAAGCAACCGCGTCGTTTGCGATCTGTTGCTGCGACAAGCGAGAACCAAGCACGGGCCGCTTCATGGAGCCCGAGTTGTCCAGCACAAAGACCGTTGCAACTTCTGGCGCGACGATGCGATCGGGCAACTCAACTTCGACTGGCAACACCGCCGCGATGGGTGTGCCTTTCCAACCACCCGCGCCGAACGACTCAGGGCCGCCGATCATGACCAGACCGCCGCCGAGGTCTCGCACGAACGCGACATACGCCTCCTGCGCCGCCGGATCGATTGCATCCGCCGCGACGTTCTCGAGAATCACCATGTCGTAGGCCTGCAGCGCGAGTATCTGTGTTGGCGCGAGTTCCGGCGACACGGCTGTCACGTCAATGCCAGCTCGCCGCAGCGTCGTGGCAAGTGTCATACCCGCGCCCTTGTCCATCGCGTTCGACACGCCATCAATCAGCAGCACCGAGCCCTTGCCCGGCGAAATCGTGAACGATTCGCCTTGGTTGTTGTCCAAAACTTGATCACCAGCAAACACCGCGCGAGGGGCAGTTCCTGCAAGCTCTTGATTCGTGAACGTCGTCTTTGCGTCAGGCTCAAACAGCGCCTTGAAGCGATGCACGCGTCCCTCACCCAACTCAACTTCAAGTTGCACAACATTCCGCCCCGCCGCGAGTGCAACACGCCGCCCAAGCCCGGGCCCGTCACCATTCAGATCAAGCGCAGTGCCCTCACGCAGCAGTTGGAGCGTGCCTTGCGTCGCCTGCGTCGCCCACAACACCACGCGCACGTTGATCGTGCTCTCCGCAGGAGCCGTGGGGGGCGTGTCAACAGCCTCAACCAGCACTTCGTCTTTGAGCCGATACGAAAACGGCACAACGTCGATCGGCAAGCCGCCGCGCAGCTCGCGCCCAGCGACACTCCGCACCTCGCGCACTGCCGCGATCGCATCGCCGCGAGTTTGATTGCCATCTGTAAACAACATCACACGCCCGGCGGCGTCTGGCGGAATGATCGCCGCCGCGATCCGCAACGCCTCCGCGATATTCGTTCCGTCGTTGCCCGTTCCGATCAACTCCTGTTCCCAAATCCGCCCCGGACCCGGCAAACTCGCAACCGTTGCCTGCCCATCAAACACCACAAGCCCCGCAAGGTCCTCGATCCCTCGATCCGCCAATGTTGCCTGCAAGAATCGCTTCGCTGCGTCGCGGGCGTCCCTTGCCGCAAGACCGCCGACATCGGCACTGTTCTTCGACGGTTGGAAAAACCGCTCCACCGACCCCGACACGTCGACCACCGCGACCACCGCAAGCTTGTTCGTCTCCCGCATCATCGCCACACCGGCCAAAAGCGCGGCGAGCGCCAGCGTGAGCAGAACACGGATAGCAATCGACACCCAGCGCCGAATCGGAGCCATCGCCTGAAACAACAGCAGGCCAAGCCACGCAAAGGGCACGATCGCCGCGAGCGTCCAGAGCCAGATTGGTTCTTCGAGGAAGAATCGCATGAGCAAAAGGGTAGAGGGATAGAGGTTTGTGCATTGGGCAAGGAACCGGCACATGTCGAGCAAGCCAATTACAGCTTTTCTTGGTGTATTCACGCCGGATATGTCGTTTGGTCGATTTGAATGAGTCGCTTGAGAATTCAACGAGGAGCCACCATGACCGACGCGCCCAATACGCCCCCATCAGGCAATTCCCAAACCACTGGTACCGGAGCACCGCTGTCGCAAAGCGCCGAGCGAGTACACGCGCAGGACCCCGCCGAAGTCGCTGGCGGCAAGGCGTTAGCAATCGTGTCCTACGTCATCAACTTCATCGGGGTGCCGTTTTTCCTCGTGCCGTTCTTCATGCGAAACAACGCATTCTCGCTGTATCACAGCAAACAGTGTCTTGTGTTGTGGATCGTCGCGCTGTGCATCTCCGCGGCGGCTGGCGTCGCGAGTTTCATTCCGCTTGTCGTGTGCATAACTCTCCCACTCATGTTTGTCGTCTGGATCTTTCTGATCGTCTTCAACATCATCGGCCTCATGAACGCCATCAACGCGAAGGCGCAACCCTTGCCGCTCTTTGGCGTCTGGGGTGAGCAGTGGTTCGCGAATTTCCGCAAGCAGTAATTGCATTCGCGGTTCGCACTACGATCCAAGATGCCAGCCCCAGCGCCTGTCGTCACCGCCTTGGTCCCCTTCGTTCACGTCGCAAGCGTCGACGACTCGCTCGCGTTCTACGCGCACCTAGGTCTCAAGTGTGACAATCGCATGTCCGACGCGCAGGACCGTGCTTTCTGGGGCAGTGCCGCGAGTGGCAACGCCAAGATCATGTTCGCACAGTCCAGCGGTCCCATCGCGCCCGAAGACCAAGCCGTCATCTTCTATATGTACACCGACAACGTCAAAGCACTTCGAACTCATCTGCTTGAAAGAGGCCTTCACGACGGCGGCGAATTCTGCGGCGCAGCCGGGCCAAACAACGGCCGCCGAGTTGTCTTCGCAGTCAGCCATCCGCACTACATGCCCGCTGGCGAAGTCCGCGTTTCTGACCCCGACGGCTACTGCATTCTCGTAGGCCAACTTCGCTGAACAACGGCGGCACAGGCTCGGGGGGCATCTTCGCCTGTGGCGAGCAACTTGCGACTGATTGACCAACTTCCGTGACCACCACTCCTCCAACCTGCGACCTCGCCATCATCGGCTGCGGCGCTGCGGGCCTGTTCGCTTCAATATGGGCAGCCCGACATTCAAATGGAGCGTGCTCGATCATCGCTCTTGATGGGGCAGCAAAGCTGGGCGCCAAAATCCTCGTCGCTGGCGGTGGCCGCTGCAATGTCACCCACCACGCCGTCGATGAAAGGGCCTACGCAGGTTCGTCTCCAAACGCGATAAAAAAGGTGCTGCGTCAGTTCACCGTCGAACAAACAGTACAGTTCTTCCGCGACCAAGGCGTCGAACTCAAACGCGAAGACACCGGCAAGTTGTTTCCAGTCACCGACAGCGCCCGCACAGTCCTCGACGCGTTGCTCAGCGCCGCACGCGATGCGGGCATCGAGATCGCCAATCCGTGGAGAGTCGCAAGCGTGACGCGCGAGCAAGACTACTTCGTGATCCACCGCGACACACAAGGCATTCGGCATTCGGCATTCGATACTCGTGAAGAAGGCATCGGTCCACCACCCACGAATGCCGAATCACGAATGCCGAATGCCGACACGATCCGCGCCCACCGCATCATCCTCGCCACCGGCGGCAAGTCCCTCCCCAAAACCGGCAGCGACGGCACGGGCCACGAAATCGCAAAATCCCTCGGCCACACCATCACGCCGCGAGTGTTCCCCGCGCTTGTGCCGCTGACGCTGCACAAAGACCACTGGCTCTGCACACTGTCCGGCCTCACCATGGACGCGACGATAGAGTTGCGCGCTGGCACCGGTAAACGCCTCAAAAGCTTCACCAACAGCACGTTACTTACACACTTTGGCGTCTCAGGCCCGGGCGTGCTGGATATCTCTCGCTACTTCACCGCAGAGCGAGCAACCGACCCGGCATCCCACCTCATTATCAACTGGATTCCAGCACTCACGTTCGAGCAAGCCGACCAGCAGTTGGAGCAATTCGCCAAACAAACTCGCGGCACGCCCGCACGCTGGCTCACCGATCACAAAGTCCCTGAACGCTTCGCCCGCGCGATGTGCGATCAGGCTCACGTTGACGCTGGCTCACCCGCGCACACCCTCACGCGCGACAAACGCCGCGCCCTTATCACGCTCGCGACTCAGTGCCCCCTCCCCATCACCGGCGATCGCGGCTGGCTCTTCGCCGAAGTCACCGCGGGTGGCGTGCCGCTCAGCGAAGTGCATCTGGAAACCATGGAAAGCCGCGTCTGCCCGGGGCTGTACCTCTGCGGCGAAGTCCTCGACGTCGACGGGCGCATCGGTGGGTTCAACTTTCAATGGGCGTGGGCGAGTGGGTATGTGGCTGGACGGGGTGCGACGAACTCGCGCCCGTAACATCAATTCCGCTTTCAGCCATCGCGCCGGTCTGCTCTCGCAGCCACGCCGCGAGCGATTCGGCTCGTTCTTTTTCCACCATTCTCATCAACCGCAGCACCGGAACGTGATTTCCTCCCACCGGCTGCATTTTCACGTCATAAAACACAGTTTCATCGCTGTCATTGCTTGTCCGATGTTCGATCGCACAGATGCGATCGATGCTCGCAAACTTGATCGACTCTGCGCCGAGTTCCTTGCGAAGCTTCACCGGTAGCGTGAGCGACTTTGTGCGACGATCCAGAATCATGTCGTCATCGCCTCGCTTGAGTCGTCCTGCAGTAGTCACGGCTTGCCACACACCGACCGAGATTGCAATGCCCAAAGCGATGAGCGGGAATTGAATAGGCGGATCGAATCCCCACACAAACGCAATGAACAGCGAACTCCCAAAGCAGATGATTGCTGGGAAGCCAATCAGCGAATAGATCGGCTTCGAATCTGACAATCGCAGTCGCGCGGATGATCCATCATCAGAAAGCAATGTTTCTCCCGCGCCGCGCGTGGAGCGTCGAACGAACGGATGAGCAACACCCGCGATGAGAAGGAGCCCCGCGGCATTGAACGGCGTGAGAAACACCAGAAACATAAAGTCCGCGCCGGTAAGTTTGTTGTATGCAATCGCACGTCGCGGGTCTTTCGGGTCGCGCCACGCAGTGAACTCAAGTCCGACCGGATATCGATCAACGATCGCTTGAGCCGACGCTTTGTTTCCCGTGAAGTGTCCGTGACGAAACCGATTCGAAGTGTGTCGCGTGCCCGCCGCGTCGTATTCGAAGAACACGTTGGCTGAGTAAGTCGTGCTATCGCTGTCGGAGTCGATCTTCACCTCACTCGCCAAGACCTGGGCGGGTGTCGGAATGTATGTGAGTTGTGCGTGGAGTTGGTTCAAGACCCAACGCCCCATCATCACATTTGCGACACCAACCCCACCACACCAGAACAACGCAAAGCAGCCCAACGCGATTGCTCCGCGCTTGCTGTGGCTCCTGATGAATTCCGCCGGTCCCTCGGTGTAGGACTCCCGAGACTTGGATGCAGATCGCATGCGCATTTATTGTACGATCCTTGGGTGCAGTCGCTCAACGCGAAAGGCATCACCGAGCATGCACATTACAAAAATGCAACTCCAAATACCTTGCCACATAATCCACAATACTGCTCGCCTCCGGGATATCCGGATTGCTCGTGTAGCCCATGGGTTCAAAGCGCATGCCGCGGAAGCGCAGCAGGGCGTCGTCGAGCGACAGGCCGTGCTGGATTGACAGGCTGAATGCCCGGCAGAAGGCCTGGCACATGCCGCACATCGTTGAGCCTTCCTTCGCCATCTTGATGAAAATCTCGCCGGGCCTGCCATCGGGATAGAGGCCGATGGTCAAGTACCCCTCATGGTTCCCGATCGAGAACTTGTGGGTGATCGAGTCCCGAGTTGTCGGCAATGACGCGCGAAGAGTCGGCATAGTTCCTCCATGAATCTCTGCCATTGGTGCTTGTGCCATTTGTGCCTGCGTTTGGCCCGACGAGGCAGTTTGCCCAGTCGAACCATTGCGAACGTTGTCTGATCGGCTTTCCATTCCACGATTCCCGTCCTGCGTTCGTCGTCTGGGTCGATTCCTTCAACCCGAATAACTCCGCCGCAAGGGGGACACCGTAGCCGCTTGGGTATCGGCGTCCACTGCCGCCACACAAGAAATCCGAACCGCCAATTTTTCAACGCCCCTCCAAGCGTGGCACGGGCAGGATGCTCGTGCTACACCCCCTCTACCTTCCCGCATGCCTCCCCGCACCCCAGCCCGCCACCTCCTCGGGCTACAAGCCAAGTCCCGCCCAGACCTTGTCCGTTTGCTCACCCAATCTCGCGACATGGCTCGGCGGTTGGAAACGGACCCCGCAGACTGCAATCGCCTGCTCCAAGGCCGGGTCGTCGCCAACCTCTTTTTCGAAGACTCAACCCGCACCCGCCTCTCCTTTACCGTTGCCGCGAAGCGCCTCGGTGCGGACGTGATTGACCTGTTGGGCTCTAACTCCAGCGTCAGCAAAGGCGAAACGCTCATCGACACTGCCTGCAACATCGAAGCAATGGGCGTCTCGGCACTCGTCGTCCGCGCCAAGCAGAGCGGAGCCGCGGCTCTCATCGCCTCGCGCGTGAATATCCCCGTCCTCAACGCGGGCGACGGCAAGCACGAGCACCCCACCCAGGGTTTGCTTGACACCTATACCCTCGCCGAGTCGCTGGGCCGCCTCGACACCTTCGACCTCTCTGGCATCCGCATAGCGATCGTGGGCGACATCTCCGCCTCGCGCGTTGCACGCAGCGCGATCGCGGCGATGACGACGCTGGGTGCGGACGTTGTGTGCGTGGGACCGGTGGGGCTTGCGCCGCGTAGTCTCGAAGCGTTGGGTAGTGGGGGAGTTGCGGGAGCCCCGGCGGGCGATCCAAGTGAAAAACGCAATCGCGGCAGTTGCACAGTCACCCACGACCTCGACGCCGTCCTTCCAACCCTCGACGCCATCATGATGCTCCGCATCCAGTTTGAGCGCTACGACGGAGCCAAGAACCCCGGCCCGGCGTCAACCAGCGCACCCGCCACCAACCCCCTCATCCCCTCCATCCGCGAATACCGCGAGTTCTACGCCTTGACGCAGGCCCGCGAGGAAAAGTTGAAGCCGAAGACGATTGTCATGCATCCGGGGCCGATCAATCGCGGGATTGAGCTTGATGCGGAGGTCGCTGATGGCCCACGAAGTGTCATCCTGCGCCAAGTCACCAACGGCGTGATTGTGCGGGCTGCGGTCCTCAACGACCTGATCGGCAGCCAACTTTCATAAGTCCCATAGGACCTATTCGACCTACT
Organism: uncultured Phycisphaeraceae bacterium; assembly: GCA_964516725.1. GTDB lineage: Bacteria > Planctomycetota > Phycisphaerae > Phycisphaerales > UBA1924 > BJHL01. The sequence goes on from CAZEZV010000106.1 coordinate 10,078, forward strand.
CCGCACCCCGCCTACCTTCGCGCTCATGTCCCACCGCCTCTCCACAGACACCGACAACGGTCTCCTCCTCATCATCTCCGGCCCTAGCGGCGCCGGCAAGACCACCATCACTCGCGGCGTTGAGCGCAGCGTTCCCGACTCCGTCTTCAGCGTGTCCTATACCACGCGCGCCCAAACCCCGGTCGATGTCGAAGGCGTTGACTACCACTTTGTCACCGACGGCGTCTTCAACGCCATGAAGGCCAAGGGCGACTTCCTCGAAACCGCTGGCGTCTACGGCAAGCAATATGGCACGCCCAAGGCTCAGGTCGTCGAGCAACTCCGCCGAGGCCGCCTGATGATTCTCGAGATCGATGTGCAAGGCGCAATCGCCGTGAAGCGCCAAATCAAAGACGCCTTCGCGATCTTCGTGCTGCCGCCAAACGAAACGGTCCTGCTCGACCGCCTCAAAGCCCGCAAGCGCGAGGACGAAGCGCAGATCACGAAACGCTTCACCGCCGCGAAAGCTGAGATCGAAGCGGCGCGGCAGTCGGGTGTGTACGACGTGTTCATCGTCAACGACAAAGTCGATCAGGCGATCCAGCGAGCCATCGATCTCGTGAATGCAGAGCGTGCAAGGCGGAAGAAGTAATCACGCCATCGCATCACGCATGAGCGTCTCAAACGTCCCCTGCCGTTCCACACTCTCCGCCGGCAACTTCGCGTTCGCCTCGCGCAGCGCATAGACACCGTCGATCCGCAGGTCCCACGCGTTGCGTTTGTCGGCAAAGTGAACGTCGAACATCCTCGCGATCCGCTGGCGCGCATCGCGATCCCGCACCGGGCACGCGACCTCGACGCGATTCGACAAGTTGCGATACATCCAGTCCGCACTGGAGATGTACCAGTCGCCGTCCAGCGGATCAACCGCACCTCCCGAAAAGTGAAACACGCGGGAGTGCTCGAGGAATCGCCCGACCACGGAGCTCACCCGGATGTTCTCTGATAATCCCTTCACTCCCGGAATCAAGCAGCAGAACCCTCGGACCACAAGATGTACCTGCACGCCCGCCTTGCTCGCTTCGTACAGGCGATCCGTCATGTCGCGATCTTCCATCGCGTTGAGTTTCGCCCAGATGCGTGCCGGCTTGCCCTTCTTCGCGTGCTCGATCTCGCGCTGGATCATCTGATTCACGCGCTCGCGCAGCGTAAACGGCGCAACCAACAGCGTCTTGCACACCGGTTCCTTGCCCATCCCCGTCAGAAAGTTGAACAGGTGTACCAGGTCGCCCGTGATTTCTTCATCGCACGTGAGCAATCCAAGATCGGTGTACAACTGCGCCGTCTTTGGGTGGTAGTTGCCCGTCCCCAGGTGCGCGTAACACCGCAGCCCGCTCTTTTCCTTACGCACAACGAGGCTGGTTTTGCAGTGGGTCTTGAGGCCCGCAACGCCATACGCGACGTGTACGCCCGCGCGTTCAAGTTGCCTCGCAAACCGCACGTTGCGTCCTTCATCAAATCGCGCACGCAACTCGACCAGACACGCAACCTGCTTCCCCATCTCCGCCGCACGCACGAGATTCTCAATGAACGGGCTGTCCGGCGTCGTGCGGTACAGCGTCTGCTTGATCGTCACCACATCCGGGTCTGATGCCGCTGCGGCGATAAACCGCTCGACGCTCGCGTGAAAACTCTCGTATGGGTGATGAACGAGAATGTCCTGCTTGCGAACCTGCGCAAAGAAGTTCGCCGGGTTCGCTCCGCCGCCAGCGCCCGGCGCATTGCTCAACCGCATCGGCACAACAGCTTTCCAGGGTTTGAACTTGAGCTCCGGTCGATTGAGGTCCGCGAGTTCCGACAGAGCGAGCGTGTCGATGCTCATGGACCGCTCATACAAGTCCTGCGGGTCGGCGTTTAACTTGTCGAGCAGCCACCGCACCGTCTGCGCGCTCGCGCTTTGCTCGATCTCAATGCGCACGACGCGTGCAAACCGGCGTTGCTTGAGATCATCTTCGATGCTCTGCAAGAGATTCGCCGTGTCCAGATCGTCCTTCTGAATGCCCGCTGAGCGCGTGACACGAAACGCAAATCGATCCAGAATCTTCATTCCTGGAAAAAGCTCCGCCAAGTGCCCACGAATCAACTCGCTCATCGGCAGCAGCCGCACATCGCTGCCCTTGTCGGGTAGCCGTGCAAAACCGCCCATGATCCCGGGCACTTTCACACGAGCAAAGGTCGAGTTCCCTAGCCCAGGCCCGCGCTCGCTCCGCGCCTTCTTCCCGCGAAGCGCCTGATGTGCAGCCGCCGCGAGGGCTGCCGCGACGCTATCGCCCGGATTCTCCACAAGCACGCCAAGGTTGTTCGACAAGTTGGAGATAAATGGAAACCGATGGGTCGGATTGACAGCGAGCGGCGTCAACGCTGGAAACACATGATCGCGATACCACTCTTCAACGAAGGCCCGATCCTTCGATGAAAGCTCCGACTCCTTCACGACGCGAATCCCAGACTTTTCAAGCGCAGGCAGCAGCGCCTTCTCCAGAATCTGCGTTTGGTCATCCAGCAGCCTCGTCACCACATCACGAATCGCACGCAACTGCTCGTGGGGCGTGCGACCATCAGGCGAAGGCGTCTCCACCCCAGCCGACACCTGTCGCTTCAGCAATCCCACCCGCTTCATGAAAAACTCGTCGAGGTTGCTGGTGAAGATTGCCAGGAAACGAACACGCTCCAGCAGCGGCATCTCCGAATCCGCCGCCTGCGCGAGCACGCGATGATTGAACGAC
>CAZEZV010000107.1:0-12824 GCA_964516725.1 uncultured Phycisphaeraceae bacterium
CGCCCAGCCCCTCGTCGAGCTCGGAGTCGGAGATCGTGATCGGGAAGAGGTAGTGATCGTTCTGCGTGTAGGCAAGCAAACACACCAAACGACCCCGGCAGGAAACGAACTACGTCAAATTGTAGTTGGATTTCGCAGTATCCGCCAATAGGCGGTGCAGAATTCGGTGCAGTGCGCGCTCGCACCGAATCGCGACGTACCACAGACAGTTCTGTATTGCCTGCCGATATGCCACACGTTGCTTCGGCGAGTGTCGGTGCAATTGCGAATACCAACGCTCCACGACAGTGTCAGGCAACAAGTATTGTCCGAAGTTTCATGTGCCGGTCGCAATACAGTGACGCGATGAGTATTCCAAGCGAGCCTCTTCGCGCGTCTGACCGTCTCGATTACTGGGTGTTCCCAATTGGTGTGGGCAACCAGTCGCAGAACGGTGATATCGAGTGGCATGGCCTATGCGGTACGGGTTTTCCGATTTCGTCTGACGGCTGGTGCCTCACAGCAGCACATGTACTCGAAGAATCCCAACTAAAGGTGTTTGCATGTTTCCCGCAAGACACGGAGTTTCGAGCACACGACATTACGGACATCGAGATTCACCCGCGAGAGGACTTGGCGATCTTCCGGGTGGTCAACCGCACCATGACACCGCTGTGTAGGTGGCAAGCAGGAATGTGTCATGCAGCACGAGACTTCACGGCGATGGGGTATCCAGCCTACCTCCTAAAAGATCATGGGAAGGCAACAGGACAGTATGGCGCTGTGCTTGACAGACCCGAATTGATTGTTTCGAAGGGGCATATTCGGCGACGCATTTCCCATAGGTTGCCGTCCTTTCGTGGTCAGGGCTTTGCGGAAATGAGTGAATGGCTGGGTGAAGGAGCTAGCGGTGGTCCTGTGGTTGACTTTGCGAAATCTAGTCTTCTAGGAATCTACTTGGGCTACAAACCTGAGCGAATGACTACCGAGAACGGAGAAGGCCAAACCATCGGCGCTCGCGGAATCATGCTTCGCCTGGACGAATGCGTGGATTGGTCGCCGAAGGTGCTCGTGTACCGCTCGCTGCGTGACGTGTTGACTGTCGCGCACGATCCCATTCCTAGATAACTGCTATTTCGAACAAAACAATGCGTAGCCGCGTGTTTGGTTGGCTCGTAGAATCTCGCGGTGAAGTGCGAATGCCCAAATTGTCACCGTTTGCTCGAAATTGGCCCGAATGGTCTGCCAGACCTGTATCAGTGTGCCCATTGCCAACGTGTCTTCTTGCTCGAAGCCTCGAATCTGCCGCCAAAGCATGACGGCGCAGCAGTTGGTGTGATTGGCGGCGCGGCGCTCGGTGCAGCAATCGGTGGGCCCGGTGGCGCTTTGTTGGGTGGATTGCTCGGTCTTCTTCTCGGTGCCAAAGCTGACCAAGGAGGGCAAAAGTGAAGCTCTCTTGGGTGGACTACGGGACAATACTCACCGGACTGACTTTTCTTGTCGTACATCTTGTCGGCTGTGTTCGCCATAAACGCAAACCTTCGCTTCCGGTTGCCGTTGCCGCGATATCAACAGGTTGCGGCATGTTCTTCGGTGCAATTTTGGTTCTGACGCCGTTCTTTGCGAAGCTAAGAGAGCTGCCGCCGCGTCCAGAATACCTGGTCATCGCAGGCGTGGCGGTCCTTTGGGTTAGCGTGCAATATGGTTGGAGTCTTTGGTCGGGTAGCGCGACGGCCACAGCCGAAAGTCCATCGGAGCCTTCGAAGGCAATCCATGATCACGTAGCGAAGGAACTGCCTGCAATTCCCGTTGTCGCCAGCGCAAAGGCGGAGGCTGCGACCAATAAGGAAGCCTAGAAGAATGGCATGCGTTGACGACTGAGCCTTGAAACCCCTAGCTGAACTAACGTGATATGAATATCGAGTCGCTTTTGCAAGAATCGGAAGGCACATCGCTGGACTTCAAGAGCCAGCAGTATCGCTTCCTCAACGCGTCTGACTCCGACAAGAGTGAATTGCTCAAAGATGTACTGGCATTCGCAAACGCGTTTCGCCGGGCAGACGCGGTCATATTGCTTGGCGTTCAAGAAGTAAAAGGAAGTGCGGCTCAGGTGGTTGGTATCACAGAACACATCGACGATGCGGCTCTTCAACAGTTTGTCAACTCGAAGACGAATGTTCCTGTGCAGTTTTCCTACCAGCAGCACACGCTTCATGGCAAATCCTTGGGGGCAATCATCATCCCTTGCCAGCAACGGCCTGTGTACGCCACAAGAGATTACGGCGGCGTCCGCGCAGGCGTGGTCTACTACCGACTCGGAAGCAGTACCGCCGCGGCGACCCCCGAAGTCATCGCGAGGATGGGGAAAACAGATGCCGAAATATCGCGTGGAGCTGATGCACCGATACTCAAGTTGTTGCTGGTGAACTTGTCGACACGAAAAGTAGTCGTTGAGCCTATGTCCTTCGATGTTTCGGCACGCCCACCACTAGAACTCGACGTGTTTGAAGACTATCGGGAAGACGATAGCGGACCTTTCAATCTGCGCGCCCCGGCGATGTTCTCCGTTAATCGGAATTACTGGCGGGAACTTGCGACTTACTTCCGCACGATTGGCATAGCTCGACCGGTTGGTTTTGCGATAGAGAATATTTCTGGTGTGAACGCAGAACAGGTGCGTCTGTCTTTTGAGGTCGCCCAATCCTCATGCTTGGAAGTTTACAGAGAATTGCCGGACAAGCCGGACACGAGAAGCAATCCGGTCTACGCAATTCGATCCATACACGAAAAGAACTCTGTTGCCGTCCGTTACCTCGGTGACCGCTGGAGCGTTGATATTGAATTTGGAAGCATCCAGCCCAAAGCAACGGCGTGGGCGGAATATCCAATATACTTCGGCGCCAATCGAGCGGGAATGTATCCAATCCCGATGACCATTCGGGCGGATAATCTCCCAGAACCATCCGACACGAGTTGCGACCTCGGATTTCGCGTTCGGAGTCTGGAACCCTTCACCCAGGAAAGCTTGAAGACAGCATGGTACGAAATGGTGTCGCGCGAGTACGAATCACGCTGAACGAGGTCGCATTCGTCACGCCCTACACAATCAAGTCATGCAACGAGATTTGGGGCTTCTGTGTCAACGCCACTGTCTCCGCAAGCACTTGCCAGCACGCATCCGTGCCGATCTTTGGCGCGTAGTTGTCGGGGCGCGTTGCTGCCGTCCAGCGCACACGCGGCAAGCGGTACTGGTCGGGGTGGTCAAAGGGAAAGAATGGCAATTGGCATGAAAGAAGCGTCATCGGCTGATCAAGCGTGCTGAACGTGTGCACCACGCCGCGAGAGAACAGAAACACATCTCGTTCCCGCGCCGGGATCGTGCGCACCGAAGAACCGCTGAACTCATCCGCCGATTCGTCCGTGACATGGAAAAAGCCCCGCCCTTCAAGGACGATGATGCACCGATCGGAATGATCGTGCACGTGCATGGGCAAGTCATCGGCCCCAGCTTCCCACCGCAACTTGGCGAGCGAGCTCTTGCCGGCCATGCCGCGAATGGATGCTCCCAGCACCTCGCTTGTAACCCATACCGCGCCGCTTACCTTCAAGGAACCCTCAAACGGTGTCTGCATGGTGACGTGATGATCCGATTCGAGCCGTGCCACAAGCTCGCTGAAGTGCAAGCCGCGTTGGTTGCCGCGAAGCCGCCCCAGTAGCGCCGTTGGGACGCCGCGGCTTTGTTTGTGCATCGCGGCTACGGCCTGCTCGGCCCAACGGAGGAGTGCCGCAAAGACCCGCGACCCGTCGTACGGGTTGTGTGGATCAAGGTCAATTGCAACAGACGCCAACTCAATCGTGCTTTTCATGGTTCATTCCCCTTTGTGCCCCAGCAACGGGACAAGGGATGATATGCCATCTTGGCTTACGACAAGTTTGCTTACGCCATGATGGCTTAGATGGTGTGGGTTTGGAGTTCCAACCCCATGCGAACCAAGACCATCTATTCCAGGGAGTACAAGATTCTGATAGAAATGCTCCGCGACGCACGGCACGAGCGGAACATCACCCAAGTGCAACTGGCAGCCAAGCTCAAACTACACCAAACCACCGTCGGCAAGCAAGAGCAGGGCGATCTGCGTCTCGACATTATCCAGTTGCGCAATTGGCTGAAGGCACTCGGAATTTCCCTCACCGACTTTGTACGTGAGTACGAGGCGAAGCTCTAATCGCTGGCTTGCGATCTTTGGAAATTTTATCAGATCGTACGAACCAGTAGTATTCGTCTATTACCAATAATCGTGCAGTGTTGCATTCATCAAGCCATCTCGCGTGCCCACGCTGGCTTAAGCCCGTCCGGTGCCGATTCACGAACGAGTTCGACGAGGCGCTGCGCGATTGGACGATCGTTGTGCGTGAAGGATTGGATGCAATGGGCACCGGCGACGATCTGTGGGCACCTCTGCAACCGCCGCTGATCCAATGGGAACCTTCGGCAGGCGCAAACGCGGCAGCGACGTTGATTGGTGCCGATCAACCACATCTGGCCGTCACCATCGGGCTTCACCAACGCATCCACGACTTTGTCTACCGATTGTTTACGATTTCCGACCTTGGGACCGGAATTGGTGACGCATCGCAAGAAGGCGGCACGCTGGCTGGACGAGCCCAAGATCGTGAGTGGATTCGCGATCCGGGTGATCGGGCATACAAAGCGCCTGGGCAGGGGCGGAGGCGCGCTTGACTCGCCAGCATCCACACGACCCGTCGGTGATTCCAACTCACGCGTCGATTTGGACCGCTCATGCCAAAGAGGGCTGGTGCCCTCTCTCCGGCACCTCTCCCGCCCGGAGAAGGACCACCCGCCCTTGACGTACATGCCGAATGCCTTGGGCGGGGGGTGCCGGGAGCGGCAGTCGCGGCATGGGCAATCGTTACAATGGCTGCATGTTCGGACCCTTCAATGATCCTCGTGTTGCCGTCCGTGTGGGTGGTGTTTTTGGCGACGCAAGCCGCCGCGTTGAAGAACGGCGTCATCGCTCGATGCGACGGAGCGAGGAACAGGGCACCACAGAACGACGCGAAGAGTCGGACACAGACGACTTAATCGACGAGTTTGAGACGGCGGTTAACACGGGTATCGGCGATGTCCGCCAGCAGGTTCTCCCTGATGGTGTGCGGATGGATGTGGAGTTTCATGCCACAAACGTGGCCGGCGAGGAGCGAAAATTCGGTGCCGATTTTGGCGTCCGCCTGCACATCGAAGGGCCAAACTACAACATTAGCAAGGGCATCCTTTTCCAGTGCAAGCGGATGTACGGCCCGGAGGCTGCCCCGACGTTTGATGAACTTCGCGGACGTGGTGAAGAACAGGCCAGGAAGATGCTCAGCGTCACACCGGCCTCATTCTTTCTTCTGTTCAACGGCGTGCCTGCTGAAATCGTGAGCCGATGGATCAAACCTCCCGCTGGGCTCTACCCGTTCTACAGGGAGTTCGGTCCATTCCCGTTTCCACCACGAGATTTTTGGCGCTACCTACCGCTGCGAGATCCTCCGTTCTCTCTCTGGAACACGGGCGTCATGGTCCTTCCGGCATCGCGCGTCTACGCGGAGTCGCGTGTATGCCAGCAGAACGGTGGCCTGCTTCCGCTGGAGTGCGAGCACTGGATCGCGGGCGCTATGCCGCTCGGCGTCTTCATGGCGGATGCGCTCGGCTCATGCTTTGTCGGCGATGTCCGAGACAGCGTGCTCCGGATCGTTACTCCGCCAAAGCTACGCGACCTAACGTCGGATGGGATCGTTGACTTCGATCCGTCCATGCTGCCTGTCAAGAGGCTGATGAACGTCACTGTGCGCGGAGGTCAGGGTTGAGGACGCGGCGGGGCGTCCCGGAGGGCAGTGGCTCCCGACATCAACACCCAACGGTGATTTGCGCATCGTCACCACGCCTACTTATCGAGGCACCACTTTGGAGAGGCGCCAAACGAAGTACATGGATGATCGTCGTGCTTCGCGCTTCGCCTCATATGCGTCATAGAGGGCTTTGAGCGCAGCGGCGATCGGCGCACTGCACCCTGCGATGACCGATGGCAGGGCGAGGCCATAGACGCCCCCGACGGAGAGCGCTGTGGCTGCGACATAGGCGCCTGTCCGTGCAATGGAATGCATCCGCGAGACCTTTTCGCACACTTGCCGCACCTTGTCGAGTTCATCTTCCAGTTCTTCGCGTTTGAGCTTCACGACCCTCCTTGAAGCGTCGGCAGCGTCTTTGGCCGACGCCAAGTCCTCCACGGCACGATCGAGTTTCCGGCGGAACATCGCGAGAGACTCGCCCTCGTCGTCGAGAACCTTGGCGAGAAGTGGCAGTGGGATGTTTTCTAGATACGGAATCTCCAGGCCCAGCAAGGGATCAACGGCGACTCCTCTCTCCGCAGTCGCCGCAGTCCCAGTCAGATATGCGCTGTCGAGCATGTCCGACTTCAAGATGCCCTCGCCAGTTGTGGCCATCGTGGGTTGCCCACAGAAGAACGGTGCAAACGCCACTCGTCCAGAACGCATCAACGGCTCTACGTCGGCGAGCAGGTTGTCGCCTGCCGGAATCTGAACATGGCTGAGCCCACCCACAAGTTGGCAACCTTTCGGCACCTGCGTGACCTGATGGTCGTCGATGAATGCAAACTGCGTCCGTTCCCAGCGCGGCGTCCCCTCCCGCGTCCATTCCGTACCAAATAGCTGTGCCGCGAGGGACGGATCGATTTTGCCGGTGGCAATTGACTCCATGGTGAGCAACCAGGCTTCGAGCGAAATGGGCCGCCAAGGCCCGTCGCTACCTGTTTGCTGCATTGCCATGAGCACAAATATTGAACTTGCGAAGTCATGTGGGATTGGTAGCAGAGCAAGGGCCGGAGCTTGGATGTAAGCGTCAACGTTGAACGTCACCAGATCGGCGACGATCATCGCTCGCCGAATCGCCGTCGATGCATCGGCGCTTGAGGCAACCACGGACACGGTCTTTCGACCCGGTGCGACCTGAATCGCACGGACATACTCGTCGATCTTGTCCTTGAAGTAGAAATCAACAAGTTCCGTGCGAGCTTTTGGCATCGTCGCCACGAGGTCAAAGAGCCCGGCATTGAGAGAGGCGACGGTCGGAACTTTGTTCGCGGCCATGCTGGGAACTCCGGTCGGGAATCGCGCGTGGTGCTCCAGTGATCGGTGATGATAGGTTCTCCATCGCGGCATGCAACCCGGCCGAAGTAAACGGTTAAGCGTGCTTGGATTGGAACTCGAAATGATCGCAACGATTATGTGCATCTTGGCCACGAGCATGGCCGGTGCAATCCTGATTCGTCGCCGCACTTCCAACTCGTCAACGTGGGATTGACCAAGCCGATTTAATTCAACAGCATCGTCGAAGGGTTAGACAGTTCCGCTGTCTCCCGCCGGCAACATCAACGCCTCCAACTGTGGATCAAGCTTGCCGCATGGTTGGCTCGACTGGCTGACGGCTTGGGCGGCGATGCGGGCGATACCGGGGACGGCGAAGCCGGTGCGTTCCACCGCCCGCAGCCTGCCGGGGTGGGCGAGGGCGCTTGTGAACTCTTGTTCGATTCTGGCATCGAAGATGTCGTAAACGCTTTCGACGACGAGGGCTTTTTGAATCCTTGCCTTCACAAAAATCGCAATCGCGGCAAAGCCCAAGTACGCTCCAAACCCCACATGCAACGCTGCAATCGGAACACTGACGACGCTAAGCAAGATTGGATGCACGATTGTTGATGCGATCCAGGTGATCGCGCCAGTGGGTATCTCGCCCTGCCGCCATTCGTGAACGAAGCTGCGCCATTCACCTTTGAGATGGGCCACAATCGCCTTTGCCGCATCCAGCACCCAACGCAGCGAACCATCGAGCGGCTTGCTTGATGGCGCTGCGGGTTTGGCTTCGATCACGGCAGATGGTGGCGTGGTTGCCAGCACCACTTCCGCTGTTGTGTCGATCGCGGAACCAACCATTGTCACGCGCCCGTCTGTGTCCGGCGTGACATCAGCAGAGGCGGGCAACTGGGGTTGCTCGGGAGAAGCGGTCTTTGGTTGCGGAACGGGTGGCTTGGGCTTTGGCAGCAGCTTGATCAACCACATCGGCGGCAACACCCAGAATGGGATGCCGTTGCTGAAACTATGCACTTGCTCGGTGGAACGAAAGCGGTGCCAGTTAGCCAGACGATGCCCAATCAGGCACAATCCCAGAAGCCCCAACAACACGCCAGAAGGCCACAATGCCGAGAAGCCATGCTCGGGCAAGTTCATCGCACGCAGTTGTGAGCGAGAAGCTCCCTTGAAGCTATTGGCCATCATTTCTTGCCCGAGTTCGACGAATAGCCAAAACACCGGAATCGCAAACAGCAGCGGCAGCAACCCCGCGTAGCGCCGCCCGATACGACGATTGAGCATAAGTTCGGCGGGCAACGCCACGATCCAGCACACCCCAAACACCAGATTGGCAAGCCAGCGGAACGTCGTCCACACGCTGGCTCCGCACTTGGTCTGTTTGATCATCTCGTTCAACGCTTGATCCATGCAAAGACTCCCATGAGCAGAAAAGCGAAAGAACATCCACTTGCGTCTCAGCTCCCTTGCCGAAACGTCGTGCGGAGAATGGGCTTGCCCGACTGGGCAAAGGCCCGACCCGGCTGAAACACCACCGCATCCACCATGCCCCCGTTGCGATCCCCGCCGGTACGCAGCCGCGTGAACTCCGCCGCCAGCACTTGCGGATGCACCTGTTGGCTTTGGCTCAGCCCGAAGTTGGGATCATGCTTCTCGCCGCGCTGGTTGAACGACTCGCTGGTGCTGGTGTGCCAGTCGGCGGCGATCAAGTTCTCCGCCCACTTGTTGGTGGTTCCAGCATTGGCGTGAAAGAACTTGGTAACAAGGCTTGCCAAGAGTGCTTCAACCGACGCTTCGCTGCCCACGGCTTCTTTGTAATTGTCCACGGTTTGTGTTGCGTACACCGTGCAGCCACGAAAGTCACGGCAAATCGCTTGGTAGGCGTAGTCAGCGTGCGTCACGAAGTTCTGCGCCTCATCGGCGATGATCGCAACGGGTCGCGTGGTGTCCGCGCTCTTCCGACGCAGCACCGCTTGCTGGGTCAGACGCTTCATGGCGATCTGAAACAATCGTCCGGCTTGCTGGTAGGTAATCACCGGACAGTCCAAAATCATGATCCGGCCCGTGTCGGTCAGTTCAGGGATGTAGCTGTTACCGCGAGCCGAGGCGATCAACTCGCGGAACGGTGGCTCGGTGAATCGAAAGATCACCGAGGTAAGCGTGGACACCACATCGCCGCGTGTTCGTTCGTTCATCCCCGGAAACTCACGCAACCAATATTCGCACATGGATTCGAGATTGGGGGCACGTCGATCCTGAGCACGCCGCAGCAACATCGGCAAGAACCGCTCGGCGAAGTTGTCTTGCTCGATTTCCAACGGGTGGTTCGGTGCCGAACTTATGACCTTGCTGATCGCTTCGAGCGTCAGCGGTTCGTTCGCCGCTCTCAGCAGGTGAATCGCCTGCGTCACCATACGTGATGCCGACTCGGCGAAGAACTCGCTGGCTTCCGTGCCCTGGGCCTTGGGCTTGGCGTGCTTGGCGAGCGTCATCAAGATGTCGCCGATGTTGGTCGCGATCGACGCACCCGGATCGGGATGGCGGTTGAGATATTCCAGAAAGTTGAAGTGATGCGGCCCATTGGGAAAAATCCGTAGCACGTCATGGCCACGTCCGCATGCTTTCGCCCATCGTTCCCACTGCGCCGATTCGCCGGGCTTGGTGGTCAGCACCAACATCCCCCAGCCATCACGCAGCATCGCATGAGCAAGAAACGCCAAACTGCCGCTCGTCTTGCCCGACCCCGACGCACCAAATATCTGAATGCCCGAAAGAAAATCTCGAATCGCCAAACTATCTCCCGCCGCCAACTCCAGCATCACCGCATCTTGCGGCCAAGTTCCAACGCGACGTATGGGCGGAGCAACAATCACAGGCGCCCGCCGCGCCCCCAAGCCATCTACACCCCGGAATAGATCACGCAGGAACATGCGAAACCTCCGAGCGAGTAGCATACCAAGAAGTGCATCGCTATGGGTGCTGGCATCGAGGCAAGTGAAGATTTTCGTTGATCAAACGCACAAGCGCGCGAGCGAGACGCGCAAACAGTGCTGTCAACCCGCCAGTTGTGGGGGGATGTGAACAAGTATTGCGTATGCAACACAGTGACACGTTCAAGTTGTGAGCAAGTGCTGTGTACAGCCTCAGTTTTGCAATGATCCATTCCAGGCTTCCTGAACGGACGGAAGATTTTGTTCAATCGCCATTTGCACGACCTGAACTTCGGGATGAACTTCGGAGGGTTGGTGCGTGCTTGAGCCGATCGCTGCCTGTGTGCGATCTTCAGCGATACGGTTGCGCGTTGCAATCCACTCGGCTTCGCTACGTGCGACGACCTTGTGGGCGATGGGTACTTCGACATCTTTCGCCGCACGGATGTTGGACCACACGGCTCGCTGTTGTTCGTTGAGCGTGGAGTTCACGAGTGTTTCGATCTGTGAGACCAGTTGCGCTCGCTCGCCACGCAGCGCCGCGACATCTTCTCGGGAAGCAGTCAGTTGCGAGAGTCCAAGCTCGTCAAGTGCGCCGCGTGACCCCTTCAGTTCCAGCCTGTTCAATTGTTCCATCGCCTGTTCATAGGCGACGTGAGCTTGACCGAACGCGCCACCCTCGTTCTCACACAGCGCACGAGCCGCAGACACAATGCCGGACACTTGCGATTCTTCTGCGCCCATCGCCGCCAGTGTCGTCGGCGTGATCGAGACTTCGCTGAGCAGCATCGCGGTGAGATTGCTGCACGAGATCGGCACGCGCAATCTGGATTCGCCGGGCACGGTGACGATGTAAGCACCTGCACCTGCGGCAAGTAACCCAACCAGCGGGAAGGACCAACGCAGCAACGAGAACTTCTTCATGGATGAAACTCCCGAAGATGCAGTGCGACGCACCGTCGCAGGCATCGTCACTATCAGTATCACCGAAGTTGGCATGCTTTGCAAGAGCGCAACGCAAAATTATTTTGCTTGCAGTTTGTTTGTACGAATCAACTGCGACCGCGAGAAATATTTTTCTATCAAACGATTTCATTCTCTGAAGAACTGGCGTAGAAGAATTATTTTGAATTTCCCATTCCGCGCTCTTGCGGAGCGAACTCTCTTCGGTTCTAATGTTGCATGTCGTGACGTTGCGCAACGCAGCGCACAGGCAATCCGGGTGATGCGGGACAGAGCTTCTGGGGGGTGGGGCTGTTCCGTTTGACTTGATGAAGGACAGCAGCAGTCAGCAGTGAACTCCTTGGAGGTTCCCATGCGTTGGTCTTCTCTGTCGTGCCGTTCCGGCTTTTCGGGTGGTCTTTTTGCTCGCGCTGCGTGGCTCGCGTCAACGGGTTTGATCGGCTCGATTGCACCGAACACCGCGTGGGCGGCTGATGACGCTGGTGCCATCGACGAAGGCACCAACAGTTCGCTCACGCAATACTGGGGCACGATGGCATCCGGTCACCCGAGCACCGGCGCGTTGGCAACTGGCCAGGGCATCCGTCCACTCTACTCGCAGCGTGCCTATGCGGTGGGCTTTGGGGGCGGCGAAGTGGACAGCACGATCCGCGATGTGGACTTGTTCACGCTGTCGGCCCGCTTGGGCGACGTTGACCTCTCGTTCCCAACCAATGGACCGGGCGTGGTGATCAGCCGCTCCTACAACGGTGCGCAGGACAACAGCGGCGCATACAGCAATGACGGCTATCAGGGGTACAACTGGTTCCAGGGCGCACGCCCTGAACTGATCAAAGGTACTGCCTTCAGCGGTACCGACATGTTGTACTTGGTAGTGGGTGCAACCCGCGTGATGGAGTTCCGCTTGGTGGGCAATTCGACTACGCTGTTCGCTGGTGTGAATGGCACGCTGGCGGCGGCGACGATTGTGGCAGACGGATCGGGCGATCCGGGCGTGATTGAAGTGCGGGATACTTCTGGCCGCGTGATGACGTTCTTTGACTTTGATGGCGATGCGCAGGGTGCGCAAGGCCAGTTGTGGAAAGTCACCGACGAAGATGGCAACGGCTCGTCGTCGTACATCGGCACGTCCAACAGCAAGTCGGCGGCATTGAGCGCGTTTATCACCGACAGCGGCACCAAGACCGCACGCGTCACCAACATCGTCGATGCGTCGGACCGCAACTTTGCATTCACCTACACCAATGTGGACAGCGTGCCTCGTCTGACAAGTGTCGTGGCAAGCATCAAGACGGGCGGAACCTGGGCGAGTCCCACGGGCGTCAGCGAAGTCGGGCGCGTCGAATACTCGTACTACGCCTCGACCGACGCGGGCACAACCGGCCTGAGCGGCGACCTGAAACTCGCGACTGTCACCATGCCCTTGAGTTCCGGCGGAAGTCTTGTGCACAAGACCTACTATCGATATGAGGTGGGCAGCGGGCAGCAGCACCTTGTCAAACTTGTTGTGGGTCCGGAGGCATCCCGGCGCTACAAAGTCGCGTATCCAAGCGGCAACATCGACAGCGAGAGCGATGGAACTCTGGCCAGCTACGCCTCACACAAGTTCACGTACAACAGCGGCGTCCGCACCATCGCCACCGCAACGTTCAACGGCGAGTGTGGGTGCGGCGGCGGCAGTTCCAACGGCACGCACACGCTCAGCCTAGAAACCAACAGCACGTTCTTGAGTTATCCCAACGCTGCACGGCTCTCAAATGGAACCTCTGACACCTGCGGAGATTGGGC